>NC_008043.1:180000-505000 GCF_000014065.1 Ruegeria sp. TM1040 | reverse complement strand
CCGATCTCCTGCAGCTGCCCCAGGACTTCGGCATTGCCACGGGTGATCCAGTGGAACGCGTTCAGTGGGTGAAGCTTCTGGTTTTGCAGTTGAAGGATCTTGTAGCCTTCATTGAGGGTCTGCAGCATCGAATAGCTGGTGCCCGCCCCGATATCGGTGGCGATCCCGTTCTGGATGCCCTTGGCCCGCAGTCCCCCGTCATCAAAGAGTCCGCTGCCGAGAAACAGGTTGGACGTGGGGCAGAACACCGGCTTGCCACCCACCTCCGCCAGCAGATCAATCTCGCGCGGTTCCAGATGGATTGCATGGCCCAGGAGTGTCTTGTCGTGCACCAGCCCGTAGCGCTCGTAGATGCCAAGGTAGTCTGGCGCATCCGGATACAGGCTCAGTGTAAAATCGATCTCGTCTCGATTTTCCGAGAGATGTGTCTGCACATAGGCATCCGGGTGCTCTGCCACCAGGGCACCTGCCATCTCCAGCTGGTCCGGGGTCGAGGTGATCGCAAAGCGCGGCGAGATCGCGTAGGAGGCCCGCCCCTTGCCGTGCCAGCGCTCGATCAGAGCCTTGGTTTCGTCATAGCCCTGTCGGGCCGTATCGCGCAGCCCGTCGGGGGCGTTGCGATCCATCATCACCTTGCCGCCAATCATCCGCATGTTGCGGCGCGCTGCCTCGGCAAAATAGGCCTCGGCCGAGGCGGGATGCACCGAACAGAAGGCCACCGCGGTGGTGGTGCCGTGGCTCAGAACCAGATCAAAGAACGCACGCGCCATCCGGTCCGCATGGGTCTTGTCGGCAAACTGCACCTCGGCGGGGAAGGTATACGTGTTGAGCCAATCGAGCAGCTGCTCGCCCCAAGAGGCCACCACCTGTACCTGCGGAAAGTGCAGATGCAGATCGATAAAGCCCGGCATCAGCAGATGTGGGCGGTGATCGACCACCTCGGCCTCGGGCGCGGCGCGCAGAACCTCGGCATAGGCCCCATGAGCGGCAATGCGACCATCGCGGATCAGCAGCGCGCCATCCTCGAGACAGGTATAGGCCGCGGTATCATCTGGCCCGTTGGGCTCGGCATGAAAAGTCAGCGTGCGGCCACGCAGGATCTTGGCATCAGCGGACATCAGGTTCGCCTTTCGTAAACTAGGAGAGAGCCCCAGCGCCCAGCGCAGGCCCGCGTCGCGCCCCTTTTGGGAGCAACGCAAGGTCGGGCGGTCAGCGAGATCCGGTGCCCCGGATCAATGTGGGGACATAGCGGAGGGCAAGGGGGAGGAAGAGGGTCAGTTGCCCGCCAGATAGAAGGGCAGCTCTGCCGCGCCATCTGCATACCATTGACGGATGAGCGCGCGCTCGTCCTCTTCCATATAGGTCACATTTGCAGGCGGCATTGCATGGGTCGCCCCGGCCTGAAGATAGATCTGCCGGGCGTATTTGGCGACATCTGCCGGTGTTTCGAGCAACACATTCTTGGGCGCGCGGCGGATGCCGTCGTAATAAGGCTCGCGCGCGTGGCACATGGCGCAACGTCCCGGCACCACATTCATCACGTCCTCGAAATGCTCCGAGCCAGCAAAAGCCAGCTCGGTTTGGGTCAGTGTACGCGCCTCGGACTCCTCATAGGTGTCCTGCACCAGCGGCGCTTGGCTCAATGCCATGATGGCAATGAACAGCAGGATCGTCACGGGCCAGGTCCAGGTCGGATTGCCCGCGCCCGCGTGCCGCGTGTTGAAGTAGTGACGGATCGTCACCCCCATCAGGAACACAAGCGCCGCAATCAGCCAGTTGTACTCGGTGGCAAAGGCCAGCGGATAGTGGTTGGAGAGCATCAGGAAGATCACCGGCAAGGTCAGGTAGTTGTTGTGCGTCGAGCGCAGCTTGGCGATCTTGCCGTATTTTGCATCCGGCGTGCGCCCTTCTTGCAGGTCTTTTACCACGATGCGCTGGTTCGGCATGATGATAAAGAACACATTCGCCGTCATGATGGTCGCCGTGAAGGCCCCCAGATGCAGCATCACCGCCCGGCCGGTAAAGATCTGGTTGTAACCATAACCCATGGCTACCAGCAGCACGAACAACAGCACCATCAGCATGGTCGGCTTTTCGCCAAGCGGGGATTTGCACAAAAAGTCATAGACCAGCCAGCCCACGCTCAGCGATGCGCCGGAAATCAGGATCCCCTGCCACAGCGCCAGGTCGGCCTTGTTTGCGTCAATGAGATAGAGCTCGCCGCCCGCCCAGTAGACGATCATCAGGAGCGCAGCCCCCGAGAGCCAGGTGGCGTAGCTCTCCCATTTGAACCAGATCAGGTGGTCGGGCATATTGGCCGGGGCGACCAGATATTTCTGGATGTGGTAAAAGCCACCGCCGTGCACCTGCCACTCTTCACCATGCGCGCCCACCGGAAGATGCGGCACCTTGCGCAGCCCCAGATCCAGCGCCACGAAATAAAAGGACGACCCGATCCAGGCGATCGCGGTGATGACATGTAGCCAGCGGACGGCAAACCCCAGCCAGTCCCACATGATGACAAGCTCTTGCATAGCTCACTCCTTGCGCGTTTGCCCTGACCCTAGGCGCGCGCGGTATTTTCGTGTATCAGGAAAAAATTCCAAGCTGCTTCAAACATAAGCTAACAATGAAATCCCCGACATGGCCTACCTGAACAATATCCGCACCTTCGTCCGCGTCTACGAACTTGGCAATATGTCTGCTGCTGCACGGGACATGCGCATCTCTGCTGCCGTGGCTTCCTCGCGGATTTCGCAGCTCGAAGAACACCTCAAGGTGCGCCTTTTTCAACGCACCACCCGGCTCCTGCACCCCACTGAACAGGGGCAGCTCTTCTATCACGGCGCAGTCAAGATTCTGGAGGCCGTCGAAGAGGCAGAAGCCGACATCTCCAACGTGACGCAAACGCCGCGTGGCACGCTTTATGTCGCAGCGCCCCTTGGGCTGGGCCAGCGCCTCATCGCGCCTGCCGTGCCGCAGTTCAATGCAGCCTATCCTTTGATCAATATTCGCCTGCGCCTGTCGGATCGCAAACTGGACCTCGCTGCCGAGGGGCTTGATGCGGCCTTCTTTCTGGGATTGCCCGAGGATTCCAACCTCAAGATCCGCAAGATCACCGACTGCCCGCGCGTTCTCTGCGCCGCGCCGGCCTATCTCAAGGCGCGCGGCACCCCAACATCCAGCGCCGAGCTCAAAACCGACGCCCATGATTGTCTGAACCTGCGCTACCCCGGCGCGCCAGAGTTTCAATGGCCTCTGCACGGCCCCGATGGGCTGCGCCGTGTGGCGGTCACCGGACCTTTTGAATCAGACCACGGGGATGTTTTGACCCAATGGGCGCTCGACGGGCACGGCATCATCCTGAAACCGGTGTTTGAAATCTCGGAACATCTGGCGTCAGGCCGCTTGGTGCCGGTGCTCCCAGATGAGCCTCCCGCCACCATTCAGATGGCCTGTCTTTACATGCACCGCCGCCACCAGGACCCCAAGGTGCGCCTGTTCTTGGACTTCATGGTCGATCACATCCTCGCCTCCCTTCCCTCTGACGCCGCCTGAGCCCCCCCTCGGACATGAAAAAGGGCGGTGCCCTGCAGCCCGCCCCTTCCTCTTTTCCCACATACCTATGCGTCAGCTGCCCCGATAGGTGGAGTAGCCATAGGGCGAGAGCAGTAGCGGCACATGATAATGGCTCTCCGCCTCGCTCATCCCGAACCGGATCGGCACTTCATCGAGAAACAGCGGGTCCTCCCCCGCCTGGCCGGTGGCACGCAGGTAGTCGCCACAGAAAAACACCAGCTCATAACTGCCGGTCGCAAAACGCTCTGCAGGCAGGATCGGGCTATCGGTGCGCCCATCGCTATTGGTCACGGTCTGCGCAACTTTCTCGCGCGCGCCGGCGCTCACCTTATAAAGGGCGATCTCGATCCCCTCTGCGGGACAGCCCCGCGCGGTGTCCAGAACATGTGTGGTCAGATATCCGCTCATCTCTCGCCTTTCCTCTGAGGCTCAGCGGCCGCGTCGCCCCTGCGCCATCTCCTTGGTGCTGAATTTCACACCATAATGCGCCCGCCCTGCCCGAGATGCACGCACGAGCATCAAACAGCACTTTCAAAAATTGCTGTAAAGCCCAAGGGACATTTCACATGTATAACAATGAAACGAACTCAAAACCGGAGACCCCAACGTGACACGCTATCCCCGCGACATGCGCGGCTACGGCGCAACGCCCCCCCACCCTGCCTGGCCAAATGGCGCAAAGATCGCCGTGCAATTTGTCCTGAACTACGAGGAAGGGGGCGAGAACTGCACCCTGCACGGGGATGCGGCCTCCGAGGCGTTTCTCTCCGACATCCCCGGCGCTGCGCAATGGCCGGGCCAGCGCCACTGGAACATGGAGTCGATCTATGAATATGGCGCGCGCGCAGGCTTTTGGCGTCTGCACCGCCTGTTCACCGGCGCGGGCATCCCGCTGACCATCTACGGCGTCGCCAGTGCGCTTGCCCGCAGCCCCGAGCAGCTGAAGGCGATGAAGGACGCCGACTGGGAAATCGCCTCTCATGGTCTCAAATGGGTCGAACACAAGGACATGGCCGAGGACGACGAGCGCGCCTCCATCAAAGAGGCGATCCGCCTACATACCGAAGTGGTCGGCACCCGCCCCCGCGGCTGGTACACCGGGCGCTGCAGCGCCAATACGGTGCGGCTCGTCGCCGAGGAAGGCGGATTTGACTATATCTCCGACACCTATGATGACGACCTGCCCTATTGGCTCGAGGTGGGCGCGCGCGATCAGCTCATCATTCCCTACACGCTTGAAGCCAACGACATGCGCTTTGCCACCGCGCCGGGCTGGGTCACGGGATCTGATTTTGGGGACTATCTGACCGACGCCTTTGATACGCTCTACTCCGAAGGCGCGGCGGGGGCGCCCAAGATGATGACCATCGGTTTGCACTGCCGCCTGATCGGGCGTCCGGGCAAGATCGCCGCGCTCAAACGCTTTATCGACCATATCCAGAGCCATCCGGGCGTCTGGTGCCCGCGCCGCATCGATATCGCCGAACATTGGGCCACAGAGCATCCGCATCAGCGCCGCCAGCGCCCGAGCCAGATGGACCGAGACACATTTGTGGGCGCTTATGGGTCAATCTTTGAGCACTCCCCCTGGATTGCTGATCGCGCCTTTGATCTCGAACTTGGACCCGCGCATGATTGCGCGGCGGGCGTGCATAATGCGCTCTGCCGGATCTTCCGCAGCGCATCCGAGGACGAACGCCTCGGCGTTTTGACCGCGCACCCGGATCTTGCGGGCAAACTCGCCTCTGCCGGACGCCTCACCGCCGAGAGCACCTCGGAACAGGCCAGTGCCGGGCTCAACCTTCTGACCGACGCGGAGCGCGAGACCTTTACCGCGCTCAACACCGCCTACGTGGAAAAGCACGGCTTTCCCTTCATCATCGCGGTGCGCGATCACGACAAGGCGTCGATCATGGCGGCCTTCAAGCGCCGCATCGACAATGACCGCGCCGCGGAATTTGACGAGGCCTGCAGACAGGTCGAGCGCATCGCAGAGTTTCGCCTGATGGACCTCCTGCCATGAGCCGCACCCTCACGGCCCGCCCCCTCACGGCAGAGGCGTTTGCCCCCTATGGCGATCTCCTGATGCCAAAGCCAGAGCCCGACAAGATCATCAATCAGGGCAAATGCGGCCGCCACCATGATCTCGCGCAGCTCGATTTTGCGGATGGTCGCGCAGGCATCAGCCTCTTTGTCTCCGAGGCGCGGCATCTCCCTTACGAGGTAGAGCTGGTCGAACGCCACCCCGAGGGCAGCCAGGCCTTTGTGCCGCTTGATGGCGTGCCGATGATCGTGATCGTGGCCCCCGACGCGGATGGCAGCCCCGGCCAGCCCGAAGCCTTCCTGAGCGCACCGGGCCAGTCGATCAACCTGCATCGCGGCACCTGGCATGGCGTGCTCGCACCCTTTCAGCAGCCCGGTCAGTACATCGTCATCGACCGCATCGGCGATGGCGCCAACCTCGAAGAACACTGGTTCCAAGAGCCTTGGATCGTCACCGAAATTTCAGCACCGGCGGAGGGATAGCCTCTGCCACACACCCCGGATCATCCTGACCCGCCCAATGAGGACAGGAGATCCCCCCAACCAACAGGGAACAGAACATGTCTGATACAACCATCGGGACGCCGGAGCAGCTCCGCGACCCCGACTATATGCCCCCTCTGGGCAAAGCCATCCCGCTGGGCATCCAGCATGTGCTGGCGATGTTTGTCTCCAACGTGACCCCCGCAATCATCGTGGCGGGGGCAGCCGGGTTTGGCTTTGGCTCAAACTCCCCCGACTTTCCCGAGCTTTTGTACCTGATCCAGATGTCGATGCTCTTTGCCGGGATCGCCACCCTGATGCAGACGCTGACGCTTGGTCCGGTCGGGGCCAAGCTGCCAATCGTGCAGGGGACCTCGTTTGCCTTCCTGCCGATCATGATTCCGCTGGTTGCGGGCAAGGGCGTGGATGCGCTGGCGGCGCTCTTTGGCGGCGTGCTCATCGGTGGGCTGTTCCACGCGGCCCTTGGTCTGGTGATTGGCCGCATCCGCTTTGCGCTGCCGCCACTTGTCACCGGCCTTGTGGTCACCATGATCGGTCTGGCGCTGGTCAAAGTCGGCATCCAATACGCCGCAGGCGGTGTGCCCGCCATCGGGACGCCGGAATATGGCTCGCTTCTGAACTGGTCGGCGGCGCTTGTGGTGATCGTGGTCACGCTCGGGCTCAAGTTTTTCACCCGTGGCATGCTCTCCGTGGCAGCTGTGCTCCTGGGGCTGATTGTCGGCTATATCTACGCACTCATGGTGGGGATGCTCAGCTTTGACTCGATTGGCGCCAGCTGGAGCAATGCCGCCGCCTTTGCTCTTCCGCAGCCGTTCAAATACGGGTTTGAGTTCTCCTTTGCCGCCATTCTGGGCTTCTGCCTGATGGCCTTTGTATCCGCGGTCGAAACCGTGGGCGATGTTTCCGGCATCACCAAAGGCGGCGCAGGTCGCGAAGCCACGGACAAGGAAATCGAAGGCGCAACCTTTGCCGACGGCTTTGGCTCGGCGCTGGCGGGGGCCTTCGGCGCGATGCCCAACACCTCCTTCAGCCAGAACGTCGGCCTCATCGCCATGACTGGCGTCATGAGCCGGCATGTTGTCACCTGCGGCGCGATCTTCCTGATCATCTGTGGCCTCATTCCCAAGGTCGGCGCGGTCATTCGCACGGTCCCGATCGAGGTGCTCGGTGGCGGTGTCATCGTGATGTTTGGCATGGTGGTCGCTGCGGGGATCTCGATCCTGTCGGATGTGGACTGGAACCGGCGCAACATGGTGATCTTTGCGATTTCGCTCTCGGTAGGTCTTGGCCTGCAGCTGGAGCCCGGCGCGCTGCAGCACATGCCCGACACCGCGCGCATCCTGCTGACCAGCGGCCTTCTGCCCGCCGCCGTGATCTCTATCGCCTTGAACCTGATCCTGCCCGAAGAGCTGGCGGACGAGTCGACCGAAGAGGTCTCGGGCGGCATGTCGGGCCACTCCAAAGGATCGCTTGGCACGTCACGCGACGCGCAATGAGAGGCACCAGAATAAGCAAAAGGGCCGCATCACGCGGCCCTTTTTCATTTTATAACAGTCTGTTGAAGGTCACTCAGCGCAGCGGCGCCAGCGGCATGTGCCGGTTCACATCTTTATAAAGCAGATAGCGGAACTTGCCCGGCCCCCCCGCATAACAGGCCTGTGGGCAGAAGGCGCGCAACCACATGTAGTCGCCTGCTTCCACCTCGACCCAATCCTGGTTGAGCCGATAAACCGCCTTCCCCTCAAGCACGTAAAGCCCATGCTCCATCACATGCGTCTCGGCAAAGGGAATGACCGCGCCCGGCTCAAAGGTCACGATGGTCACATGCATGTCGTGGCGCAGATCCTCGGGGTTCACAAAGCGCGAGGTCGCCCATTTGCCATCGGTGCCGGGCATCGCCGTGGGCGTCACCTCCTGTTCGTTGGTGACAAAGGCGTCGGGCGCCTCAAGCCCCTCTACCGCCTGATAGGCCTTGCGGATCCAGTGAAACCGCACCGGCGCGTCGCTTGTGTTCCTCAAACTCCAATCCGAGGCTGGCGGCACAAAGGCATAGCCGCCTTCGCGCATCTGATGTGTGGCCCCGTCAAGGGTCAGCTCCATCTGCCCTTCGACCACAAACAGCACCGCCTCCACGCCTGCCTCGGTTTCGGGCCGTGTGGAGCCACCACCGGGCAGAACCTCGGCGATGTAATGCGAAAACGTCTCGGCAAAGCCCGACAGCGGCCGCGCGATCACCCAGAACCGGGCCTTCTCCCAGAAGGGCAGCAGGCTGGTCACAATATCGCTGTTGGTGCCCTTGGGGATCACCGCATAGGCCTCGGTAAACATTGCCCGGTCCGTCAGGAGCTGGGTCTGCGGCGGCAGCCCGCCATGGGGCGCATAATAGGTGGGTTTTGTCATCGCATAACCTTTTCAATTCGCAGGCCCATCAAACCGCGCCAAGGCGCTCAGGCCAATCCCTATGATACCCCCATTCGCATGAAGGATTATAAGGCTCGATTTGAAAGCCGGTCGCGCCAGCTCCCGCGCCCCATTGACCCGCCGGGAAAAGGCCGCGCAATATGCCGCAACCCAAAGGACAACTACAGAGGCCGCAGATGACCCAGAGCATGCAAGACACCGCGCTGGAGCTGTTCCACTGCGCCATTCAACGCGCCGACCCCGCCGCCGCCGTGGCTGCACAGCTTGCAGCAGAGCCGATTGCGCCTCTGGCTCCGGGTGGGCGGCGCATTGTGCTCGCCGTGGGCAAGGCCGCTGTTCCAATGATGCGCGCAACCCTCGCCGCGCTCGCAGAGCCGCCCGCAGCGGCGCTTGTTGTGACCAATCCCGAAAACCTCACCGATGTCCCTGGCGCCGAAGTGATCGCCGGATCCCACCCGGTCCCCGATCAATCAAGCGCCGACGCAGGCGCACGGGTGCTGTCCCTTGTCCAGACCCTCACCGCGGCAGATCAGCTGATTGTGCTGATCTCCGGCGGAGGGTCGGCGCTGATGGTGGCCCCGGCTCCGGGTCTCAGCCTTGCGGACAAGGCCACCGTGAACGAGATGCTGCTGGCCTCGGGACTAGAGATCAACCGGATGAACCTGATCCGTCAGGCGCTGTCGCAGCTCAAAGGCGGCGGTCTGTGTCGCGCCGCCGCACCCGCCGAAGTCACGGCCCTGATCCTCTCGGATGTGATCGGCGATGATCTACGCGCCATCGCCTCCGGTCCCACGGTTGCCCCCCTGGGTCAGAAGGCCGACGCTCGCGCGCTTTTGCAGGCCGAAGGCCTCTGGGACGCGCTCCCCGCTGCGGTCAAAACCCATCTTGAGACCCCCGAAGATGAGCGCGAGATGCCCGCTGCGCAAAACGTCCTGATCGGTTCCAACCGGTTCAGCCTTGAAGCAATGCGCGATCACGCCAAGGCCCTTGGCTGGCATGTGCCGGATCTGGTCGATGACCTGACCGGGGATGTCGCTGAGGCAGCCCAGCGCATACTGGACACGGCCCAAACGCCCGCCCCGGACCGCCCGACGGCCCTCCTGTTTGGCGGCGAGACCACCGTACGCCTCAGCGGCACCGGACGCGGCGGACGCAATCAGGAGCTGGCGCTCAGGATCGCGCAGGCGGCAAAGAGCCTCGCAGGGGACTGGGTGTTTCTCTCCGGGGGCACCGATGGCCGCGACGGGCCGACAGATGCCGCAGGTGGGTTGGTCACACCAGACACCTGGGCCGAGATCGCGCGCGCGGGTGCTGATCCCGCGGCCCTCTTGGCCAACAACGACAGCTATGCAGCCCTGAAGGCCGCAGATGCCTTGGTAACGATCGGCGGCACAGGCACCAATGTGGCCGACGTGCAGATCCTGCTCAGACGCCCCTAAAGATCAAGCCCGTTGAGCTTGCGCAGCAGATCGAGCAGCGCCTCGTAATCCTCGGCTCCCATCTTTTCGCGGGTGCGCTCAATGAGGGCGAGGCTGTCGTCGATATTGGCCTCAATCACCTGCATGCCCGCATCGGTCAGGGTAATCACCTGCCGCCGCCGGTCGGTTTCATCCCGCGCCCGGTCAATGAGCCCTTTTTCCTGCAATTTCTGCAGAATCCGCGTGAGGCTTGGGAGCAACAGACACGCCTGATCCGCGATTTGCGTGGGATCAATCGGCCCGCTTTCCTGCACCACGCGCAGCACCCGCCATTGCTGCTCGGTCAGATCCTGTCCGTTCAACAACTGACGCACCGGCCCCATCACCCGCTCGCGCGCGCGCAGCAAAGCAATCGGGAGGGATCTGTCGGTTCTGGGCAATGCATGTGTCATGCTCCCCTGTATCGCCGCCAAACCCAGACTTGGCAATCACTTATCAAAGTTAAGTATTTTTCACCGCCCCCGTTGACAGGGATGCCGCACAAACATAACATGTTAAGCAGTTTGGGAGGAGGACCCGAATGCCCCATATCACCTTGGACTATGCGCCCCGCCTGGCGCAGTTCGTCGACTTACCAGAGCTGTGTGACACCCTGCGCCGCGCCGCGATCAATACCGGCATCCTGCCCATGGCCGGCGTGCGGGTGCGCGCGATTGCCGCCGATCACATCAGCATCGCTGATGGCAATCCCGATCACATGTATCTCGATATCTCGGTGCGCCTGCGCGGCGGTCGCTCGCTCGAGGCCCGCAAGGCCGCCACCCAAGAAATCTTTGCCGCCGCCCGCGCCGTTCTCGCGCCGGTGATGGCCTCTCATCCAATCGCACTCTCGCTCGAGATGCGCGACATCGACCCTGACCTATCGCCCAAATGCGGCAGCATCCGCGACCATCTGAGCACAGGAGACCCAGCATGAGCGACCTCGCCGTCAACCTCGACAAACTCGCAGGTTTTCTCGAAGAATACCGAAAATCCGGCATCACCAACCTCATTGGCGGCGAGGCCCGCCCCGCCGCCTCCGGCCAGACGTTTGAAACGACCTCGCCGGTGGATGAGAGCGTGATCTGCTCGGTGGCCCGCGGCGGGTCCGAGGACATAGATGCAGCCGCACAGGCCGCCAAAGCCGCCTTCCCCGCATGGCGCGACCTGCCCGCGACCGAACGCAAGGCGATCCTGCACCGCATCGCAGATGGGATTGTGGAACGGGCCGAGGAAATCGCGCTCTGCGAGTGCTGGGACACCGGTCAGGCGCTGCGCTTCATGTCCAAAGCGGCCCTGCGCGGAGCAGAGAATTTTCGCTTCTTTGCCGACCGTGCGCCTTCGGCCCGCGATGGTCAGATGCTGCCCTCGCCCACCTTGATGAATGTCACCACCCGTGTGCCGATCGGCCCTGTGGGTGTCATCACACCCTGGAATACGCCCTTCATGCTCTCCACATGGAAGATCGCGCCTGCCTTGGCCGCGGGCTGCACCGTCGTCCATAAACCGGCAGAGTTCTCGCCCCTGACGGCCCGTATTCTGGCGGAGATCGCCCATGATGCGGGCCTGCCCCCCGGCGTCTGGAACCTCGTCAACGGCCTCGGCGAAGAGGCCGGCAAGGCGCTCACCGAACATCCCGACATCAAGGCCATCGCCTTTGTCGGTGAGAGCAAAACCGGCTCGATGATCATGGCCCAAGGCGCGCCGACCCTGAAACGTGTGCATTTTGAACTCGGCGGCAAGAACCCGGTGGTGGTCTTTGACGATGCCGATCTCGACCGGGCCTTGGACGCGGCGATCTTCATGATCTACTCGCTGAATGGCGAGCGCTGCACCTCTTCCTCGCGCCTGCTCATTCAGGACAGCATCGCCGAGGCATTCGAGGCCAAACTGCTCGCGCGTGTAAACAGCATCAAGGTCGGCCACCCGCTTGACCCCCAAACCGAGGTCGGCCCGCTCATTCACAAGACCCACTTCGACAAGGTGACCTCCTATTTCGACATCGCGCGGCACGATGGCGCCACCGTCGCCGCAGGTGGCAGCCGCCACGGCGACACCGGCTGGTTTGTCAAACCCACGCTCTTTACCGGGGCCACCAATCAGATGACCATCGCCCGCGAGGAAATCTTCGGCCCGGTCCTCACCGCCATCCGCTTCACCGACGAAGACGAGGCGCTGAACATCGCCAATGACACCCAATATGGCCTCACCGCCTATGTCTGGACCAACGATGTGACCCGCGCCATGCGCTTCACCAACCAGCTTGAGGCCGGGATGATCTGGGTGAACTCGGAAAACGTCCGCCACCTGCCTACGCCCTTTGGTGGGGTCAAGGCTTCCGGGATCGGGCGCGACGGCGGCGACTGGAGCTTTGAGTTCTACATGGAACAGAAACACATCGGCTTTGCCACCGGCCACCACAAGATCCCCCGCCTCGGCGCCTGAGGCCTTCAGATTCTCCCAAATATCCCGGGGAGCGCGAGGGGCAGAGCCCCTCGTATGTCGCCCTAACATTCGGCCTGTCCATTCGGAGGAGACCCGACATGCCCATTCCCGCCGCAAATCTTTATCCGCCCTTCAACATCACCCGCCTCAGCCATGTGGAATACGGCGTCACCGACCTTGCGGCCTCCCGCACCTTCTACGTCGACATCCTCGGCCTGCAGGTCACTCATGAGGACGACAGCCGGATTTATCTGCGCGCCATGGAAGAACGCGGCCACCACTGCATCATCCTGCGCCAATCCGACCACGCGGGCGTCGCGTGCCTCGGCTTCAAACTCTATGACACGCCGGATCTTGAGAAGGCCGCCGCCTTTTTCGAGGGCAAAAGCCTGCCGGTGGAGTGGATCGAACGCCCCTTCATGGGGCCGAGCTTGCGCACCCGCGATCCATGGGGTGTGCCGCTGGAGTTCTACGTCAAGATGGACCGCCTCCCGCCGATACATCAGCAGTACAGGCTCTATAATGGCGTGAAACCCCTCCGCATCGACCACTTCAACATGTTTTCGGCCAATGTCGACGCGGCGGTGGCCTTCTACGGCGAGATGGGGTTTCGCGTCACCGAATATACCGAGGATGACGACTCCGGCCGCGTCTGGGCAGCCTGGATGCACCGCAAGGGCGGCGTGCATGATGTGGCCTTCACCAATGGAACCGGCCCGCGTCTGCATCACACCGCCTTTTGGGTACCAACCCCGCTCAACATCATCGACCTCCTCGATCTGATGTCGACCACCGGCTATGTCGCCAATATCGAACGCGGCCCCGGCCGCCACGGCATTTCCAACGCGTTCTTCCTCTATGTGCGCGACCCCGACGGCCACCGGATCGAAATCTATTGCTCGGACTATCAGACCTGCGATGCGGATCTGGAGCCGATCAAATGGTCCCTCACCGACCCGCAGCGCCAGACCCTCTGGGGCGCACCCGCACCGCGCAGCTGGTTCGAAGAAGGCTCCCTGTTCGACGGGGCCGAAACACGCGACAGTGATCTCAAAGCACAACCGATCATCGCGCCGTAAGAAGACAAAGGGACAGCGCCCGATCCTGGGAAGGTCGGGCGCTGTCCGTGCCTTGGGCACGAACAAGGGAGCACAAAATGAACTGGACCGATTTTGCATCCTGGGGCCGCAAGGTCGCCGATTGGGCGCAGGACTATCACCTCACCGTGGGCGAGCGCCCGGTGCGCGCGCAGACCAAACCCGGTGATATGCTGACCGCCCTGCCCGAAACACCGCCGGAACAGGGCGAGGGGATGGAGACGATCTTTGCCGATTTTGAGGAAAAGGTGATGCCCGGCATCACCCATTGGCAGCACCCGCGCTTCTTTGCCTATTTCGCCTCCAACGCCGCCGCGCCCTCGGTGCTGGCGGAATTCCTGACCTCCGCCATCGCGCCGCAATGTATGCTCTGGCAGACCTCTCCGGCGGCGACCGAGATGGAGACCCGGATGATGGACTGGCTGCGCCAATCCCTTGGCCTGCCGAGCGAATTTCGCGGCGTCATTCAGGACAGCGCCTCTTCGGCGACCCTTGCTGCGGTGCTCACCATGCGCGAACGGGCCTTGAACTGGCAGGGCAATCAACAGGGGCTCGCGGGCCAGCCGACCTTGCGGATCTATTGTTCGTCCGAGGTGCACACCTCGGTGGACCGTGCGATCTGGGTTGCGGGCATCGGTCAGGCCAACCTCGTGCGCGTACCCATCAAGGGCGACTGGCGCGGCATGGATCCCGCAGCGCTTGAGACTGCGATCCAGTCGGACAAGGCCGCAGGCCTTCAACCCGCTGGCGTCATCCTCTGTGTGGGCGGCACCGGCACCGGCGCCACGGACCCCATCGCGGACTGCATCAAGGTGGCGCAGAATCATGGGCTTTATACCCATGTGGACGCGGCATGGGCCGGTTCCGCGATGATCTGCCCGGAGTTCCGCGCGTATTGGCCGGGCATTGAGGGCGCAGACAGCATCGTTTTCAATCCGCATAAATGGCTCGGCGCGCAGTTTGATTGCTCGGCGCATTTCCTTAAGAACGCGGACGATCTGGTGCGCACCCTCGCCATCAGCCCGGAATACCTCAAGACCCACGGTCACGACGGCATCATCAACTATTCCGAATGGTCGGTCCCCCTGGGCCGCCGCTTCCGCGCGCTAAAGATCTGGTTCCTGATCCGCACCTATGGCCTTGAAGGATTGCGCCAACGCATCCGCAATCACGTTGCATGGTCGCGCCAGCTTCACGACGCGCTTGCGCAAGAGCCGGATTTTGAAATCGTCACCCCGCCGATGTGGTCGCTCTGGACCTTCCGCTACGCGCCTGATGGGGCCACGGATCTCGATGCGCTGAACCTCGAACTCGTGAACAGGATCAACGACGACGGCCGCATCTACCTCACCCAGACCCGCGTGGACGGCGTGCTGGTGATCCGGTTTCAGGCGGGCGCGTTTGAAACCACCGAGGCTGACATCATGCTCGCCCATGATGTGATCACAGAAATCGCAAGAGGACTGACCTGATGCGTTTTGCCACCTACACCGCCGCGACTGAAACCTTTTACGGTGTCATCACCGACGCAGGCGCAATCGCCCTATCGCCGGAGTTCCCCGAGTGGCCCACCCTACGCGAAGTGATTGAAAACAAGGGTCTTCACACCCTTGCCCAAGCGGCGAAGGGGCGGGATGTGACCCATCCACTCGACCAGATCACCTATCAGATCCCGGTGCCCCGCCCGGAAAAAATCATCTGCGTTGGTGTCAACTTTCCCAACCGCAACGCGGAATATAAGGACGGACAGGACGCCCCCCCCAACATGTCGCTGTTTCCACGATTTGCGCGCAGCTTTACCGGGGCGAACCACCCGCTGATCCGCCCGCCGGAAAGCCCGCAACTGGATTACGAGGGCGAGATCGCCATCGTCATCGGCAAGGGCGGACGCCGCATTTCTGAGGCAGACGCCTATGACCACATTGCCGCGATAACCCTCTGTAATGAAGGCACAATCCGCGACTGGGTGCGCCATGCCAAATTCAACGTGACGCAGGGCAAGAACTGGGACAGCTCCGGTGCCATCGGCCCGTGGCTGGTGCCCTTTACCGCGCCCGCGCAGCTTGATGACGTGCGCATCACCACCAAGGTCAATGGCGAGTTGCGTCAGGATGATCGCACCTCCCGGATGCTGTTCCCGATCCGCCGTCAGATCGCCTATATCTCCACCTTTACCACGCTGGTTCCGGGCGACATCATCGTCACCGGCACCCCCACCGGCGCAGGCGCACGGTTTGATCCGCCAAAGTTCCTCAAACCCGGCGACGTGATCGAGGTCGAGGGTGAAGGCATCGGCATTCTGCGCAACGCAGTAGAGGATGAGGCATGACGCCGGATCAACACGCCGAGGCCGCCGCCCAGCTGCTGCGCGCCGAGGAAACACGCCAGCAATGCGGGCTCTTGTCGCTCGCCTATCCGGGCATGACACTGGAGGATGCCTATGCGGTGCAAAAGGCGCTGGTGACGCAGAAACTGGCGCAAGGTCGCCGCAAAATCGGCTGGAAGATCGGCCTCACCAGCCGCGCCATGCAGCAGGCGCTGAATATCACCACACCGGACTCGGGCGTGCTCCTCGATGATATGGTGTTTGAAAATGCCAGCACCGTACCAGAGGGGCGGTTTATCCAACCCCGCGTCGAGGCCGAGATCGCCTTTGTGATGAAAGCGCCGCTCGCGGGCCGCGATTGCACCCACGACGACATCCTGAAGGCCACCGAGTATGTTGCCCCGTCATTGGAGATCCTCGACACCCGTATCCTGCGCGCCGATCCCGCCACGGGGCAGGCCCGCATTATCACCGACACCATCAGCGACAACGCCGCCAATGCGGGCATCGTGATGGGCAAGGCCAAACACGCGATCGACGCCTTTGATCTGCGCCGCGTCGGCGCAATCCTGAAACGCGATGGCGTGGTCGAGGAAACCGGATTGGGCGCGGGCGTTCTGGACGATCCTGTGACCTCCGTGCTGTGGCTTGCACGGCGCATGGCGGACTATGGACAACAGATCGAGGCAGGCGATATCGTCCTCTCCGGGTCGTTCATCCGCCCTGTGGAATGCCCACCCGGCACCCAGATCCATGCCGATTTCGCGGATTTCGGCTCGGTAGAAATTTCGTTTTCATAAAAGAGGTTAGATATGGCCGCGCCGATCAATCGTTTCAAAGAGGCCCTCAAGGATGGCCAGCGCCAGATCGGCTGCTGGTGCAGCTTTGGCGAGGCCGTCACCACCGAAGTCATGGGCACTGCAGGCTTTGACTGGCTGGTGGTCGATGGCGAACATGCCCCCAACGACATCCGCTCGATCCGCGATCAGCTGGTGGCGCTGGCAACCTCGCCGGCGGAACCGGTGGTGCGGGTCCCGATCGGCGAGGCCTGGATCATCAAACAGGTGCTGGATGCGGGCGCGCAGACCGTGCTGGTGCCGATGGTGGAAACTGCCGAACAGGCCGCCGAGCTGGTCCGCGCCTGCCACTACCCGCCCCATGGCACACGCGGGGTCGGCGCAGCCGGAGCGCGCGCGACACGCTTTGGCACCACGCCGGATTACATCGCCACAGCGGATGCGCAAATCTGCGTTCTCCTGCAGGTGGAGAACCGCAAGGGCATTGAAAACCTCGATCACATCCTTGCCGTGGAGGGCATCGACGGGATCTTTATCGGCCCTGCGGATCTCTCCACCGATATGGGGCATCAGGGCAACTCTGCCCATCCCGAGGTGCGCGCGGTGATTGCGGATGCGATCTCGCGGATCAAGGCCGCGGGCAAGGCGCCGGGGATCCTTGGCGTCACCGATGAGGCCACGCAGGCCTATTCGGACATGGGCGCGCAATTCCTGGCGGTAGGGCTGGATGTGCTGGTGCTGGCGCAGGGCGCGCGGACACTGGCGGCAAAATGGCGCTGATTTGATTGGGCAGTCCACCAGTGGACTGCCCAACCCTGTCTGATCAGGGGATCAACCTGTCTTTGGCCCGCTCAAACCCCGGCGTGAGCGTCGCAAAGAGATACCCCGAGACGCAGGTCGCGCCATGGGTCGGCCCGCTGCCCGCCCGCAGCGCCACCCGGCGGCGCACCCCGCTCAGGTCCTGGGGGATTTCCCGCATCAGGGCCGCCCGGCGCAGCATTTCCGAGCCAGTGTCGATCCGTCCCGGCACCGGGCGCCACTGCAACAGGGAGCCCTCGTCGCGTTCGGAGGCGTCATAGACCACCTCATCTTCTTTGATGGTGCGCAGCACCCGGATCTGATCGATGGTTTCCGGATCGATCGCGGTGGGATCCGCCGAAAGCACCACCAGATCCGCCAGCTTGCCCACCTCGAGCGAGCCTTTGGTGTTTTCCTCAAAATGCTGCCATGCGGGCCAGATCGTCATCGCCTTCAGCGCCGTCATCGGGTCAACCCTATGCGCAGCACCGATGATGTCGCCACTGCGGCTGCGCCGGGTCACGGTCGCATCAAGCACCCGCATCGAGTCGGGAAAGGCGACCGGCGCATCATGATGGGTGGAGAACCGCATGCCGCGTTTCAGAACCCAACCGGTGGGCGAGATATTATCCGCAGCCTCGGGCCCCACGGTGCGGTCGCGATGCCAGTCGCCCCAATAGAACGTGTGCATGGGAAAGAGCGAGGGAAAGATGTCGAGCGCCTTGATGCGGTCCACCTGATCCTCGCGCAGGAACTGGCCATGGATCAGCACCGAGCGGCGGTCGTCATTGCCGTGCTTTTCGGCCGCTGCGCCCGTTGCCGCCAAGAGCAGGTCGCTGGCGGCTTCGCCATTGGAATGGGTGAGGATCTGAACGTCGTTCTCATAGGCCCAGTCGATGGCGTCAAACACCTGATCCGGGCTGGCCGCCGGATAGCCCACATAGTCGCTGCGCATCTGCGGCGGAGGCGCATAGTAGGGTTTGTCCCGCCAGGCGGTAAACCCCTGCGGAGAGCCATCAATCGTGAGCTTCGCGCCGCCGACCCTCAGCCCGTTCTCATAGTCAAATGACTGTTCTTCCAGAATAAAATCACGGTCGATCAGGATGTCGGGATAGGCCACCACATCGACCTTCAGCCCATCCGGCTGCGCGGCCAGCGCCTGCATCATCTGCACCTGCCCGGTGCTCGCGCGCCCTTCCTGTGCAGTGGTGTAGCCATATGAGGCAACGAGATCGACGCCCGCGCGGACCATCTCGATCGAGCCTTCCGCGTCAAGCCCGCCGAGGATTCGGCCAAGCGCCACAAAATGCGGGGTTTCCTCGAGCACCCCGTCCGGGGTTTTGCCATCGGCCTCGCGCCGGATCACACCGCCAGGCATCTCTTCGCTCTCGGCGGTGATGCCCGCAAGCGCAAGCGCCGCGGTATTGGCAACCGCGAGATGGCCAGACTGATGCACGATATAGACCGGAATATCCGCCGCAACCGCATCGAGATCATGACGCGTCGGATGCGCCAGCTCGCTCAGCTGAGAGTCGTCATAGCCAAACCCGATCACAGCGCCAAAACGCTCCACCCGCTCGGGCTGAGCATCGATAAAGTCGCGTAGAATATCCTGAAGCTCGGCGATGCTGTTGCCCCGCCCATCCGGTGCGGGCAAGAGATTGGCCGCCATGGCCTGCAGGCCGATTGCCGCCACATGGCCATGTGCATCCACAAAACCCGGCAGCAGGGTAGCCCCTTCGAGGTCGATCACACGGGTGCTCTCGCCGCGCAGCGCCATCACGGCCTCGGTGGAACCAACCGCCGCAATGCGCCCCTCGCGCACTGCCAGCGCCTCGGCCCGCGGCGCGCTGTCGTCCATCGTCAGCACGGGTCCGCCCGTATATATCGTGTCCGCCACGTCCTGCGCCGCCGCGCCCATGGCAACGGTGGCCGCACAGAGGGACATCAGCCCCAATTTCAGATGAGTACCCAACATCCCTGCACCTCCCAGCTGATGATCGAGATGCTTCTAGGGTCTCACAGGTGCGCCTATCGGGCAAGGCACAACCAAAAATTGCAAAATTCAACAGGTGCGAAAGCCGCTCACGTCCCCGAGCGGCCTTGCCAATTTCCGGCGGATCAATGCGCCTGCATCGGCGCGCCAAAACGCTTTTCAAGCTCCGCGCGCGGATGCCCCAAGAGCCCAAAGGTGCAGATTTCAACCCGACTTTGGAGATCCACCAAACGCAGGCGGCCTTCGCGACGCTTCATGTCAAACCCTTTGCCGCGCAGCAGTTCACGCAGGGTCGGCCAGCTGTCCGCGCGGTTGAGCGGCTCGCTCAGATTTGCGCGCAGGAGCATCATCGATTCCGAGTCGAGACGCTTGCGCGTGCTTGCGCAACCCCAGGGGGTCTGTCCATAGGCCAGGTCTTCGTTGTCGGTCTTGTCATCACGATAGGTCATCTCTTCACCCTCTCATCCACTCCGGGTTCAGATTACCCTGGGGCGTGGCGAAAATGGGGCGTTCAAAGGTTGGGTCCGGGGCGCAAAGGAAGAGTTTGATATACTTTAGAACGAGCGCGCGGGCGGTGTCCTGCGGGTTGCAACAGGCCGGCGACCCGCGCGCGACGCTCAGCGCAGGACCATGCCCTCAGGCCAGCTCAGGCGGGTCTTGAGGCTGATGGTGCGCGTCTTTCCTGCCGACACATCGAGATCCCAGGCGAGGATTCCGCGCTGTTTGTCGACGTTTTCCTCGGAGGGCGCGGGCGTTGCAGACCATGTGATCTCCAGATCCTCCTGATCGCTGAAGGGCACCAGATCAAGAACGCGCAGCGGCCAGTCCTGACCGGTCAGGTTCTCCACCTCGATCTCGGCCACCATATCGCGCTGGTTGCTGCGCGAGATCACGCCGCGCCCACCTTCGCTCTGATCCAGAAGGTCCCGTTTGAGGCGCAGGCCATCAATCGGGCCAAAACCCAGATCGAGCTCGGCGTCGGGCGTGAGCCCCGCGAAATGCCCAGATCCAACAAGGTCGCCATCAACAAAATAGCGCGTGGTCGAACTTGCCAACAGCTCCTCGCCACTGGTGTTCACGATGCGCGCAATGCGAAAGGCGGTCGGATCGCGGCGTGGCACGGCCTGGGCAAAGACCTCAGCCTCAAACGTGACATCCGGCAGGGTGAGATAGGCCAACTCCGCCCCCGAGCGCAGGCTGACAGGCACATCAAAGCTGTAAGAAACCCCTGCCTCGCTGGCGACGACACCAAAGGAGGCACCTGTGTCCTCGACGATGATCGGGGCCTCGACGATCGGCTCGGCGGCGCTCATCACCCGGCTTTCTGAGGTGAAACGCTGTTTGGCCTGTTGCTCGTCCTCGATCCAACGCCGATTGGGACGCAGGTCATGTGGGTTGATCCTCTGATCCGGGGTCGAGGTCGAGACCCGCAGCGCCACATCCACCCAATCCTCGCCAGTGGCCTGCTGGATCATCACATCCCGGCGCAAAGTGACCTCTGGCGAGGTGCCTGTTTGCAGATTGAACGCATAAGACGGCCCCCATGACACCGCATCATTGGGGTAGCTTAGGCTGAGCGGTACCGTCACTTCTTCATCCGCCTCGACATCCAGTGCGAGGAACATCTGTTCTTCATCCTGCTGCGACAGCGCCCGAAGCTCCGCCTGCGCCCGGGCCAGCTCGGCCTCGAGATCCTTCATCTGGCGCTGAAACCCGCGCTCCTGCGCTTTGGCCCGCAAAATGGTCTCGCGTGCCTCGGAGGTTTCCTCGCGCACCGTGCTCACCAGTGCGCGCAACTGATCGGGGTCGGGCAGTGCCGCTCCCTCGCCCCGGTTAAGGGCACTCAGAAAGGCGATCGCTGCCTCGGCGCCCTGCGCCGCCAGTCGCGCCTCCTCTGCGGTCTGGCGCAGCGCATCTATCTGGTCCTCAATCTCCGCCACCCGAGCCTCAGCCGTGGCCTGTTCGGGGGTCGCGGTCTCCTCGAGAACCGGAAAACTCTCGCGCAGATACAGCCCGACCCGGCGCACGCCGGGATGCGTCACCTGCAGGGTTTCCACCTCATCCACAAAGGGCATTCCCGTGATGATGATCCGGTGACGGCCTGCGGGCAGCGTCACTTCGGCGGTGCGGGTCATCAATGCCTCGCTGGGATAGACGGTCACCGCGCTGACGCGGCTTGCGGCGGTGAAGGTCTCCGCCAATGCGGTCGTGGACAACAGGGCCGCAGCCCCAACAAGGACAGAAGAGAGAACAAAGCGCATCAAAATCACCGAGCTGACAATAGGATGCACCGAGCGTCTTCTGCTCGGGAGGAAAACGCAAGAGGCGCCCCAGTGGGACGCCTCTCGATAGTCATGTCTTTGCCGATAGAAGGTCACTCACCGTCCGACCGAGAGGTCGGGCGTGCCCTTCTCTCTATCTGGCGATCAGCCCTTCTTCAGGACTTCACGGCCCAACAGCTCTGCGATCTGCACGGCGTTGAGGGCGGCGCCCTTGCGCAGGTTGTCCGACACACACCACAGGTTCAGGCCGTTATCCAGCGTCGAGTCCTGACGGATGCGGCTGATGAAAGTCGCAAAATCGCCAACGCATTCTTTCGGCGTCACGTAGCCGCCGTCTTCGCGCTTGTCGATCACCATGATGCCCGGTGCCTCGCGCAGGATGTCGCGGGCCTCGTCTTCATCAAGGAAGTCCTCAAACTCGATGTTGATCGCCTCGGAATGGCCCACAAACACCGGCACGCGCACGCAGGTCGCGGTCAGCTTGATGGACGGGTCCACGATCTTCTTGGTTTCCGCAACCATCTTCCACTCTTCTTTGGTGGAGCCATCGTCGAGGAACACGTCGATATGCGGAATCACGTTGAAGGCGATGTCCTTGGGGTAGACCTTGCGCTGGTAATCGTCGGTCGGATTGTAATGCGCCTTGGTCTGATCCCAGAGCTCGTCGATGGCGTCCTTGCCGGAGCCGGAAACAGACTGGTAGGTCGAGACCACAACGCGTTTGATCTTGGCGCGGTCATGCAAGGGCTTCAGCGCCACAACCATCTGCGCGGTGGAGCAGTTGGGGTTGGCGATGATGTTCTTCTTGGAATAGCCGTGCACGGCCTCCGGGTTCACCTCGGGCACGATCAGCGGAATATCCGGGTCGTAGCGATAAAGCGAAGAGTTGTCGATCACGACACAGCCCGCCGCCGCCGCCTTGGGCGCGTATTTCTTCGTGGCGTCCGAACCAATGGCAAAGAGCGCCATGTCCCACCCCGTGAAGTCAAAGGTGTCGAGATCCTGGGTCTTCAGGGTCTTGTCGCCAAATGTGACCTCAGTACCCAGCGAACGACGGGATGCCAGAACGGCAATCTCATCCACCGGGAACTGGCGCTCGGCCAGGATGTTCAGCATTTCACGGCCCACGTTCCCCGTGGCGCCGGCGACAACGACGCGATAACCCATGTTAGTTTCTCCAATTCTGTCCGGCCCCATGACCGGCTCGCGGTGTAATATAGTTTCTGCGCCTGCATTAAAAGGCGCGATTTGGACCAAAACTGCGCGGACGGCGGTTTTGTTCCACATAAATTTCGCTTTTCATGACAAAAGTCCCGACGCGGTGCGGTTTCAACCTGTCACAGCTGCGCGAGCGCAGCTTGTCGTAGCGGGTTTGCGCGCCAGTTCACGGTTGATTATTGCCAGAATTGGCAGGTTTAAAGAAGGCACGCCATGACCCGCGCGGACCCGTTTTATGACTCCCTCCAGAAGGTTCAGACCTTTGAAAATCTGACTGGCGGCACCCGCTTCACCCCCTTGCCGGAGGAGTGGTACGTGGGCTGCTGCGATATTGTCGATTCCACCGGCCTGCTGGCACGCGGGCAGTATAAAACCGTCAATATGATCGGCGCATCGGCGATCGCTGCGCTTATGAATGCCTTTGACCATGCGCCTTTTCCCTTTGTCTTCGGCGGCGATGGCACGTCGTTTGCGGTGCCGCCGCATCTGGCAGATCGCGCGCGTCAAGAGCTGGCCAAACTGCGCGCCTGGGTGGCACAGGAGTTTGATGTCGCCTTGCGCGCCGCCCTTCTGCCGGTGGCGGACCTGCGCGATGCAGGGCGGGATGTGCGGGTGGCACGCTTTGCCGCCTCCTCGCATCTGGATTACGCCATGTTTGACGGCGGGGGGCTGGCGTGGCTCGAGGAAGAGATGAAAGCGGGCCGCTACGAGATCCCTGCCGCCGACCCGGTCGCCCCCCCTGATCTTGAAGGGCTCTCGTGCCGCTGGGACAATGTGCCCGCCGTCAATGGCGAGATCCTGTCACTTCTGGTGCTGCCGCATGCCAACACCGATCCTGCTGCCTTTGATGCTCTGGTGGCACGGATTCTGTCCGAAGTGTCCCAGACCGAGCGCGCCGGCCATCCGCTGCCGGCCATCGGTCCCAAGCTCAGATTCCCGCCGCCCGGACTGGGGATTGAAGCCAGGTTGCTGCGCGGCAATGCCCCCGCAATTTTGCGCAAATTGATGCTGTTTTTTCAGTCCGCTTTTGCAGGTCTGATATTCCTGCGCGGGCGCCCGGCCGGGTCTTTTGACCCGATACACTACCGCAGCACGATTGCGACAAACGCAGATTTCCGAAAATTTGACGACGGGTTGAAGATGACTCTGGACTGCGACGCCAAAACCCGCACAACGCTCGAGCGTTTGCTGAAACAGGCGCAGGCCGAGGGGGTCGCGCGCTATGGGTTGCATGTTCAGGCCGAAGCGCTTGTGACCTGCATCGTCCCCTCGCCCTTGCAGGACGACCACATGCATTTTGTCGATGGCGCATCAGGCGGCTACGCGCAGGCTGCGCAGATGCTCAAGGGCGCCGCGCGGGACTGACCTGCCCATGCGCCCCCCCCGCGAGCTGCGATCCGGCAGGATGCGCGCGATCTCGCGCTATGTTCAGACCTGAAGAAAGCTGTTTGATTTTGGGTCGTAGCACTCCAGACCGCCCTCCCCAATGTCGGTCCAAAGCCCGTGCAGGCTGAGCTCTCCCGCCTTTACGGCATTGTCGATAAAGGGAAAAGTCATCAGGTTCTCGAGGCTCGCCACCACCGCCTGACGTTCAAACTGGCGCGCTTGCTCATCGGGGTCTGCAATGTCTTCGACCGAGGCAAACCGGGGCTTTAGGATGTCCATCCAACGCCCCACGAAACTGGTCTTTTCCTCAAGCGCGGGCGCATGGCCCTTGCACATGTCGATACAGCCCTGCACGCCGCCACATTGCGAGTGACCGAGCACGATCAGATGCGCCACCTTGAGCACCGTCACCGCATATTCCACCGTGGCCGAGGTGCCGTGATGGTCGCCATCGGGCGCATAGGGTGGCACCAGATTTGCGATATTGCGGTGGATAAAGAACTCGCCCTGATCGGCGCCAAAAATCGAGGTCACATGCACCCGGCTGTCGCAGCAGGAAATCACCATGGCGCGCGGGCGCTGACCCTCTTTGGCGAGCCGACGATACCAGCCCTGGTTCTCCTCATAAGAGGTGGCCTTCCAGCCGTGGTAACGAGTTACCAGGTAGTGCGGCAAGGGCTTTGCGTAATCCATGAGTTCACCTCGGGTTGTCGACTGACGGGGTTGATAACCGCAATTCTCACCAAATTCGAGAGATTTACGCAGCGCTTGGAAACCTTTTGACAACCAGTGCGGCGCAAATTGGACGCATGCCGTGGGGGCATACCGAATACGGGGTGAATTGTGGTGGCTAACATACTGACAGTCAAACATAGGGAAAACGTCCATCTGGACCCGAAAAAGCTCAGCGAACTCTATTCGCAGCTTGGGGAAACCAGTGCCGAAGACGTGGTCTGTCGCGCCATTGAGGAGCTTGCCGTGCGCTTGACGCATTGCGAACGCCTGTGGCGCCAGGACGATATTGATAATCTGCGCAAGAGCGCGCGCTCGCTGATCGCGATTTCCGAACAGATCGGCATGATGGCCATGGCCAATATTGCGCGCGATGTAACCGACGCCATTGATGCCGATGACTCACCGGCGGTGGCGGCAACATTGTTCCGCCTGATCCGCGTGGGAGAAAGCTCTCTGACTGCGGTTTGGGAACAACACGACCTGACGGTCTGACGGACCCGCCGCCTGAGCGGCGCATCCATGTAGGTTTCGAGTTCGGCCCGGTTGGGCTTGCGGCGGCGGCTGCGACGGATACTCTGGTGGCAAGAGGTGATAGACCCAAGCCATATTAAGAGGACCTGTCCATGCAGCCCCATTTTGCCGTGCCCAATCTGGCCGTACCGACCTTTGCAGCCGCAACCGATGCGGCCCTTCCCCTTCACATCGTGACCGAACGCACGCTGGACGCCTGGCTTGCCGAACAGGACGGCGCCACCGCAGGCTGGGTGCGCAGCATGGGATTTCGCGCGTCCTGGGGACAGGTGGTTGTTCTGCCGGGACCGGATGGCAGCCTTCGTGGCGCGCTGATCGGCGCAGGCACCCCCAAGAGTCGCCAGCGTCAGCGCTTCCTGCTGGCGGCTGCGGCGGCCAAACTGCCGGAGAGCACCTATTCGCTGGCCTCTGAACTGCCCGCAGATCTGTCGCTCGAGGTTGAGTGTTTTGGCTGGCTCATGGCGCAGTATGCCTTTGATCGCTACGCCAAAAACACCGGTGCCAAAGCACGACTTGTGGCCCCGGATGGCGTGGACGCAGCCCGGATCGAGGCGATGGCGGCGGGCGAGACCTTTACCCGCACGCTCATCAACACGCCCGCCGAACACATGGGACCCGCAGAGCTGCAAGGGGCCGTCGAGTCGCTGGCCGAAGCCCATGGGGCAGAGGTGCGCAGCATTGTGGGCGCGGATCTTCTTGAGCAAAATTTTCCGCTCATTCACACGGTGGGCCGCGCGGCCGAGCGCGCGCCGCGCCTGATCGATCTGCGCTGGGGCAGCGAAGGCCCAACGCTGACGCTGGTGGGCAAGGGGGTGTGTTTTGACACCGGTGGTCTCAATCTCAAACCCGGAGCCAGCATGGCGTTGATGAAGAAAGACATGGGCGGGGCCGCCAATGTCCTGGGCCTTGCGCATATGATCATGGCGACGGGCCTCAAGCTTCGGCTGCGGGTGCTGATCCCGGCGGTGGAGAACGCGATCTCCGGCCCGGCCTTCCGCCCGGGTGATATTCTGACCTCGCGCAAGGGGCTCACGGTCGAGATCAACAATACCGATGCCGAGGGGCGGCTGGTGCTCGCCGATGCGCTGGCGTTTGCCCAGGAAGAGACGCCCGATCTGCTGATCTCCATGGCGACGCTGACCGGTGCGGCGCGGGTGGCCGTGGGGGCCGACATAGCGCCCTTCTTCACCGACCGCGAAGGCGATGCGGTGACCCTTTCGAGCACGGCACAGGACGCGGCGGATCCGGTCTGGCGCCTGCCCTTTCACGACGCTTACGAGGCCATGATCGAACCCGGGATTGCCGATCTCGACAATGCGCCAGCAGGCGGCTTTGCCGGGGCGATCACAGCGGCCCTGTTCCTGCGCCGTTTTGCGGATGAGGCGCGCTACATGCATTTTGATGTCTTTGGCTGGAGCCAGTCGAACCAGCCCGCCCGCCCGAAGGGCGGCGTCGGTCAAGGCACGCGGGCGCTTTATCAGGCTCTGCCAGAACTGCTGGGTCTGTCATGACCCGCGCCCGCATTGACCGCCCCGTCGTCGATCTGTGCGCGGCTCCTGCGGGCGCCCGCGATCGACAGCTGCTGCTTGGCGACACCGTCGAGATCCTCGCGACCTCTGACGGCTGGTGCCACCTGCGTGCCGAAAAAGACGGCTATCAGGGCTGGGTTCCGGGGACCGCCCTGGCAGAGCCATTGACGCCGACCCACTGGGTCAGCGCCCCGGCGACCCACGCCTACACAAAGGCGGATTTCAAATCGCCGGACCTTGTGTCGCTCAGCCTCGGCAGCCAGGTGGTGGTGAGCGGTTCTGAGGGGCGATTTGCACAGACTGATCAAGGGTTTGTGCCGCTGGCGCATCTCATGCCGCTGGCGCAGCGCGCGTCCGATCCCGTGGCCGTGGCCGAAACGCTTTTGGGCACACCGTATCTCTGGGGGGGCAACAGTCGCTTTGGCATTGATTGCTCGGGGCTGGTGCAGCTTTCCTGTCATGCCTGCGCGATTGCCTGCCCCGGTGACAGCGGACCGCAGGAAACCGCGCTTGGGCAGACCTTGCCAGATGGCACCCCCTATGAACGGGGCGATTTGCTGTTCTGGAAAGGCCATGTGGGCTGGGTGCGCGACCCGCTCACGCTGCTGCATGCCAACGCTTTTTCGATGGCGGTGACGCTGGAGCCGCTTCAATCCGCGATCACCCGTATCGCAGAACAGGGCGACGGGCCGGTAACGGCGCATAAACGCCTGACCTGACACCTGTCGGGAGCCACTCAAATCGACTGCGTGATGTCGAGGCGGATCGGATCGCGCAGCGATCCGATCCGGGCCGTGGCCGCGCGGAGCCAAGGGCTCCGCGCGGCCACGGCCACCCTTCACCCCGAAGGAATCTGTGACGCGTGCAGTCAGTCCACCACTCGGATCAGTTTACGCTCCAGCACACGCAGCACCGTTTTCAGATCATTGCCGCGCTTGAGGATCTGCCCATCCATGCCCACCACGGAGTATTGCCCCTGCCGATTGCGCAGCTTTGGGCGTTTTTCGATCCGGTAAAGCGGGTTTTCAGCGGTGCGGCGAAAGACAGAAAACACCGCCATCTCGCGCAGATGGGACAAGCCATAGTCGCGCCATTCGCCAGCGGCAACCATTCGGCCATAGAGCGACATGATCACGGAAAGCTCACGTCGGTGAAAGACGACCTGCTCGGGCGATGACGGGAATGCGCCGGTGTTTTGTTGGTTCATGCCTTCAAGGTCAGCCTATTTGCGCCGCAAATCAAGCCCATTTTAGCGCTTTAACACAGCAGCCCGGCCACATCCGCCCCGATCCCCAACCGCGTATGCAGAGCGCGCTGGCCAGGGGCTGTCACCTCCAGTCCGCGTGCGCGCTCCGCCCCATTCACCGGGCGGCGCAGCCAGCCCGCCTCCAGCGCGTGGGTCAAGATCTGCCGCCCCATGCCCCCCGCGATGTGCAACCGCCGTTCGGTCCAGTCCATACAGGGACGGGCAAAAGGCGCGCGCGTGGAACCCTCCGGGAGACAAACACCAAGCGCTGCCCAGATTTCACCCGCGACGGGATGAAACCCGCCGCCTTCCTCGCGCAGATGCCCTCGCGCAATCAACGCATCCGTCATCGCCACTGCCAGCGGTCCGGCCAGATGGTCGTAACAGCTGCGCACCTGCGCAAGCCCCCCCGCCTTGCGCTTTTGCGCACGATAAAGACTGTCGCGGGGCGCAATAGCGGCCAGCTGCTCGAGCGCCTGGGCGATCTCGGGCCCCGCCAATCGGTGAAAGACACAGCGGCCACGTTTCTCCGCCACCACGAGGCCCGCATCCTGCAAAAGCCGCAGATGCGCCGTGGCCGTCTGCGGCGTCACGCCGGCGGCGCTGGCAAGCTCCTTGTTGGTAAAGGACCGCCCCTCCATCAGCTCGCAGAGCATCCGGGTGCGGCTGGCATCGGAAATCGCCTGCCCGATGATGTCAAAACGCGGTGTAACCATATGCTGACCCTAGCGGGAATGGCAGCCCTTGCCCAACGCAAACACTTCGCCCAGCGCCGAAGTGTTCGACGCCGCAGAGGTCACACCAGCACCATGGCGTCCGACCGCTCGCCTCAGCCCCGTCTCTGACCCGTCTCAGGCCCGTTAGGGTCGATCAGAGGCGGCGTCCCCGGCCTGAGAAACGCCATAGCAGGCGAGGAACATATCCACGGCACCCTCGGCCACGCGGTTGATCTCGGAGTCCGTCACGCTGTCGCGCAGATTGAAGATCATCCGCGGGAACAGATCCATGCGCAAAAGCGCCGCCCATTGTTCCGCCGCCAGATCAAAATCCTCGATCCGCAACTCCCCGCGTGCGGTTGCGGCCTGCAGGTATTCCTTGAACCTCTCGCGCTCCACCTTCGGGCCACTGGCAAAGAACTCACGTCCAAGATCCGGGAAGCGCTCGGTCTCTGCCACGCAGATCCGATAGATCTTCTGGCCCACATCCGACAGGATCACCCGCAGTATATGGCGCGCAACCTGCGTCAGCACCTGGCGCGGGCTGGAGCCGGCGGGGATGTCGAGCTGCTGGGTGGCGTGGCGGGCGCACTCGCTATGCGCCACTTCCATGAACAACAGGCGTTTGTCGGGGAAATAGCTATAAAGCGTCGCCTTGGACACGCCTGCCTCGCGCGCGATATCGTCGACGCTTGCGCCTTCAAACCCGTCTGTCAAAAAGACCTTGCGCGCCCCATCCAGCACCTGGTCAAACTTCCGCCCTCTGCGCACCGCAGAAGCGTGTTGGTTCGTCACTCTGTCCACCCTCCTCGCACGCAGCCGAGGCCGTCCCTTGCCTCGTGGTGTGGCTGCGTTCCACATCCGTCTTCTGCATTCCACCGCGCCGCGGAACCGGCGATTGAAGACCGATCCAGAGGGGTGCGCCCGCTCTGCGGCTCAACCCGCCTGCGGGGCAAGTGGCGGCATGCAGTTCTTCAGCCATAGCGCACTCAAAGCCAGCAGGAAAGCGACACTCGCGTGATCTGGCGGGGGCGGGGCTACAAAAAGTCTTTTTCTTCTGGTCAGCTGACGTTACCAATCCCCGATATGGCTGAGATTTTCTTTCGCACGCTTCCGTTCTTTGCAATCATCGGCCTTGGCTATTGGGCGGGGCGGACACGGTTTTTTACCGATGAGGCGACGGCCTATCTGACAAAATTCGTCTTTTTCTTTCCTCTCTCCGCGATGATCTTTCGCTTTGCGGCCAATCTCTCGGTCACGGAGATTTTCGACCCCAACCTGATCCTTGGCTATCTCGCCGGGACCCTTGGTGTCTATCTGGTGGCGACCGTGGTGGCGGTGCTGAGGCGGCAGGACATGTCGACCGCCGCCGTCGAGGCCCAATGCGCGGCCATCGGCAATGTCGGCTTTCTTGGCATTCCGATGATGGTGATCCTCTTTGGCGAAGCCGCCGTCGGGCCGATGATGCTGGTGCTCGCTGTGGATCTGGTGGTGTTTTCTTCGCTGATCGTGGTGCTCATCAACGCGCATCGGGGTGCGGGTCTCAGTCTGGGGACATTCAAGCTGGTGGGCATGGGGCTGCTGCGGAACCCAATGATCCTGTCGATCGTTGCGGGGCTGGCCTGGTCCGCTGGTGAAGTGCCGATCCCGGCGCCGATGAATGACTTTCTCGCCATTCTGGGCGGGGCCGCGACACCGGGTGCGCTCTTTGCAATTGGTGCCTCGCTTGCCTCCAAATCCGCCGAGCGGGTGGAGGTCGCAGGCTGGCTCTCTTTTGCAAAACTGGTGTTGCACCCCCTTGGTGTCGCAGCGGGTGTCTTGTGGCTGATGCCTGTCACGCCGTTTTCAGCAGCGGTGGCGATTTCCGCCGCCTCGCTGCCGGTTGCCGGCAATGTCTACATGCTGGCGCAACACTATGGCGTTGCTCCGCAACGGGCCTCGGCAGCGATCCTGATTTCGACCGTGGTTTCAATCGTGACGGTGCCGCTGGTGATCGCCTGGGTGTCGTGACGACAGGTCCGAGTCGTCACAGACGGATCACATAGTCCTTGCGGGTGGTTTCAAGAACTTCCCATGTGCCCTTGAATCCGGGACGCAGGATGAAACTGTCGCCTGCGCTCAGCGGATATTCAGTGCCATCCTCACTGGTGATGATGGAGCGCCCTTCGAGAATGCGGCAGTATTCCCATTCATCGTACGAAATCCGCCACTTTCCCGGCGTGGACTGCCAGATGCCGCAATATAGCCCGTCCACCTCCTCCACATTCCACGTTGTGAAGACGGGATCACCAGCCAGCAGCTTTTCCGGCGCGGGGCGTTCCTCTTCGGGGGTGGCTGCGGCGGGGGTGAGGCGTTCAAAGTGGGTCATCTGGTCTTCCTTATGCGTCATGCGTGCGCTCTGTTCTCCATGCTTGCGCGCGCCCTGTCCAGCCTCGGCGGGCAAGAGAGTCGCGCTTTGGAAACGCGATCTTCAATCAATCGCAACCTTCTGGCGCAAAAAGGGTTCAAGGCGGCGTCCCGGCTCTGGATTAATCCGCCGCACCCCGTTAGCGATGGGCCAACACCGATTTCGAGGAGAGCTTGGATGGAACCGTCACTGGAAACCGTGTCCGAAAACCGCGCCTTTGGGGGCGTGCAGGGTGTCTACCGCCACAAAAGCAGCAGCACCAATTGCGAGATGACTTTTGGCCTGTTCCTCCCCGAGGAGGCCAAGGATGGCCCCGTGCCCGTGTTGTGGTATCTGTCGGGCCTGACCTGCACACATGAAAACGCCATGACAAAGGCCAGCGCGCAGGCCTGGTGTGCCGAGCAGGGGATCGCCATTGTCTTTCCCGACACCTCGCCGCGCGGCGAAGGCGTTGCCAATGACGAGGCGTATGATCTGGGACAGGGCGCTGGGTTTTATGTGAACGCCACCCAGGACCCCTGGAAGCCGCATTTCCAGATGTGGGACTATGTGGCCGAAGAGCTGCCCGCGCTGCTTGGCGCCAATTTCAACCTCGACATGTCCCGTCAGGCGATCACCGGACACTCCATGGGCGGGCACGGCGCGCTGACGCTGGCGATGAACCTGCCGGGTCGGTTCCGGTCCGTTTCCGCCTTTGCGCCGATCTGCAACCCCACCAACAGCGACTGGGGCCGCAAGCAGCTTTTGGCCTATCTGGGCGATGATGAGACCGCATGGGCCAAGCATGATGCCACGCTGTTGATGCGCGAAGCAGGGTTTGACGGCCCCGTCCTCATCGACACCGGCACCGCCGACCAGTTCGGGGATCTCTTGAAAACCGAAAGCATGGCCGAAGCGATTGCCACCCGCCGTCAGGAGGCCACATTGCGAATGCAGAAGGGCTATGACCATAGCTACTTCTTTGTCTCCACCTTCATGGAGGAGCATGTCTCCTTCCACGCCGACGCCCTCTATCGGGAGTAACATCATGACCGAGACCACGCCCCAATATGACTATGACCTGATCGTCATCGGCTCCGGCCCCTCCGGCCGCACCGCCGCCATTCAGGCCGCCAAGCTCAAGCGCCGCGTGCTGGTGATCGACCGCAAGGATCGCCTGGGCGGGGTCTCTGTCCATACCGGCACGGTGCCCTCAAAGACCCTGCGGGAAACCGTGCTGAACCTTACCGGCTGGCGCGAGCGCAGTTTCTATGGCCGCGCCTACCGCGTGAAGGACCAGATCAAGGCCGAAGACCTGAAGGCCCGCCTGCATATGACGCTTGATCACGAGGTTGACGTGCTCGAGCACCAGTTCAACCGCAACCACGTCGATATGCTGGCGGGCATGGCGCATTTCACCGGCCCCAACGAAGTCGAGGTCGAAGTCGAGGCCGGCGACACCACCCGCGTCACCGGCGAGAAATTCCTGATCGCCACCGGCACCCGCACCTATCGCCCCGACAGCGTGCCTTTCAACGGCACAACCGTCGTAGACGGCGACGAATTCCTCGAAATGGCGGAAATCCCGCGCTCGCTCATTGTAGTGGGGGCTGGCGTCATCGGTGTCGAATACGCGACCATGTTCTCGGCGCTTGATGTGCGCGTCACCCTGATCGAGCCGCGCGACACCTTCCTTGATTTCATCGACCGCACGCTCATCCAGGAGTTCACCCACCAGATCCGCGAAAACGGTGTTGATCTGCGGCTGGGGTCTGCGATTGAGAGCATCGAAGACGAAGGCAGCCACATTGAGGTCACGCTGGAAAACGGCCGCCACGTGCGTGGCGAGATGCTCTTGTTTGCTGCCGGGCGCATGGGCAACACGGATCGCCTGAACCTCAAGGCCGTGGGGCTGGAGACGGATCATCGCGGCCGCCTTGAGGTGGAGCGCAAGACCTATCAGACCAAAGTGTCCCATATCTATGCCACCGGCGATGTGATCGGCCATCCATCGCTGGCCTCCACCTCGCTGCAACAGGGGCGGGTTGCGGCCTGTCATGCGATGGATGTGCCCACCGTGCCCGAGAGCCCCTGGTTCCCCTATGGCATCTACTCAGTGCCGGAAATGTCCACCTGCGGCATGTCCGAAGAAGAGCTGAAAGAGCGCGGCGTCCCCTATGAGGTCGGCATCGCGCGGTTCCGCGAAACCTCGCGCGGGCACATCATGGGGCTGGAGCACGGCATGCTGAAGATGCTGTTTTCGCTCAAGACCCGCCGGGTGCTGGGCGTGCAGATCGTCGGCGAAGGCGCGACTGAGCTTATTCACATCGCACAGGCGGTGCTGAACCTCAAAGGCACGGTGGATTACTTCGTGCAGAACACCTTCAATTATCCGACCCTGGCCGAGGCCTATAAGATCGCCGGGCTTGATGCCTTCAACCGGATGCCAATCCCGGATGAATACAAGGATCTGCGCGCGCCCTCAAAGGCCAAGAAAGCCCCGGCCAAAAAGACCGAGACCAAATCTGCGGCCAAGGACAAGGCGCCAGAGTGAGCGCGCTGTACATCGATGCAGACGCCTGCCCGGTCAAAGCCGAGGCAGAGCGTGTCGCCACCCGTCACAAGTGGCGCATGTTTGTGGTCTCGAACGGGGGCCTCCGGCCCTCGCAAAACCCGCTGGTGGAAAACGTCATCGTGGATGCAGGCGCGGATGTGGCCGATATGTGGATCGCAGAACGCTGTGGGCCGGGCGACGTGGTGGTGACGGGAGACATCCCGCTGGCCGCCAAATGCATCGAGGCGGGTGCGCGGGTGCTGCGCCATAATGGAGAGCGCTTTACCGAGGCCAATATCGGCCAGCAACTGGCGATGCGTGACCTGATGGCCGACCTGCGCGCCGCCAATCCCCTGGGCATGCAAGGCGGCGGCAAAGGGTTCTCGAAGGCGGACCGCTCGCGGTTCCTCGACGCCCTCGAACGCGAAATCCGCGCGGCGAAGGGATAACGGTTATTCGTCGCTTTTCGCGGGTGCGACGGACGCCGTTAATACGTCTATGGCGTCTTTGACCACATCCACGCGAAGATGATAGAATTGTAGTGGTCCTAATCCTTCCGGACAGTCTCGCCCCAAGAGCTGCAGCACATGGGCGATATGTGACCCTGACAGTTCAACATAGTTCGGATCTTCCCCAACTAGACGATTGTATAGCCTGCCGCCCGGCCAATTTGCGCGCTTTGCCGCCCGGGACGCAGTTGCCAGTCTATTGTGCAAAACGACGAGAAATGCGTCGTCCGGGTCGCGGACGAAATCCACCGCATCGCTCAATCCACGCCCCAAACTCGCAAGAATACTGGTGCGCGAATAGGCTTCCGCCAGGGCAAGCCTTTGCCGTGCGCGTCTCGAATGTAGATTGCGGATCAGAGGACCGGTTGGGCGCAGCGGCTCTGTCATGTCACCTCATTGCAAATATATTCTGGCCAGTATGTCGAAATCTGGCGCAAGGACAACCTCCGACGCGCCGGTCTGGCGCTCGGTCATCCCGGGATCTGACACTGTCCGAATTCGCTCCCGATGTGGATCTGAGATCCTGAGGTTATCCAATAGAAGCTGCGTGTAAGCATGGCGGCGCCGCCACAAAGGCGGAGGTGGCCGGGAGTATCCTCCCGCGTGCTCAACGTTATCTCTGCACTGCTCCCCAAAGGGAAGCCGTTTCCTGATGTCGCCGGTTTTCATCCCGGCAAAGATCGCGATCAAAACCAAAATACCCCGCGCGCATTTGAATCTCGTCACCAATGCGCGCGCTGGTGACGCAACGGGGATGCGAGGCTCTGCCTCGCGCTCCGGGATATTTGGAGTTAGAAGAAGACGCGGGGGCCCTTCTTTCTTTTGACTGAAAATATCCTGGGGTGAATTGGCCGCAGGCCAAGAGGGGCAAAGCCCCCAAGCCCCCTGAATTCGGGCACATGTCGCTTATGTCGCGTTGACAGTGAGCTGTGTTGGCTCAGATCTTGGTGCTGAGATTCTTCCGCACAGGAGCCAAGTTGATGAAATCGATTCTCAGTACAGCCATTGTGTTTGCCCTCACGCTTCCCGTCACGGCATGGGCCGAAGGCGATCCCGAAGCCGGGCAAAAGGCGTTCAACAAATGCAAGTCCTGCCATCAGATCGTCTCTGACACAGGCGAAACACTCTCCAAAGGAGGGCGCACCGGGCCCAATCTTTGGGGGATCGCGGGCCGTCAGGCGGGCACCGTTGAGGATTTTCGCTATGGCGATGACCTGGTTGCAGCGGGCGAAGCCGGTCTTGTCTGGGACGCTGAGACATTTGCCGCATATACCGCAGACCCGCGGGGGTTCTTGCGGGAATTCCTGGAAGACAACAAAGCCAAATCCAAAATGGCCTTTCGCCTGAAGACCGGTGGCGAGGATGTCTATGCCTATCTCGCCCAATTTGGCCCCGCCCCGGCAGAGGCTGAGGCCGAGGCCTCCGACAATGAGAACGCCAGCGACTGAACAGAACGCCGGACACTTGCAGGGAACGTCGCGCTCTTTTCGGGCGTGGCGTGCTCTGGCATAGGGCGCGCCCTTGAGATCCCCTGCCCCTTGCCCTAGATGCTCTGCGATTGACGCGGCCCTTGGGCAGCCAAATGACAGGAGTGACATGACAGAGCGCCGCCCCGATCTGATCCCCGCATGGGTTGATGGAACCCTGACGCCCGTGGACAAGCTGCGCGCCCATCAGGAGGGGATGCGACATAAGGCCGTGTCCGTTTTTGTGGTACAGGGGCGCGAGATCCTGATGCAGCGGCGCGCGATGGGCAAGTACCATACGCCCGGTCTCTGGGCGAACACCTGCTGCACCCATCCGCAGTGGCGCGAGGCGTCGGATCGCTGCGCGGTGCGTCGGCTTCGGGAAGAGCTGGGCCTGGAGGGTCTGCATCCCGAGTATCGCCACACGCTTGAGTATCGCGCCGACGTGGGCGGCGGGCTTATTGAACACGAAGTTGTCGATGTCTACCTTGCCCATATGCTCGCACCGCTTGGGCTGGCGCCAAATCCGGCAGAGGTGATGGAGACTCGCTGGGTCGATTATCATGACCTCTTGGCGGAGGTGGAGCGCCATCCGGATCGGTTCACGCCCTGGCTCAAGATTTATCTGGCCGACTATGCGGATGTGATCTTTGGCCCCGAGCTGATCGTCTCCGCAAAGCCCTGACTCCCGTCCTTTTGCGGGCTTGTCTTTGCCTCTAGCGCCATGATCTTATGCCGCGCGGGAGGACATGAATTATGACAATTTTGATTGCAGGTGGCGGCATCGCGGGGCTGGCTCTGGGGCTGACGCTGCACCAGATCGGTGTGCCGTTTAAGGTCTTTGAAGCCACGCGCAGGCTCAAACCCATGGGCGTTGGCATCAACCTGCAACCCAATGCGGTGCGCGAGCTGTTTGATCTCGGCCTTGAGGCGGAGCTTGATGCGATTGGTGTGCGCACGCAGCAGCTTGGGTTTTATTCCAAGCTGGGCAACACGATCTGGGAAGAGCCGCGCGGCCTCAACGCAGGCTATGCCTGGCCGCAGTTTTCCGTTCATCGGGGCGAATTGCAGATGCTTCTGTATCGCAGCCTTCTGGAGCGCGCAGGACCAGAGGTGATTGAAACCGGCGCGCGCGCGCAGGGCTGGGAGGACACCGCAGAGGGCGCGCTCTTGCATCTTTCGGATGGGCGAAGCGTCGCGGGACGTCTTGTGGTGGCAGCGGATGGCATCCATTCGGCCCTGCGCGCCTGCCAGTACCCCGACGAGGGCGCGCCGATCTGGGACGGGCGTATTCTGTGGCGGGCCACCACCCGCGCGCCGGTGTTCAAAGGCGAAGGCGCGATGGCGATGATCGGTCACGATCATCTGCGCTTTGTGTCCTATCCGATCTCTGCGCCCGATGCGGACGGTCTTGCGACGCTCAACTGGATTGCCGAAAAACGCTTTGACCCCAACCAGGATTTCCAGCGCGAGGATTGGAACCGGGCGGTCGATATCAATCAGTTTGTCGGTGACTTTGCAGACTGGCGTTTTGACTGGATTGATGTGCCAGCGCTCATTCGCGGCGCCGAGGTGGTCTATGAATACCCGATGGTGGATCGGGACCCGCTGCCGCAGTGGAGCTTTGGGCATCGCACATTGATGGGGGATGCGGCGCATCCGACCTATCCCATCGGTTCTAACGGTGCGAGCCAGGCGATTCTGGATGCGCGCAATATCGGTGCACAGATCCTCGCGCATGGGGTGACGACAGAGGCGCTGCAGGCTTATGAGGCCGAGATGCGCCCGGCAGCCACCAAGATCGGCCTGGCCAACCGGTCCGGAAACGGGCCGGATGCGGTGTTGCAGCGCGTTGAGGACCTCTGCGGGGGGGCGTTTGAGGAGATCGACGCCGTTATTGCGCGCGCGGATCTTGCGGCGCATGCGGCCAAGTACAAGGCAATTTCGGGGTTTTCGATTGAGGCCCTGAATGCGCAGCCCCCGACCATTCCGGCCGGGGCGCAGGTTTGACGCCTTTGACATAAAGACAGGGGGCGCTGCCCCCTGTAACCCCCGGGATATTTTTTGTTAGAAGACGCGAGGGGGCGGTTTTCAGGCGCCGCGTCAGACTCCGATGACAGCCTGCACGGCGCGTTTCCAACGGGCATAGGCCTCTTCGCGACGGGCAGCGTCGAGCTTTGGTTTAAACTCGCGATCCAGGGCCCAAGTGGCCGCAAAGCCCTCCTGATCGGGGTAGACGCCTGCTTTCATGCCCGCAAGCCACGCCGCGCCCAGCGCGGTGGTTTCCTGCATGACGGGGCGATCGACGGCAGCGCCAAGCGTGTCGGAGAGGCTCTGCATGGCCCAGTCGCTGGCGCTCATGCCGCCATCGACGCGCAGGGTGACATTGGCCTCTCCTTCCCAGTCGGCGCGCATCGCCTCCCAGAGGTCGCGGGTCTGGTAGGCCACACTCTGCAACGCGGCGCGGGCAAATTCCGCAGGGCCCGAGTTGCGGGTGAGGCCAAACATGCCGCCGCGGCAGTCCGGTTCCCAGTAGGGTGCGCCAAGGCCTGTAAAGGCGGGCACAAGGATCACGTCCTGGGTTGGATCCGCCTTGTCAGCCAGCACCCCGGACTCGCTGGCCTTGCCGATGATGCCAAGCCCGTCGCGCAACCATTGCACCGCTGCGCCTGCGATAAAGATCGAGCCTTCGAGCGCATAGGTGGGTTTGCCATCCAGCTGGTAGGCGATGGTTGTGAGCATGCGGTTCTTTGACAGCACCGGCGTATCGCCCGTGTTCAAGAGTGCAAAACACCCGGTGCCATAGGTGGATTTCATCATCCCCGGCTTGAAACAGGTCTGGCCCACTGTCGCCGCCTGCTGATCGCCCGCAACGCCCAGGATGGGGATCGCGCCACCAAAATGGTCCGGGGACGTGGTGCCGAAGTCTGCCGCGCTGTCGAGCACATCGGGCAGCATGGCCTGCGGCACCTCCAGCATGGCGCAGATCTCTGTGCTCCAGCTGCCGGACTTGATGTCATACATCAGGGTGCGCGCCGCGTTGGTGGCGTCCGTGACGTGCGACTGCCCGTTCGTGAGACGCCAGATCAGAAAACTGTCGATGGTGCCAAACAGCAGATCACCGGCCTCGGCACGGGCGCGGGCCCCCTCGACAGTGTCGAGAATCCATTTGACCTTGGTGCCGGAGAAATAGGGATCAAGCAAAAGCCCCGTGGTTTCGCGCACCATGTCCTCATGGCCTTCGTCGCGCAGACCTTCGCAGATCTCGGCGGTGCGGCGGTCCTGCCAGACAATCGCGTTGTGGATCGCGCGGCCGGTGGCCTTGTCCCAGACAACGGTGGTTTCGCGCTGGTTGGTGATGCCGATCCCGGCAATATCAGAGGCGGAAATACCTTTGTCTGCCATCACTTTGCGGCAAGTCGCCAGGGTCGTGGACCAAAGGTCCTCGGGGTCGTGTTCCACCCATCCCGCATTGGGGTAATGCTGGGTAAACTCCTCCTGCGCCACAGCGGCGACCTGCATGTCACCGTCAAACAGGATCGCGCGGGTCGAAGTCGTCCCTTGATCAATCGCGAGAATATAGGTCATGAGCGCGCCCTCCAAATCGTCTCTTGCTGCGGAGATTAGACATAAATCTGTTAGCGCGACCAGCCCCTACTAATAAATTAGTATCAAAGCGACCGCGGGACAGGGCTCAGACGGCGATATTGTCAATGAGCCGCACCCCATCAAGCCAGGCCGCAACGAACATGCGTGCGGGGCGATCCAGACGGTCCAGAGACGTGAGATCCTGAGCACAGCGCAGGTCGATATACTCGATCTCGGCAAACCCCAAATCGCTGAGCTGGGCACGCATCTCGGCCTCAAGCGGGGCATAGTCCTCGCCGGCGCGCAGACGGGTGGCCGCGGCTTCCATGAGGGGATTGAGCTGGCCGGCCGTCTTTGTGGCCGCAGCAGAGAGGCGCATATTGCGCGAGGACATGGCAAGGCCCGAGGCCTCGCGCACGGTGGGGCAGCCGATCACCTCGATCGGGATATCGAGATCCCGCGCCATACGCCGCACCACCATCAGCTGCTGATAATCCTTTTCGCCAAAAAACGCGCGGTCGGCCCCGGACTGAAGGAACAGTTTGGCCACCACCGTGGCGACCCCCTCGAAGTGGCCGGGGCGGTTGGGGCCTTCCATCACATCCGTGACGCCCGTGAGGCTGACCGTGGTGGCGTAGCCCTCGGGGTAGATCTGATCCGGATCGGGCACATAGATCGCATCGACACCGTAGGGTGCGAGCTTTTGCGCGTCCTCATGTTCCGTGCGCGGATAATTGGCGAGGTCTTCGGGACTGTTGAACTGCTTGGGATTCACAAAAATGGTGACAACCACATGATCGCAGGCGGCTTTGGCGGCCTCTACCAAGGACAGATGCCCGGCGTGCAATGCGCCCATGGTGGGAACAAGACCGAGGGTATCGCCCTTCTTCATCCAGTCACGCCGCAAGGCGCGCAGATCATCCAGACGGCGCAAGATCGGGGGAGTCATCGGGAGCAGTCCTTCAGTCTTGTTGAGGGGCTTTTTGCGGCGCGTGGTCCGCAAAGGTGTGTTCTGCACTGGGAAAACGCCGCGCGCGGACCTCGGAGGCGTAGTCTGCGATTGCTTCTTCGGCGGCGGGGCCAAGCTCGGCGTAGCGTTTGACGAACTTCGGCTTGAAGGCGCCAAAAAAGCCAAGCATGTCATCCACCACCAGCACCTGGCCATCACAGCCCGCAGAGGCCCCGATGCCGATGGTGGGAATGTCGACGATCTCAGTCACTTGATCGGCAAGGCTTGCCGGGACTTTTTCCAGAACCACCGCAAAGGCCCCGGCCTCAGCAACCGCGCGGGCATCGGCGATAAGGGGTTTGGCAGCGTCGTCGCGGCCCTGCACCTTGTAGCCGCCCAGCGTGTTGATCGACTGCGGCGTGAGCCCGATATGCGCCATCACGGGAATACCGCGTTTCACGAGAAAGCGGATGGTGTCGGCCATCTCTTCGCCGCCTTCGAGTTTGACAGCCGCCGCACCGGTTTCCGCCATCAGACGGGCGGCATTCGCAAAGGCCTGCGCTGGCGATTGTTCGTAGCTTCCGAAGGGCATGTCGATCACCATCATCGCGCGCTTCAGGCCGCGAGCGACGGCAGCACCGTGCAGGATCATCATCTCCATCGTGACCCCAAGCGTCGACGGCAGCCCATGCAACACCATGCCGACGCTGTCCCCGACCAGTACAAAATCGCAATGTTCATCCATCAGCTGCGCCATCGGTGTGGTATAAGCCGTGAGGCTGACAATCGGGGTCCGCCCTTTCATGGCCCGGATGTCTTCGGCCGTTAGGGCCGTTTTTTGCGATGATGCGCTCATTATTTTGTTACCTCGTTAAACACTCCTGACCCGTCTCAGAGCCAACGGGCACAGGGCCAAAGCGGACAAAGTTTGCCGTCGATACCATTTGCCAGCCGGGCTTACCAGCCGTGCGGCAGTGCAGCAAAGCTTGATTACGCGAGGGAAAAATCATTTGCTGCACATAACGCCAGCGTGAAATGGCGAATGAATCGCGGTGGTACACCACCGAAAGAGGAGGAAAACGACAATGAATTTCAAAAAACCCATTCTGGCGGCCGTCTCTGCGCTCGCCCTTCTGGCGGGGCCTGCGCTGGCCAAGGACACCGTGACCTACGCCACCCAGCTGGAGCCGCCGCATCTCGATCCCACTGGCGGCGCGGCGCAAGCCATCGATACGGTGGTGTATCTCAATATCTTCGAGGGCCTCACGCGCTTTACCCCGGATGGGGCTGTGGTGCCGCTTCTTGCGAAATCCTGGGAGATTTCCGAGGACGGTCGGACTTATACGTTCACTCTGCAAGAGGGCGTCACCTTTCACGACGGCAGCACGCTTGATGCGCAGGATGTGAAATTCTCGCTCGATCGCGCCCGCGCCGAGGACAGCACCAACGCCCAGAAGGCGCTCTTTGCGGACATTGCGGACGTCACAGTGAGTGATGCGCAAACCGTGGTGGTGACGCTCTCCGAGCCCAACGGCAATTTCCTCTTCAACCTCGCCTGGGGCGATGCGGTGATCGTGGCCGAAGAGTCGGTCGAGACCCTGAAAACTGCTCCTGTGGGCACCGGCCCCTACCGCTTTGGCGAATGGGTGCAGGGAGACCGGGTAGAGATGGTGCGCAACCCGAATTACTGGGGCGAGATCCCCGAGCTGACGGGCGCCACGATCAAGTTCATCTCCGACCCCACCGCCGCCTTTGCCGCGATGATGGCCGAAGACATTGACGCCTTTGATAATTTCCCGGCGCCAGAGAATATGATCCAGTTCGAGGCCGATCCGCGTTTTCAGGTGATCGTTGGCTCCACCGAAGGCGAGACGATCCTGTCGACGAACAACGCCCAGGCACCCTTTGACAACCCCAAAGTGCGTCAGGCGCTGGCCCATGCGATTGATCGTCAGGCCATCGTGGATGGTGCGATGTTTGGCTATGGCACGCCGATTGGCACCCATTTTGCGCCGCATAACCCGGCCTATGTGGATCTCACCGGTCAGTCCGATTTTGACCCCGACAAAGCCCGCGCGCTTCTGGCCGAAGCGGGCCTTGCAGATGGGTTCACCACCACGCTGCACCTGCCGCCCCCCGCCTATGCCCGTCGCGGTGGCGAGATCGTGGCCGCGCAGCTGGCCCAGGTGGGTATCACCGCCGAGATCATCAATGTGGAATGGGCGCAGTGGCTTGAGACCGTGTTCAAAGGCAAGACCTATGGTCTCACGATCGTCAGCCACACCGAGCCGATGGACATCGGGATCTATGGCCGTCCGGATTATTACTTCCAGTATGACAATCCGGAGTTCCAGGGCGTGATGAGCCGCCTCAACGCGACCACCGACCCGGACCAGCGTACGGCGCTCCTGCAGGACGCCCAGCGCATGATCGCGGATGACTATGTTAACGGCTACCTGTTCCAGCTGGCAAAGCTCGGCGTTGCCAAAGCCGGCCTTGAGGGCATCTGGGCCAATGCTCCGGCCGCTGCCATCGAAATCGGGGCGCTCAGCTGGGCTGAGTAAAACCCTCGTCTTGCGCCGGGCCTTACCGATCAGGCCCGGCGTTTTCGACCCCACCTCCACCCCCTCAGTTCTGCAAATCCATTTTGCCTCGCTGCCCCTAGACGCGCGCTGCGGCGCCCCATAACGTTCTGCCAATGCTGCATTATCTCGCCAAACGACTGCTGTCGCTCGCTCTCAGTCTCACCATTGCATCCATGGTGATTTTCGCCGTGATCGAAGTCGCTCCGGGCGATCCGGCCTCCTTCATGCTGGGCACCGGCGCCCAAGAGGAAACCGTCGCCGCCCTGCGCAGCGAGCTGGGCCTCGATCAAAGCAAGGTGAGCCGCTATCTCGACTGGGTTGGCGGCATGCTGACCGGAGATTTCGGCACCTCTTACACATATCGCACCCCGGTCGCCAAAATGGTTGCAGAGCGGCTTTGGGTCTCTCTGCCGCTCGCGATCTATGCGCTGACGCTGTCCACATTGATCGCGCTTCCGGCCGGGATCTATGCGGCCTCGCGGCGGGGCAAAGCCGGGGACATGGCCGTGATGGGCGCGACCCAGCTTGGGGTCGCGGTGCCGAATTTCTGGTTTGCGATGCTCTTGGTGCTGGTCTTTGCAATCAATCTGCGCTGGTTTTCGGCGGGCGGATTTGTCGGCTGGGACAAGGGGCTATGGGCGGGACTGCACGCGCTGACCCTGCCGGCGATTGCGCTGGCGTTGCCGCAGGCGGCAATCCTTGCGCGGGTTATGCGCTCGGCCCTTCTGGAAGTGCTGGGCGAGGACTTCATGCGCTCGGCTCGCGCCAAAGGTCTGAGCCAGAAGCAGGCGATCCGCCGTCACGGGCTGCGCAACGCGCTTATTCCCGTGCTTACGATCATCGGCCTGCAGTTTTCATTCCTGCTTGCCGGTGCCATCATCATCGAACAGGTCTTTTATCTGCCGGGCCTTGGACGGCTGGTGTTTCAGGCGATTTCCGCGCGCGATCTCATTGTGGTCGAAAGCGTCGTCATGCTCTTGGTCTTTGCCGTGATCCTGGTGAACTTTCTTGTCGATATGGCCTATGCCGTGGTCGATCCTCGGCTCAGGAGAACATCATGAACCGAAGCCTGTTTCTTGGCGGTCTCCTTTCTGGGGTCATGCTGCTTCTGGCGATCGTCTCCTTCGTGTGGACGCCGTTTGACCATGCGGTGATGAACATCCCCGAGAAGTTGCAGACTCCAAATGCCACACATCTTCTGGGCACCGATCATTTTGGCCGTGACATCCTGTCGATGGTCATGGTCGGCGCGCGCACCTCTCTGGCGGTGGCGCTTCTGGCGGTGGGGATCGGCATCGGCCTTGGCGTGCCTTTGGGGCTTGCAGCGGCGGCCACGCGCGGCTCCTGGCTTGATGAGATCATCATGCGCGGCAATGATCTGGTCTTTGCCTTTCCCTCGCTGGTGATTGCGATCCTGATCACGGCCGTCTTTGGCCCGAGCGCCGTCAATGCCATCATCGCCATCGGCATTTTCAATATTCCGGTCTTTGCCCGTGTGGCGCGCGGCGGCAGTCTCAGCCTCTGGGCGCGGGAATTCATCATGGCGGCCCGGGTTGCCGGGAAATCGCGCGCGCGTATCTCGGCCGAACATATCCTGCCCAATATCGCCAACCTCCTGATCGTGCAGGGCACAATCCAGTTCTCGCTTGGGATCTTGGCCGAGGCGGGGCTGTCCTATGTGGGGCTTGGTGCGCAGCCCCCCACCCCGAGCTGGGGTCGGATGCTTGCTGAGGCGCAAACCCTCGTGAGCCTCGCGCCGCATCTGGCCATTGTGCCGGGCTGCGCCATCATCGTGACCGTCGTGGGCCTGAACCTGCTGGGGGATGGGTTGCGCGACCGCTTTGATCCCCGCCTGATGGAGGGGCGCGCATGAGCCTTCTGGATATTTCCAACCTCTCGCTCTCGATCGGGGCGCTGCCGATCCTGCGGAATGTGACCCTGTCGATAGCGGCAGGCGAGATCCTCGCGGTGACGGGCGAGAGCGGATCTGGCAAATCGATGACGGCTTTTTCCGTCATGCGCCTGTTGCCGCAGGCTGCCAAGATTGACGGCGCGATTTACCTTGAGGACGAAAACCTCTGCGCCCTCTCCGAAGACGAGATGTGCCAGCGGCGCGGGCGTGACATCGGTATGGTGTTTCAAGAGCCCATGACGGCGCTCAACCCGGTGATGACCATCGGGGCGCAGGTGATGGAGACGATCCTCTTGCACACCGACACCGCCGAAGCCGACGCCAAGGCCGAGGCCGCGCGCGTGTTGACCCGGGTCGGCCTGCCGCCGGAGCGTTTCCCGATGGATCGCTACCCGCACGAGCTCTCTGGCGGACAACGTCAGCGCGTTGTGATCGCGATGGCGATTGCGCTCAGGCCCAAGCTCTTGATCGCGGATGAACCCACAACCGCGCTGGATGTGACTACACAGGCGCAGATCCTTGATCTCTTGCGGGACCTGGTGCGCGAATACGGGATGGGGCTGCTCATTATCACCCATGACCTTGCTGTTGTGGCCGATCTTGCCGATCGGATCGTGGTGATGCGCAAGGGTGAGGTGGTCGAGCGCGGCCCGACCCTGAGCGTGCTCACCCATCAACGCCACCCCTATACGCGCATGCTGTTTGAGGCGTCCGCTCACAAGGTTGCGCTGCCTGCCGCGCCCGAGGCCCCTGCCCCGCTGCTGGAGGTGCGAGGCGCCGTGCGCGACTATGCAACGCCTCGCAAAGGCTGGCTGGGCAAACCAGGCACGTTTCGCGCCGTCAACGATGTGAGCTTCACGCTTCACAAGGGCGAGCGTCTGGGCCTTGTGGGCGAGTCCGGATGCGGCAAATCCACCCTGACCCGGGCCATTCTGGGCCTCGAAGGGCTGCAAGGCGGAGAGCTGCTGCTGAACGGTCAGCCCCTGTCGCAACAGCGCAGCGCCGCCCAGCGGCAAGCGATGCAGGTGGTGTTTCAGGACCCTTATGGCAGTTTCAATCCGCGCCACCGGGTTGAGCGGCTGGTGACGGAACCGTTTCATCTATCGCCGGACGCCGCAACCGGCCAAGAGCGGCGCGACCTGGTGGGACAGGTGCTGGAGGACGTGGGGCTCAAGGCTTCGGATGCAAACAAGTATCCGCATCAGTTTTCCGGTGGGCAACGTCAGCGCATCGCCATTGCGCGCGCGCTGATTACGCGGCCCGAGCTCATCATCTTTGACGAGGCGGTCTCGGCGCTCGATGTCTCGGTGCGCGCCCGTATTCTCGACCTGATTGCCGAGCTCTGCGAGGCCTATGGGCTCACCTATCTCTTTATCAGCCACGATCTGAGCGTGGTGCGCGAGGTCTGCGACCGGGTGCTGGTGATGCAGAAGGGCGAAATCGTCGAAGAAGGCCCCGTCGACGACGTCTTTACCGCGCCACAGCACAGCTACACGCAGAAACTTCTGGCGGCGGCGCCGGTGCTGCCGGACATCACGCCAACCGAGCCCGTTGAGGCCCCCGCATGACTGTCACGCTCTCGCTGATCCTGCCGCGAGAGCGTGGACGCCTCGCCACTCTGCTGGCGCCCTATTTTGCCGAAACCGCCCCGACGGCGGGCATTGACCCTTCCGAACGGGCCGGGCAGCTCTTGCATCGCAAGGATGTCACCGCCTTTTGGATACATGCAGACGCCTCGCGCGTGGGCTTTGCCATCGTGCTCAATCTGCCCGATGACCGGCGCGAGTTTTCGGAATTCATGATCCTGCCACAGCATCGACGCAAGGGGCTTGGGATGGAAGCGGCGGCCCTCATCCTCAATGAGTTTCCGGGGTTCTGGCGCATGGGAATTTCGCACCATTCCAAGGGCGCGGCAGCCTTTTGGGGCACCCGGTTGAGCCTGATGCCCAATATCAGGGGCCTGCGCGACGGCGCGCCCTTCACCCCCCATCAGGTGAAGAGCTTTACCTTTGAAATCACCGACCCTGCGCCGGAGTGATCAGACAATCACGTCGATACGCTCTTGCGTGCCGACGCCGAACACCCGCTTGTACCGCGCGATCTCATCCTTGGGGCCCATCGCCTTTTCGGGATTGTCCGAGAGCTTGACCGTCGGGCGCCCATTGGCCGAAACCGCCTTGCACACCACCGAGAAGGGCGCGAGGCCGTCATCAGGGACGAGGCCGCGGAAATCATTGGTCAAAAGCGTACCCCAGCCGAAGGAGGCTTTGACCCGACCCGAAAACTGCCGGTGCAATTCTGCGATCTTGCCCACATCCAGCCCATCGGAAAAGATCACACGTTTTTCAGTGGGATCCTCGCCGCGATCCTGCCACCACTTGATAGCGATTTCTGCCGCCGCCGCCGGATCGCCACTGTCGATCCGAATACCCGTCCATCCCGCCAGCCAGTCCGGCGCATTTTCCAAAAAGCCCTTGGTGCCGTAGGTGTCCGGGAGAATGATGCGCAGGTTGCCCTCGTGTTCCTCGTGCCAGTCCGACAGGACATCATAGGGCGCGCGGGCAAGCGCCGCGTCATCTTCGGCCAAAGCAGAGTAGACCATCGGCAGCTCATGCGCGTTGGTGCCAATGGCCTCGACCTCGCGGCGCATCGCAATGAGACAGTTGGAGGTGCCGGTAAAAGACCCGCCAAGCCCTTCCATCATCGCCTGCACGCACCAGTCCTGCCACAAAAAGCTATGGCGGCGCCGGGTGCCAAAATCCGCGATCCCGAGACCGTCGATCTGGCGCAATTGTTCGATTTTCTCCCAGACTTTGGTCATCGCTCGGGCATAGAGCACCTGCAGCTCGAACCGGCCCATGTCATTCAGGACCGCGCGCGAGCGCAGCTCCATCAGCACCGCAAGCGCGGGAATTTCCCACAGCATGACCTCGGGCCAGGACCCTTCAAAGGTCAGCTCGTATTGATCACCCTTGCGTTCAAGGTGATAAGGCGGCAGGCGCAGGTTTTCGAACCACTCCATGAAGTCGGGCCGAAACATCTGGCGTTTGCCGTAGAACGTGTTGCCGCGCAGCCATGTGCTTTCGCCGCGGCTGAGACTCAGGGAGCGGATGTGATCCAGCTGCTCGCGCAGCTCGCCCTCGTCGATGAGACGCGCAAGCGGCACCTTGTCAGAGCGGTTGATCAGCGAGAAGGTCACCTGCGTATCAGGTTTGTTGCGAAAGACCGACTGACACATCAAGAGTTTGTAGAAATCCGTATCAATCAGCGACCGGACGATTGGATCAATCTTCCACTTGTGATTGTAGACGCGCGTTGCAATATCCAAGGGTCGCCCTCTCGCGGTTGTTCACCGATTGATAGGACAGTGCGCCCCCCTTGGGCAAGCCATTCAACCGCGTTCTGATGCCCGCGCCCTTTCGGAAAACGTCAGAAGCAGGTTCAAAAGTTCCTTGCGCGACAGAGGCTTGCTCAGGAACGTATCCATACCTGCATCTACACAGGCCTGCCGGCTCGTCTCGTCGACATTGGCTGTGAGCGCCGCGATATAGGGCTGGGTTATGTCAAACGAGCGGATCGCGCGGGTGGCTTCGAGCCCGTTCACCTCGGGCATGGACATGTCCATCAGGATCACCTGTGGGCGGAACCGTTTCGCCAGTTCCTGCGCCTCTGCGCCATTGGTGGCAAAGCGCAGCTCGAGCGGGGCATCGTCGAGAAACTTGCGGATCAGGAGGCGATTGACGCGATTGTCCTCGGCAACCAACAAGCGCAAACCCTGAAGCTGGTCCAACGCGGGCAGGGAGTCCGCATCCTCAGCCTCATCGGCGACGATAGAAGGGCAGTCCGCGACCCCCATGTCGAGCATGAGGGTAAAACAGGCCCCCTCCCCTTCGACCGAGGTGACATCGATGTCGCCGCCCATCGCCTGCGCCAACCCGCGCGAGATCGACAACCCAAGCCCGCTGCCGCCATACTTGCGGGAAATGGCATTGTCCGCCTGCGAGAAGCGCTCAAAGATCTTCTCCAGCTTGTCGGCAGGTATACCGATCCCGGTGTCTTCGACCTCAATCTTAAGCGCGACCTGATCTCCGGTCACCACGCCACGCAGCCGAATGAAGATCGACCCGCTTGTGGTGAATTTCACTGCGTTGCCAAGCAGGTTGACGAGGATCTGGCGCAGCCGGCGGTCATCTCCGGTGACCCACACGGGCACGTCCGGGTCAATCTCAACCGACAGCTCCAGATGCTTTTCGTCGGCCTGACCGCTCAGCAGGCGGACGATGTCGCCGACACAGGCATGGAGATCAAAATCAACGTTGAACAGCGACACCCCGGCAGCGTTCATATGCGACAGATCAAGCACATCGTTGATCAGCGCAAGAAGCGCCCGCGAGGACCCAAGGATCGTGTCGGTGTACAGGCGTTGATCCTCGCTCAGATCCGTTGCCTGCAACATCTGCGCCATGCCGATCACCCCGTTCATCGGGGTGCGGAATTCGTGGCTCATGGTGGCCAGGAACTCTTCCTTGATCCGTGCGCCTTCTTCCGCGGCCAAACGCGCTTCTTTCAGTTGGCGTTCATACTCCTTGGTGGCCGTGACATCCCGCTCTACCGCGATGTAGGTTTCGATCTGCCCGGTGTCGTCAAAGACCGGAACCTGATTGGTTTCGATCCAGATTTCCTTGCCATCCTTGCGTCGATTGATGAGCTCGGCGCGGAAAGGCTCTCCTTTTTCGCGCCCCGCCTCGATGACCCGCAGGGCGGCGGGATCGGTGTTTTCACTGTTGAGGATCTTGCCCGGGTTCTGCCCGACAAGTTCGTCAAACGTGTAGCCTGTGAGGCGCGAAAACCCGTCGTTGGCCCAGCGCACGATCCCGTCCCGACCAATCAGCATCACGCCATCATTGGCGTGTTCGGCAATCATCGCCAGGCGTCGCGCTTCTTGTTTTTGGTCAAAGAGACGCATGTAGGCGTCCTCGAGCGCCTGCCGTTGCAGCGCCTGAGACCGCAGGTTCCGACGTGAATTGCGGTGCCGTTTCTGCACCATCACGACAAACCAGATCTGCGTGAAAAAGAAGGCGACAAGCCCCGCCACCATCAGCTGCAAATCAGCGCCATGTGTCTGGTTCTGGAGCAAAATATGCGCGGTCAGGCCAAATGGCAAAAGCGAAAGCATCAAGAGGCGCACCGATGCGGCAAGCGGCACATATCTCAGATCCAAAGCGGCACTCAGCGCGGGTCCAAGCACGATACACAGCGCAAAGAACGGCTCCGCCAGGATTTCATGCGCGCCCGCCTCCGTATGCATCTGCACATAGGGGATGGCGGCAAATCCACAGACACTGCCAGCGTAGAGAACAGAAAACACAAAGATGATCCGCTTGGCTTTGGCAAGCGATGTGCCATTTTCAAGCCGCTCCGGCAGGCCGCGCAGATAGGTGGTCTCTGCCTTGTCCGTGATCAGGTAGAGCACAAAAAAGACGAGCGGCCAGAAGGGGCCAAAGATCACCGCCAGCACCGATGTGAGACCTGCCGCCGCAAACATCCGCGCGTAATACATCCGCGCGCGGATGACCGCGTACCGGATCAACAACCCACGAGGGCTGAAGCGCGCATTGTGCTGGGACAACGGTCCATCCGTGTCAGGCTGTGTTTGCTCCATGCTCCGCTGATCCGACTAGGTCGCCCTGAAACGTCAGGCTGTTGTTCTTATATTCGACCGAGATTAACAAATGACCTGCGCTGTCACGAAATTTTCACGCCTTTTTGACGCATATTCTCAAGCTGCGTTGCCAGGGACCCATCCAGATCGATTGCACGGCAGGCTGCCAGCTCAACTTCCACGGAAAAACCAAGTCGGCGCGCATCCAGAGCCGAAAACGCGACGCAGAAATCCGTGGCCAGGCCCACCAGTGTCAGATCCGAGATCCCGCGCGTGCGCAGGTAGCCTTCGAGCCCGGTCGGCGTGGTCTGGTCGTTTTCAAAAAACGCGGAATAGCTATCCACCTCGGGGCGAAACCCTTTGCGGATGATCATGTCCCCGTCAGTGCGCAGCCTTGGGTGAAACTCTGCGCCCTGGCTGCCCTGAACACAATGATCGGGCCACATAACCTGTTGACCATAATACATTTCCATCGTGTCAAAGGGCGCATGCCCGGGATGAGAACTGGCAAAGGACGAATGCCCCTTGGGATGCCAGTCCTGCGTCAGGATCACGGTGTCGAACCGCTCCATCATGGCGTTGATCGGGGCAACGACCTCATCGCCCTCCGTCACCGCCAGCGCGCCACCGGGGCAAAAATCATTCTGCACATCAATAACGAGAAGAGCCTGTGTCACTGCCGCCTCCATTGCTGTTGTTTTCACTAGAAGGAAACCGCGCCTGACAGAGTTTCAAGCGCAATCACCTTTGGGGAGATCCTAGCACTGCAGCGCTGTGACTTTATAGCAAGCCAATCCTACATTTCAGGTGTTTATTTTATGGCTGTTGCTTGACTTTTTCGCATCTTGCAAAAGCGTGCAACTCGCTCTATCCGCCCTCTCATGTATACCATCGCCGCACTCTATCAATTCTCCCGCTTCCCGGATCCCGCTGCTCTCAAGCCTGCGTTGCTCGCGCTGTGTCTGGAGCACGACGTCAAAGGGTCCTTGCTGCTGGCCCATGAAGGGATCAACGGCACGATCGCCGGTCCCCGCGCCGGGATTGATGCCGTGCTCGCACATATCAAGTCCCTGCCGGGCTGCGCGGATCTGGACTGGAAAGAGGCCACTGCGGACCATCCGCCCTTTGGCAAAATGAAGGTGCGTCTGAAAAAAGAGATCGTCACCATGGGTCAACCCGATGTCGATCCGCGTGCCTCGGTTGGACATTACGTTGAACCAGAGGACTGGAACGACCTGATCCGTTCGGACGACGTGGTGGTAATCGACACGCGCAACGACTACGAGGTGGCGATCGGGACCTTTGAGGGCGCCATCGACCCCAAGACCGAGAGCTTTCGCGAATTCCCGCAGTGGTGGGAGGAAAACAAGGACCGCTTTCACAACAAACGTGTGGCGATGTTCTGCACCGGCGGCATCCGCTGTGAAAAATCCACGAATTTTCTGCTCGGGCAGGGCGTCGAGGATGTCTACCACCTAAAAGGTGGAATCCTGCGCTACCTCGAAGAGGTCCCGCAGGACCAGAGCAGCTGGCAGGGCGAATGTTTCGTCTTTGACAACCGCGTCTCGGTCGGTCACGGGCTCAAAGAAGGCCCGCATGAGCTGTGCCATGGCTGCCGCCGCCCGATCCTGCCCGAAGACAAAGAACGCCCGGAGTTCGAGGCGGGCGTTTCCTGTCACAATTGCATCAATGAGACCAGCGCGCAGGACAAAATGCGCTTTCGCGAGCGTCAGAAACAGATCCGGCTCGCGCGCGAGCGCGGCGATATTCAAGAAGCCTGAGACCTCAGCCGTCGCTGAGGGACATGTGGTCGGGTGCCTCACCGGCCCGGTGGCGTTGATAGCACATCTGCAAGAGAGCCTCGTAGTCACGGGTCCAGCGCTTGGTATCAAAGAGAGGCGAGCCGTGCCGCGCCGCTGAAATTTTCTGCCTTAGGGCCAGAAGATCCTCTGGGTGGGTGGCAAGATGCACCGCCTTTGCCACATAGTCCTTGGTCGAGACCGTCGAGAGTTCCGGCACACCCGCCGTAGACAGGATGCTGGTCGCAACGCGTGCCGCAAACTGACGACCTGCAAGCGTCAGCAAGGGCACCCCCGCCCAGACCGCATCCGAAGCGGTGGTATGGGCATTGTAGGCAAAACAATCCAGACAAAGATCGACCTGCGCGATCCGCTCCAGATGCGCCGTCTGGGGAAGCGGGCCGCAGGCCAAGACCCGCGACGGCTCAACCCCGTGGGCCTGGGCTCGTTCGGCCAGCGCGGCGCCCAGGTCCGCCTTTCCGGAATAGAACAGGAGCACCGCCTGCGGCACCTCGCGCAAAATCTCCATCCAAGTTGCAAATTCGCTCGGGCCAACCTTGTGCGGATGATTGAAGCTCGCGAATACAAACCGGTCGTCCGGCAGGCCAAAGGCGGCGCGCCCACCTGCCCCCTCAGGCAGGATGCGCGAATTCGTGTTGGGCTGGTAGCATCCCGGCAGGCGGAGAATCTTTTCGCTGTAAAACCGTTCATCCCCGTCAGGAATGGTGATGCGATCCGCGATCATATAGTCCATTTCCGCAATCGCGGTTGTGCCTGGAAATCCCAGAAATGAAACCTGCACAGGCGCGACCCGGAGCGCAAAGATCATTGGTCGCGAGTCGGTGGTGATCCCCTTGAGATCAACGGCAATATCAAGCTGCTCCTGGCGGGCCAACGCGGCCGTTTCTGCGGCCGAAAGCGCACTAACGTCGTGATAGCAATCTGCAAAATCACGGATGATCTGATGCTGGCGAGACGTGGGATCCGGTTTGAAATCATACACATGGAATTCAAAGACGCCTTTGTCGTGCGCCTCAATCAGCCCTTCGATCAGATGCATCGTGGCATGTTCGCTGAAATCTGCCGAGAAATACCCGACACGGATCTTTTCATGCGGGGCATGCGGCTCCAGCGGCTGAACGGCGACATCGGGCGCGCTGCGTGCGGCGATCTTCAACTGCTGGGCTGGATCATCCACAAATGTCAGCGAGAGCAGCGGATCCACCTTGTGCGCGCTCTTGAGGAGCATCTCACATGCTGCGGCCTCTTCCTCATATGAGGTCCACTGCAAGTAGCGGCGATTGAGCCGCATGACCCAGGGGAGCGCCAGAGGGTTTTGGGGGTCGATCTCCAGCGCCTTCCTGAGGAGCACAAGCGCATCTTGATCGCGCCCGGCATCAACCAAGCGCACACCGAGTGCTGCCAGAAACACCGGGTGGTTGGGCGCACATTTCAACGCATTGGCCTGCGCCGCCAGCACCTCGGTGCCGGGCCCACCGGCGCGCTCGAGGATCTGCGCGAGATAGTGGTAGCTGAGCGCCGTCTCCCCTTCTTCATGCAAAGACCGCAAAAGCTGTTCCCTCGCTGCTGCAAGATTGCCCGCATTGAGCAGCGCAACCGCCGAAGCATAGAGCGGGGTCAGATCGCGGGGAGAAAACGCAATGGTCATTTCAAGGTCCGTCTTCCAAAGCTGGGTGTCGTGGGTCAGAACCCGAGCGTACCGTGCGAAACTTAAGATCCTTTCAAAGACGACGAGACGTGCGGGAAGGAGTTACGAAGCCCAATATGAAGCCCCATATAGTGGTCTCGGCTTAAGGGCTGCCACGTCACGAAACATTCTTGGATTTCATTCACGCCATGACTCACGTATATCACTGGCAGGTAAAAAGCTGAGGCAGTGATGATATGACGACACCCTTGTTGATCGTGGGCGCAGGCGAATTTGCCGACATCGCCTATGAGTATTTTACCTATGACTCCGATTATGACGTTGTGGGGTTTGCCGTCGAGGCCGCCTTTCGTGAGGGCGACACCCATTGTGGTCTACCGCTGATCGATCTGGAGACCGTCGAAGATCATTTCGATCCTTTGGAAGTGAAAGCGCATGTGGCCGTCACCAACACCCAACTCAATCGCGTCAGAGAGCGTCTGGTTGGGGTCATGCGAGAAAAAGGATACGGGCTCGCCAACTACATCAGTTCGCATGCCTTCGTGTGGCGTACCGCCGAGCTCGGCGAGAATGTTTTCATCTTTGAAAACAATGTTGTGCAACACGGGGTCAAGATTGGTGACGGTGTCGTACTATGGAGTGGGAACCACATCGGCCACCAGACCGAGATTGGAGAGTTCTGCTTCCTCTCCTCGCATGTCGTGGTGTCGGGGTATTGCAAGATCGGGCGGCGGTGCTTTGTCGGCGTCAATGCATCCTTTGCCGACAATATCGAGATCGGCGAAGACTGCTTTGTCGGGCTTGCAACAGTGGTCAATAAGTCTTTCAAAGAGCCTGGCCAACTCCTGACGGGGCATCCGGCCGAACCATCGCGGGTTAGCACCTATCGTTACTTCAAACTCAAGAACTGACATGGCTTGGCACAAACTTGGTCGGGTGTATTGCGCCGACGGATTTGCGGATTGGGCGCAGCACAGTTTCATGACACCGGTTCCCGTGCAGATGTCTGCGGATGTCATTCGTCTCTATGGGGGCATGCGCGATGATGCGGGTATCTCTCGGATTGGCTGGGTCGATCTTGATGCCCACAACCCACTTCGGGTGATCGCGGTCTGCGATGCACCGGCGCTGGACCTCGGCGAACCGGGCATGTTTGACGACAACGGCGTCATTCTTGGAGATGTGATCAGAACGTCCGAAGCCGAACTTCGGATGTATTACGTGGGCTTTCAGCTTGTTGAAAAGGCAAAGTTTTTGGCCTTCACGGGCGTAGCGATCAGCGATGCGTCTGGCACGCGCTTTGACCGGGTGTTCCCCACCCCGGTTCTAGATCGCGCGCCCGAAGCGTTGTTCATCAATGCGCTGCATAGCATTGCCCAAACAGAGACCGGGTTTCGCGCGTGGATTTCCTGCGGTCAGCGCTGGCAGGACATCAACGGGCGCATCTACCCACAGTACAATTGCTGGACGGTTCCATCAGAAGATGGCCTTCACTTTGACATGCGTGATGCAGTGAAGATCATGGATGTGAATGAGGCCGAATACCGCATCGGTCGCCCCCGTGCCAATCGTCTCGCAGATGGCAGTTTTGAGCTGCGCGTGACGTCGGATACGTTCGACAAGCACTATTCAAGCCACTTGGCGCACTCCAAAGACGGGATCGTGTTTCAGCGTTCAGATGAGGTTGAACTGCCTCGCGGAGCGCCCGGCGACTGGGATGCAGAAATGACATGCTATCCGGCAAGGATCGACACGCCAACTGGTCGTAGCTATCTGTTTTACAACGGAAACAACATGGGTGAGACCGGCGTCGGCGTCGCGGAATGGCAGGCTGAGGCATGACTGATCTGACCGTCAAGCCCTATGACGCGTCCGAGGCGGACGCATGGAACGCCTTTGTCGCGGCGTCGCGCAATGGCACTTTTTTGCATGACCGCCGCTTCATGGAGTACCATGCAGACCGGTTTCATGATGCATCGCTCGTGGTGAAGCGCGCGGGAAAAGTGCTGGCGCTGCTCCCTGCCAACCGTAGCGAGACACAAGTTGTCTCTCACGGCGGCCTTACCTATGGCGGTGTGATTGTCGGAAATGACATGCGCACAGGTTTGATGTTGGAGACCATGGCGGCAATCAGCGCGTATTTGCGCCAGACCGGCGCCACCCAACTGATTTACAAGCCAACACCGCATTTCTATCACAGCGCCCCAGTAGAGGAAGATCTCTATGCGCTGTCACGTCTTGGCGGACGCTTGATCCAGACCGATGCCTCTGCCGCTATTCCCCTCTCCCGCCGCCCAAAGGAATCCCAATCCCGGCGTCAGGCCGCAAAACGCGCCGCCAAAGAGGGCTTTGTCGTTTCGGAAACGCAGGACTGGTCTGCGTTCTGGGGTATATTGACTGATGTTCTGGCCGAACGACATGAGGCTGCGCCCACCCACTCGTTGGCAGAGATTGAGCAGCTTGCCCAGAGTTTTCCGAGTCGCATTCGCTTGTTTGGCGCGATGCAAGGCAACACCATGCAGGCAGGTGTCGTGAGCTTTGACTGCGGGCGCTGCATCCATATTCAGTACATCGCAGGCAACCCCGAAGGGCGGGCGGCAGGTGCGATCGATGCGATTATCCTGCACCTGATCCAATCCGTTTTTGCCGATCGCGACTGGTTTGATTTTGGCATCTCAACCACCGAAGGGGGGGCTGTCCTAAATCCGGGCCTTGCACAACAAAAAGAAATGTTTGGCGCGCGCTGCGTGATATATCAACGCTACGCTCTGGATCTCTGAGACGGTCGCGCCCACATCAAACCCCACACCAGATTAGAAAGAACAGGCTTCGGTCGCCCTTCAGGCGCGCGCAAACAGCTGTCGAATTTTGTTTTTCGCCATGTTGCGCCAGAACTTCCAACTGCCACGGTAGCCGTTATAGACCTCGGAAATTTCTGAATGCTCTGACGTCATGGTGGTCACGGTATCCATATCGCCCTCCGCAATAGAGGTCTTGAGCGCACGAACGACCCAAACCCGCCAGAGGTGCGGCATGGAGCGGTCAGGAAAAAAGCGATCCCGCCATTCGAGCGCGAGTTTTACCTGACGCCATGAGTTACGGTGAATGTTCTCGCTGTGTTTGCGGTATTGCACCCCGGGCCTATGCAGCAGGCAAAAACCCAGTTCAGGATGCGCTTGCATGTGACGAAAGATCTTCGTGCGGATGATCAGGTCATCCCCTTTTAGGTCCTCATCATAGCCCTTGATCGCGCGCACCACATGTGCCGAAATCACCACGCCCTGCATGTAGAGCAATCCAATGTGTTCGAATTCAAGCTCAAGCAAGGCTTCTGCCGTCGCGATCTCAAGCTCATAGAGCCCGGATTTGTAGAGCGGATCCGTCACCCGCCCGGCCCCGTCGACCTCCATGTTGCAGGTATTGGCAACGAAAACCAATTTAGGATCCGCGATCAAAAGTTCCATCTTGGTCGCGATGCAATCTGGAAGCAGCAGGTCATCCAGTGAGAACATCGACATATAATCGCCAGTGGCCGCCGCGATGCCCCGGTTCATGTTCATCGCGATATTGCCAGTATTTTCTTGTCGCAAAAATTTGTAGGGTCGTCCGCACGACTTGAGTGCCGCTTCTACGATGTCGGCATTGCCGTCTGTCGATCCATCGTCAACCACGATGATCTCGATATTGGGATAGGTCTGCTCTGCGACCGAAGCGATCGCCGCAGCTGAATACGCCGCGTGATTATACGTGAGGCAAATCACACTGCACCGTGGACATGCCGAGGCCTCCCCGCTTGGCGACGTCACGCCAAGAGCTCCTTGAGGGCGGCAATCACGCGCTGGGTATCATCGGTGGAAAGATGCGGACCCATTGGCAAGCTAAAGCATTCCTGCGACATCTGTTCCGTGATTGGAAAGGCCCCTTCGCCAAATCCGAGATCTTTGAAAGCGTTTTGTCGATGCGGCGGGATCGGATAGTGAATGAGTGTCTCCACCCCACGTTCTCGCAATGCGGTCATCAGGTCGTCGCGATCTGGGTGGCGGACGACGAAGAGATGCCAGACCGGCTCTGCCCAATCAGCGATTTTGGGCAGAACAAGCGCGGTTTCCGCCAAAGCATCCAGATACTCTGCTGCAACGGCTTGTCGACGACGATTCCACTCGTCAAGCAGTGGAAGCTTGACCGATAGCATCGCGGCTTGCAGCGGATCCAGGCGACTGTTTGTTCCCGGAAGGTCGTGAATGTACTTCTGGGAAGATCCGTAGTTGCTTAGCAACCGCATGCGCGCGGCGGCTTCGGCATGGTTGGTGGTAATCGCACCGCCATCACCAAGCGCGCCGAGGTTCTTGGACGGATAAAAGCTCCAAGTCGCGGCGTGGCCGACACTCCCGATCCGCGCGCCGTGACACCGAGCCCCATGACATTGCGCAGCATCTTCGATCACGATCAGATCACGCTCTGACGCGACGCGCATGATCCCATCGATGTCCGCTGGCTGACCATAAAGATGTACCGGAATCACCGCCCGTGTCCGCGGTGTGATTGCCTCTGCAACTGCCTCGGGTGTGATGTTGTAGGTCTCGGGATCCGGCTCGACGGGCACAATCACCGCACCGCGGCGAGCCACCGCAAGCCAGGTCGCGATGAATGTGTTGGCCGGAACGATGACCTCGTCCCCTGCGCCAATCTCAAAGGCATGAAGGGCAATCTCTATCGCCTCCAAACCATTGGCCACGCCGATGGCGTCTTTTGCGTCGCAGAACTTGGCAAAGGCGGTTTCAAACGCCGTAACTTCTGGCCCGCCAATGTACCAGCCAGAGCGCATCGCACGCTGAGCGGCCGCCTCGAGTTCTGCCGAAACCTCTGCATAAGCCGCGCTCAAATCCAGGAACGAAACGCTCATGACGCGCGCACCGCGCGGAGATACTCATCCCGATCCCGGATATAATCCGCCTCGTCATATGGCTCGGAAGCGAGCACCATGCAAACCGCACCTGAGGAGAAATTGTCCAGATACCGCCAGATCATTGGACAGATGTAGATGCCAAAATAAGACCGGTTGAGCTGAATGCGCTTGCTCTCGAAACCGTCGTCCAGACACACATCAAAACTACCCGACATGCAGACCATGAATTGATGCAGGTTCTTGTGCGCGTGCTCCCCGCGGTCGGACCCGCCTGGCACATCGTAGAGATAGTAGACACGCTTGATGTCGAACGGGATGTGGTTTTGCCCTTCAATGAAGGTCAGATTGCCACGGGCATCCGCTATGCGTGGGAGGTCGATGATCCGGCACTTTGAAATCGACATACTGGTTCCTGTGGCAGTTCGAGAGCTTTTGTATAGGAGGCCCGTTCGGCAAACTCAACACGTCTATGGTGCCGCCCACCCCGCGCCATAGGCTGCCAAGCCAAGACGCGAGGCAATCCATATGTGGCGGGTCTGCGCCAAAGATTTTCTTGGCAGCCGACACCAACTTGTGTCTAACTAACATTAGTTTTGCAACATTCTGTTTTTTGAACACATAAGTTGAAGGAGGTCGAAATGGCTTCTTCTATTGATCGCAGAACGGATCAATTTTGCGCGTGGATCCGCCTTAACTGTCTGCTTATATGCGCGTTGACTGCGCTTCCTTTGTCTGCCGCAGCACAAGACCAAAATGCCGCGCCGCCACCGCCTGCCGTCACCGTTGCAATCATTGAGGAGCGAAACTTTCAAGAAGCCGAAACTTTTTCGGGTCGCATCGAGGCCATTCAATCCGTCGATCTGATCGCGCGCGTGCAAGGTTATCTTAGTGCGCGGCACTTTGAAGAAGGGGCATTTGTCGAGAAAGGGCAGCCTCTCTATACGCTCGATCAGGACATCTATCGCAACACGGTGCATCAGGCAGAGGCGGCACTAGCCGTGGCACAAGCCACCGAAACCCTGGCGCAGCAGAAGTTTGATCGCCAAGAGGAACTGACCCGGCGGGACGTGCAATCTCGGGCGCTCCTTGAGGAAGCTCAGGCCAATCTTGCCGTCAGCCAGGCGAATGTTGCCGCCGCCCAGTCTCAGGTAGAAGCAGCGAGGATCAACCTCGCCTATACGGAGATCAGCGCGCCTATTTCGGGGCTCATCGGGCGATCTGCAGTTGCCACAGGAGATCTGATCAGCCCACAATCCGGCCCGATGGCGACCCTCGTGCAGTTTGATCCGATCTACGCGAGCTTTCCGGTGCCTCAGCGCAGCATGATCGATTTTCGCAAACGGGGCGCGCGTAACGAGGACGTGTTTGTCTCGCTCACCTTGGCAGATGGCTCTGTTTATCCGCATCACGGCGTGATCACCTTCACCGATGTGAGCGCGGCCTCTTCCAGCGATGCGGTCATCGTCCGCGCGACGGTTCCAAATCCGGACAACCTCCTGATCAACAACGGCCTTGTGGATGTGCATCTGGTGGCCAACGCCGACAGCCGCGCGCTTGCCCTGCCAGCGCAGGCACTCTTGCTGGATCAGCAGGGAGCATATGTGCTGGTGGTTGACGGTGACGACAGAGTGCAGGCCCAACGGGTCGAAGTGGGCACCCAGCGGGCCGGGTACCTGGAGGTCAAAGACGGGCTGGAGGCAGGTGCGCGGGTCATTGTTGAGGGCATCCAGAAGGCACGTCCGGGCAACAGGGTTACCGTCTCGCTTGTGAACACAGACAACTAGGGAGCGGCGCCATGATTTCAGAAGTCTTTGTCCGCCGCCCACGCCTGGCCATGGTGATTTCCATCGTCATAACCATCGCCGGCCTGATCGCCATGTCTGCCATTCCGGTGGCGCAGTACCCCGAGATCGCGCCCCCCACCGTCCAGGTCAGTGCCAGCTATAGCGGTGCGGACACGGCAACCGTAGAAGAAGCCATCGCGGTGCCGATTGAGAGCCAGGTCAACGGGGTTTCAGGCATGCGTTACATGCGCTCCAACTCCAACAACGCGGGCGAATACAGCCTCACTGTGAGCTTCGAGTTGGGTGAAGACCCGGATCTCGCCACCGTGAACGTGCAAAATCGCGTAAAGTTGGCTGAACCCCGACTTCCACAGGCGGTGCGCGATCAGGGCCTTCAGATCAAAAAGGCCTCCACGGACATCTTGCAGGTCTTTACTTTTCACTCAGACGACCCGGCGCATGACCAACTGTTCCTCGCCAATTTCGTCGCGATCAACATCATCGACGAGCTAAAGCGCATCGACGGCGTAGGGGACGTGTTCAACTACGGTGTCCGGGACTACGCGATGCGCATCTGGCTTGATCCGCAAAAAATGTCGGATCGCGAGATGAGCGTCGACGACATCGTAAGCGCCATACGCAGCCAGCACCTGCAGGCCTCGGCCGGGCGGATCGGCGCGGCCCCTCTTGTGGAAGATGGTGCGGGCTTGCAGATGACGATTGTTACCAAAGGCAAGCTGACCAGCGCCGATGAGTTCGAAAACATCATCCTCCGCAGCGAGACCGATGGATCTTTTGTGCGCGTCAAGGATGTGGCCCGCGTGGAGCTTGGCGCAGCGACCTACGATGTCGAGACTCGATTTGAAGGCACGCCGAGTGCGCCAATAGCGGTGTTTCTCTCCCCCGGAGCTAATGCGGTCGCGGTGGCCGAAACCGTGCGCCACAAGCTCGAAGAGTTGCAGGAACGGTTTCCCGACGGCGTAAGCTACAGCTTTATCTATGACACCGCCGAATTTGTCGAAGCCATGATCAAGAAGGTGGAACACACGCTGATCGAGGCCTTTGTCCTTGTCGGCATCGTTGTGTTTGTCTTTCTGGGACGCTTGCGCCCGACGCTCATTCCGCTGATCGCGGTTCCCGTTTCGATCGTGGGCACATTCGCGGTGCTCTTGGCGCTTGGGTATTCGGCCAATACGATTTCGCTCTTGGCGATGATCCTTGCAATTGGAATCGTGGTGGATGACGCGATCGTGGTGGTCGAGAACGTCGAAAAGGTCATGCATGAAGAGCCGCACCTGTCGCCCGCCGACGCGACGCGCAAGGCCATGAAAGAGATCACCGGGCCGATCATTGCAATCACGCTGGTGCTATTGTCGGTCTTTGTGCCGGTGGCATTCCTGCCCGGATCAAGCGGCGTCCTGTTTCGCCAGTTCGCGGTTACCATCTCGGCGGCAATGGTGATTTCTGCGATCAATGCGCTGACGCTCTCTCCTGCCCTCTGCGCGATCCTGATGAAACCTGGCGAACCGATCCGCTTCATGCGTAGGGTCTCTGATGGGATCGATGCCTTCAGCCGAGGCTATGGCAACCTGATCCGCAGGCTGGCGCGTTTGGCTGTATTGAGCCTGGCCCTGACGGCGCTCTTTGGCTTTGCGACCTTCCGGCTGGGCAGCATTACCCCCTCGGGATTTCTGCCGGCAGAAGACAAGGGTTTCATCCTTGCGGTCGCAACCCTGCCCCCCGGTGCCTCGTTGGATCGGACCACCGCCGTGCTGGAGGCAGGCGACGCCCTGATCCGCCAGGAAGAGGGCGTCGAGAGCATCGTTACCATCGCAGGTTTCAGCCTGATCGACGGTGGTCTGGCCTCGAATGCGGGCATCGTCTTTATCCGTCTTGCGGATTTTGCCGATCGCGAAGACCCTGCCATGCACTCGACGGAGATCGTGCGACGGATCACGGGCCGCCTGCAGCAGATCGGCGGCGCCAACTTCATCGCCTTGAACCCACCAGCGCTTCCGGGCGCCGGGGCGACGGGCGGCTTTGAGATGATGCTGGAGGCGCTACAGGGGCAATCGCCGCGCGAGATGGCAGCCGTCATGAACGGGGTCGTCGTCTCCGCCAATCAGGACCCGCGTCTCTCGGCGGTTTACTCTACCTTTGAGGCAGCCACTCCACAGGTGCGGCTCGATATTGATCGGGACCGGCTCTACACGCTGGGGCTGACACTGCCGCAGGTGTTTTCTTCTCTGCAGGGCACGTTGGGCGGGGTCTACGTGAACGACATTACCCTCTTTGGCAAAGGCTTTACGGTTTGGGTCAATGGCGATGCAGACTACCGAGGCAACATTGGCGCGATCAACAACATCCGCATCCGAAATGCGTCGGGCGAAATGGTGCCGGTCTCATCCTTTGCGACCGCGCGCCTAGAATCCGGCACACGCTCTCAGGTGCGCTACAACAACTATCGCGCTGTGGCGATAAACGGCAGCCCGGCCGCTGGCGTGGGCGATGGCGATGCAATTACCGCAATGGAGGAAATCGGCGCAGCAACCATCCCGGATGGGTTTGCCTATGAGTGGACCGGCATGGCGTCCGAGGTCAAAAGCTCGGCCGGGCAAACGGGGATTGTTCTGGGCTTTGCCCTGCTCTTTGCCTATCTGTTTCTGGTCGCGCTCTACGAGAGCTGGAATGTCCCGGTGGGCGTCATGCTTTCTGTGGTGGCCGCGGTAATGGTCGCCATTTTTGGCGTCTGGGTCGCGGGATCTTCCCTTGATGTCTATGTTCAGATCGGAATCGTGGTTCTCATCGCGCTGGCGGCCAAGAACGCGATCCTGATCGTAGAGTTTGCTTTGTTGCGATTGGGAGAGGGCAAATCGATTGAGGACGCCGCCGCCTTGGGGGCGCAAGAGCGTTTCCGTCCGGTGATGATGACTTCTTTTGCCTTTATCGCAGGTCTGGTTCCGCTGGTAACTGCCTCGGGTCCGGGGGCTGACAGCATGTTCGCCGTTGGGGTGCCAGTCTTTGCGGGGATGATCGGATCCGCTGTCATTGGCGTGATCTTGATCCCCTTGTTGTTCATCGTGTTTGAGCACATGCGCAGCTGGAGCAGGCGCGCATCTCCTGCTGCGGACAGCCAATAAGGCGCCCCGGCCTGAACCCGCCGAACCGGCTGCTCAACCGCCAAAACAAACATCCCCGGACCCTTGGCGCAATGCTTTGGTCCGGGGATCTCGAAAACTCAGAATTGTGGCCAGGATGCCGTACTCAGCCCTGCTCGCGCTCCATCTCCTCGAGCATCTTGCGCGCGCGCGGGCAGGCAAGACGTTCGCGCAGAGGGCTGTCGGGGTCGATGTCTTTCTTGCAAACCAGACATTTGTCCGCATCCGCAATGGCGTTGAGACCGCCGCAGCTGCCTTTGATGGTGCGCCCGCTGAACATGACCCCAAAGGCCATTCCCACCATGACGATAAGGAACAAACCAAAGGTCAGCAGAAAGGTCGACATTGCGGGCTCCCAGAGATCAGGCGGCGCAGATTACGCGGTCAGCGCCTCGAAACGGTTTGATGCGACAGAGGTAAACCCATTGTCGCCATTTGCAACCGCACGATCAAGGAACAGAACCGCGAGATCACGCTGATTTGCGATCTCGAGACCGCGCTCGCGACCCAGCACCAGCATCGCTGTCGCCCATGCATCCGCCAGCATCGCGTTGTCGGTCAGAACGGTGACAGACGCGGTGTCGTGTTCCACCGGACGGCCCGTGGTGGCGTCGATGATATGCGAGTAGCGCTTGCCATCGACGTCAAAGAAGTTGCGGTAATCGCCAGAGGTGGCCATGCCCATGTCAGAAAGCCCAACCACCTGGGTCACGCCACGGTCAAAAGCCTCGGGCGTCTCAATCCCGATCTGCCAGGGCTGACCATCGGGGTTGCGCCCAGCGGTGTAGAGATCGCCACCGATCTCGACCATGTAGTCGGTGATGCCATAGCCCTTGAGGACTCGGGCCAGCTGATCAACACCGAACCCTTTTCCGATGGAGGACAGATAGACCTCGGCGCCAGCGTTAAGCTTCTTGAGGCCACCGGCCTCAAGCTCGACCGACTGCGCCTGACCGCAGCACCCCATGGCAGCCGCAATCTCGGCCTCGGAGGGAAGATCGCTGCGGGTCTGACCCGCGCCAAAGCCCCAAAGATCGATGAGACCACCCACGGTCACGTCAAACGCACCGTCGCTTGCAAAATGCACGTCCTGCGCAGCCTGCATCACATGATGCAGCTCGCCAGAGACCGACAGGCTCTCGCCAGCGGCCAGCGCGTTGAACTGCGACACCTCGGACGCGGCATCCCAGTTGGACATCTGCACGTTGACCTGCGCCAGCGCCTTGTCGACAGCCGCCTGCAGCTCTGCTTTCTCGACGGATTTGCTGTGATCGATCGCAACGATCGAGTAGCTTGTCCCCATCGTCAGCCCGCTGAGTTCCAACAGCGACCACCCTTTCTTGCAGGCCATCAGGGCAAGAGGCATGACCATAAAGCTACGGCGAGAAAGGAGAAGAGGGTTCGACACAGGCCTACTCCGCTAGTGTTGCTAGGTGTTCAACGCTTGGTTCCGTGCGCTTCTGGGACAGAAACAGGACGGGTTCAACAGGAAATTATAAAATTTCCCTCTAAAGAACTTTCAAACCGCGCCGCAGTGACGCATAAGGCAGCCGGAAAATGGACAGGACATGAAGACGTGCAGCAACATACGTTGAAAAAGGGTCTCGATGTTCCGGTGCTGGGGGCACCTGACACCAAGATCGAAGACGCAGCAAAAGTCCGGACAGTCGCCATCATCGGCCAAGACTACATCGGACTTAAGCCCCGACTCTCGGTTCAAGAAGGCGACGTCATTGCAGCAGGTGCCCCGGTGCTTGCGCATAAGGACACGCCAGAGGTTCAGGTGACCGCACCGGTTTCGGGACGCGTCAAGGCCATCAATCGCGGCGCGCGCCGGGTGTTGGTCAGCGTTGAGATCGAGGTGGACGAGGCCGCGGCAGAGCCGGTGGATTTCTCGACCATTGGCGATGACAGCAGTGCCGAGGGTCTGCGCACGCGACTGTGCGCATCGGGCCTCTGGACCTCGTTTCGCACGCGTCCCTATTCCAAAGTGCCCGCGCCGGACACAGCACCTGCGGCGATCTATGTCACCGCCATGGACAGCGAACCCCTGTCGGGCGATGCGGCCACGATCATCAACGATCAGGCAGAGGCTTTTGCGCGGGGGCTTCAGGCCGTCACGCTCCTGACCGAGGGCAAAACCTACCTGTGCCAAGACAGCGGCGCCACCATCCCCGGTGCGGATCTTGCCAGCGTTACTGCTGTCGGCTTTGCCGGCCCGCATCCGGCGGGTCTGGCTGGAACGCACATGCATTTCCTCGAGCCGCCCACCGCCGAAAAAACGGTCTGGACCATTGGCTATCATGACGTGATCGCCATCGGCCATCTGTTGCTCACGGGGCGCATCAATAGTGAACGTGTCATTGCGCTCTCCGGCCCGAAATGCAGCCGTCCGCGCCTTGTGCGCACACTCAACGGTGCGTCCATGACAGATCTTTGCGCCGAGGATCTCGGCGGCGAGGATCCGATCCGTGTCATCTCCGGCTCCATCCTGTCCGGTCGCGCTGGCGAAGGCACAACCGCCTATCTGGGCCGCTACGCCCGCCAGATTACGCTGATCAAAGAAGACCGCGAGCAGATCCCGATGGGCTGGATTCGTCCGATGCCCTCGAAGTATGCCGTGCAGCCGGTTCTGGGCTCTGCCTTCTCCAAGAAGCTTCACGCGCTGACCTCGAACCTCAACGGTGGGCGTCGCGCCATGGTGCCGATCGGCACCTTCGAGCAGCTGATGCCGCAGGATTTCCTGCCCACGCAGCTCTTGCGGGCCCTCCTGGTGATGGACACCGATCAGGCCCAGGCGCTTGGTGCGCTTGAGCTGGACGAAGAAGACCTCGGGCTCTGCGGTTTTGCCTGCCCGGCCAAATATGAATATGGCCTCGCCCTGCGCGACAGCCTCAGCAAGATCGAAAGAGAGGGATAAGACTTTGGGTCTTCGCAATTTCTTTGATCGCATCGAGCCGCAATTCCTGAAAGGTGGCCGGTACGAAAAATTCTTCCCCGTCTATGAGATGGTGGAGAGTTTCATCTACACCCCAAAGACGGTCACGACCGTTGCCCCTCATGCCCGCTCTTACATCGATATGAAGCGGATCATGACCTATGTGGTGATCGCAACCATTCCCTGCATCCTCTTTGGGATGTATAACACCGGTCTGCAGACCAACATGGCGATTGCCGAGTATGGTGCGTCGGGCTGGCGCGCAGCGATCCTCGAGACGCTGGGCATCGGTTTTGATCCCAACAACCCCTTTGCCAATATCATGCACGGGTTGTTGTACTTCCTGCCGATCTACATCGTGACGCTGGTTGCGGGCGGTATTTTTGAAGTCATCTTTGCGGTGGTCCGTGGCCATGAGGTCAATGAGGGCTTCCTCGTGACCTCAATGCTCTACACGCTGATCGTACCGGCCACGACACCGCTCTGGCAGGTTGCGCTTGGGATTATCTTTGGCGTGGTGATCGGCAAAGAAGTCTTTGGCGGCACCGGCAAAAACTTCCTGAACCCTGCGCTTGTCGGCCGGGCGTTCCTCTATTTCGCCTATCCTGCTTACATGTCCGGCGAAACGGTCTGGACGCCTGTTGACGGGTTTTCGGGCGCAACCGCGCTGGCGATTGGCGCCTCCGAAGGTCACGCGGCCCTCCCGGAGCGCGGCATCGAGTGGATGGACGCCTTTATTGGCACCATCCAGGGCTCCTTTGGCGAGACCTCCACACTGGCTGCAATGATCGGTCTGGCGTTCCTGTTGATCGTGAAGATCGCCAACTGGCGTCTGGTCGTCGGCTGTCTGGCTGGCATGATCGCCTTCTCGACGCTGCTCAACTGGATCGGATCGGACACCAACCCGATGTTCGCGATGCCGTGGTACTGGCATCTGGTGCTGGGTGGCTATGCCTTTGGTCTGGCCTTCATGGTGACTGAACCGGTGTCCGCCTCGCACACCAATATGGGTCGCTATATTTATGGCGCGCTCATCGGTTTCATGGTGGTCATGATCCGCGTCATCAACCCGGCCTTCCCCGAAGGCATGATGCTCGCGATCCTCTTCGGCAACGTCTTCGCCCCGCTGATCGACTACTTTGTCGTGCAGGCGAACATCAAACGGAGGGCAAAGCGCAATGTCTGACGCAAACGAGAACAAGGGCCTGATCCGTCGGTTCATCGACGCACCGCCCGACTCCGTCGGCAAGACCATCTTTGTGGCCGTAGCGCTCTGTCTGGTGGCCTCGATGGTTGTGTCTGCAGCTGCCGTTGCTCTGCGCCCGGTGCAGGAAGAAAACAAGCTGCGCGACAAACGGATCAACGTGTTGCAGGTGGCGGGCGTCTATGAAGAGGGCGTCTCCGTCACAGAAGCCTTTGCCGCGTTTGAACCGCATGTGCTGGATCTGTCGACCGGAGCATATACCGATCAGTTCGACATCGAGACCTTTGACGCGCTCGCCGCAGCGGGCGATCCCGCAATCGTGCGCGCCCTCGACGAAGATCCTGCGGGCCTTGGTGGCAGCATGCAGGCGTATCGCATGATCTACCTGCTGCGTGACGAGGCCGGTGCGATTGACAAAGTCATTCTGCCCATTGAGGGCTATGGCCTCTGGTCCACGCTTTATGGTTTCATCGCGCTGGAAGAAAACGGCAACGACATCTTCGGCCTGCAATTCTACCAACACGGCGAGACCCCCGGTCTGGGCGCCGAGGTGGACAACCCGCGCTGGAAAGCGCTGTGGAATGGCAAGAAACTCTTTGCCGAGGACGGGCAACTGGCCATCACCGTGGCCAAGGCCGCGCCTCCCGAAGGCAAGGAATATCACGTAGATGCGCTGGCCGGTGCGACACTGACCTCGGTTGGCGTCGACAATCTGGTGAAGTTCTGGATGGGTGAGGCTGGCTATGGCGGCTTCCTCGAGCGGCTCAAAGCAGGAGAGATCGACTGATGGCACAAACCTATCGTTCGCAACTGGTCGATCCGCTGATCGACAACAACCCGATCACGTTGCAGGTTCTGGGCATCTGCTCGGCGCTTGCTGTGACCTCCTCGATGCAGGTGGCCTTTGTGATGGCACTGGCGGTGACCTTCGTGACCGGCTTTTCGTCGATGTTCATCTCGATGCTGCGCAACCAGATCCCTTCTTCGATCCGGATCATCGTGCAGATGGTGATCATCGCCTCGCTGGTGATCCTGGTGGATCAGCTCCTGAAGGCCTACGCCTATGAAATCTCCAAGACGCTTTCGGTCTTTGTGGGTCTCATCATCACCAACTGTATCGTGATGGGCCGCGCCGAAGCCTTTGCGATGAAGAACCCGCCCGTGGCGAGCTTTATCGACGGGGTTGGCAATGGTCTTGGTTACGGGCTTTTGCTGCTGATCGTTGCATTCTTTCGCGAGCTTTTCGGCGCCGGATCGCTCTTTGGTGTGACCATTCTGGAGACCGTGAACAACGGCGGCTGGTATGTGCCCAACGGCATGATGCTGCTGCCGCCGTCGGCCTTCTTTGTGATCGGCCTTCTGATCTGGGGGATCCGCACATGGAAACCGGCACAGGTCGAAGAGCGTGAGTATAAAATTCAGACGGTGGAGGCCCACTGATGGAAGGCTTACTGTCCCTCGCGGTCAAGGCGATCTTTGTTGAGAACCTGGCCCTGTCGTTCTTCCTTGGCATGTGTACCTTCCTGGCGGTGTCCAAGAAGATCTCCACTGCAATCGGTCTTGGGGTTTCGGTCATGCTGGTGCAGGGCATCACCGTGCCTGCAAACAACCTGATCCTGACCTACCTTCTGGCGCCGGGCGCACTGGCCTGGGCCGGGTTTGGCGATGTGGATCTGACCTTCCTGGGTCTGATCTCATACATCGGTGTGATCGCGGCCATGGTGCAGATCCTCGAGATGCTGCTCGATAAGTATTTCCCGCCGCTTTACAACGCCTTGGGTGTGTTCTTGCCGCTCATCACCGTGAACTGCGCGATCCTTGGGGGCTCGCTCTTCATGGTGGAACGCAACTATGATTTCGCCGAGGCGGCGACATATGGTCTCTCGTCCGGGTTTGGCTGGGCGCTGGCGATCACCGCCATGGCGGGCGTGCGCGAGAAGCTCAAATACTCTGACATTCCCGACGGGCTTCAGGGTCTCGGCATCACTTTCATCACCGCAGGTCTGATGGCGCTGGCCTTCATGTCCTTCAGCGGCGTGAAACTCTGATAGGAGCGCAGACGTGACTACATTCGGACTAGGCGTTCTCCTGTTCACTTTGATCGTTGTTGCACTGGTGACGATCATTCTGGCGGCGCGTTCCAAGCTCGTCAGCTCGGGCAACGTCAACATCACCATCAACGGTGAGAAAACCATCTCTGTTCCGGCGGGCGGCAAACTGCTGCAAACGCTGGCAGCCGAGAAAATGTTCGTCCCCTCCGCCTGTGGCGGGGGTGGCACCTGTGCGCAATGCCGCGTGCGTGTGCATTCCGGTGGCGGGTCGATCCTGCCCACCGAAGAAAGCCACATCACCAAGCGCGAAGCCTCTTGTGGTGACCGCCTGTCCTGTCAGGTGGCCGTGAAGCAGGACATGGACATCGAAGTGCCCGAAGAGGTGTTCGGCGTGAAAAAATGGGAGTGCACCGTGCGCTCCAATGAAAACGTCGCAACCTTCATCAAGAACCTGGTACTGGAACTGCCCGAGGGCGAGGATGTAAACTTCCGCGCAGGGGGCTATATCCAGATCGAGGCTCCGGCACACAAGCTGTCCTACAAGGACTTCGACGTCGAGGAAGAGTACCGCCCCGATTGGGACAAGTTCAATCTGTGGCAGTATGAATCGACTGTGACCGAACCCATTGAACGTGCATATTCTATGGCCAACTACCCGGACGAAAAGGGCCTTATCATGCTCAACGTCCGTGTTGCGTCGCCGCCGCCGGGCTCCACCGGCATTCCGCCCGGCCAGATGTCTTCGTATATCTTCAACCTGAAGCCCGGTGACAAGGTCACCATCTCCGGCCCGTTTGGCGAATTCTTTGCGCGCGACACCCAAAAAGAGATGGTCTTTATCGGCGGTGGTGCGGGTATGGCGCCGATGCGCAGCCACATCTTTGACCAGCTCAAGCGTCTGGAGAACCGTGATCGCAAGATCACCTTCTGGTACGGGGCACGCTCCAAACGGGAGATGTTCTTTGTCGAGGATTTCGACCAACTGGCCGAAGAATTTGACAACTTCGAGTGGCATGTGGCGCTCTCGGACGCGCTGCCAGAGGACGACTGGAAAGGCTACACCGGCTTCATCCACAACGTGCTCTACGAGGAATACCTCAAGAACCACCCGGCGCCCGAGGACTGCGAGTTCTACATGTGTGGTCCGCCGATCATGAACCAATCGGTGATCAACATGCTCTTGGAACTGGGCGTGGATCGCGAAGACATCATGCTCGACGACTTCGGCGGGTAAGAGACGAAAGAAAGGGGGCCGACTGGCCCCCTTTTTGCGAGTCCCCCTGCCCTTCTTATGACGGAATGGCTAGAGCGGGGGCGAAGGCTCCTGAGAGACACGGGCGTGGAGTGTCGAAGGTTTGTTGCCGCTGGTTTCATAGATCCCAGCGGCAACAAATCTGACAATTCCGAGGGCATGGTCCTCTTGCGTTGCGTATCTCACCGAACAGGCATCTTCGTTCATTTCATCGAACACCGATGGATTGCCGGCCTAGCCCACGCCCCCCCCAAAAAAAGGCTCAACGCTGCTGGCTACCTAGACAAATCGACAAACCGCTCAGCACTGGCGTCGACTTTGCGCATCGGCCTGAAGGCGACGAGAAGAAGGCCCGCGATGAGGATCTCAAACCCCAGCGCGCCGATCACGCTTCCTGCTGGCATGCCATCCAGAACGATCCCTACGATACGTCCTGCAGGAAATGCGAGATACACGGTGAGGGCGACGCCGAGGGAGATCGGCACCATGGCCGCACGGAACATGCCCGCGAGCATAAGGGCCCCAAACACCGCCAATCCCGCGCCCGGCGCGCGCAGTTCATTCAGGAGGTTGGGATCTTGCCCGAGTGTGATGCCATAACTGGCATAGAATGCATGCGGCGCCAGAGCGATAAGCGTGCCGATGGCGCATGCGGTGACACCACTGATTCCGAGAATGATCTGCTGAAAGCGATTGAGTTTCATGATGTGCTCCTGTTTGTTTTCATTTCCCAGGCCGCGTTGGCCCACTTGCCCGCCAACGCGGCTGATTGCGCAAATTCGGTGAAGTCCCGCGGTTGACGACCAAGCGCGCGCATCACGCCGTCGCCAAGCACGGCATTGCGCCCGTCGAAGGTTTCTCGAGCAATGCCTGTGACGATGTCGGCAAAGACTGTGCCGCTTGTCGCCGCGAGCTCTGCATGAAAGTCATCGAACGAGATCGGCAGATAGTTGACGCGTCGCCCCATCGCGCCGGACAAAATGTCAGCGACCTCCGCAAAGTCGAGCAGCCGCGGACCTGTACAATCGTAAGTCTGTCCGGAGTGGCCTTCGCCTGTGAGAGACACCGCAATGACATCGGCGAGGTCATCAATGTCGATGATCGGTTCTGCAAGGTTTGCGCCCGGCATCGGTACCACACCTTCCATCACAGGTTCCCAAAGGGCGCCCTCAGAGAAGTTTTGCGCAAACCAAGCAGAGCGAACGATCGTGTAGTCCAGGCCCGATTTTGCTACGACCGCCTCGCCAAGTTGCGCATGGTGTTCACCACGACCTGTCAGAATGACCAAGCGCTCAATACCGCAGGAGGCCGCCACACGGGTGAAGCGTGTTAGGTTGGCGATGGCGCCGGGGAATGCATAGTCCGGATGATAGTTGACGTAGACGGCCCCAATGCCGCGCAGGGCCTTCTCCCATGTGGCAGGATTGTCCCAATCAAAGGGAACGGGCGCCTTGCGCGAGCCTGAGCGCGCATCAAACCCCAAAGATTTGAGCCGGCCCATAACGCGAGATCCGGTTTTTCCGGTCGCGCCTGTGATAAGGATTGGCTTGGATGCCATGATGAACTCCCTTGGGTGGATCGAAGTCCAAGGGATAGCCACAGTCCGAGGCCAAGGTATTTGCTTCGGACGCCAGTGTTTTGGCTCAAGACGCCAACGCTGCGAGCAAAGCAACAGGTCGAGTCTAAACAGGCGTGCCGCGTCGGTAGTTGGCGGGTGTCTGCTGGTGCCAACGCTTAAAGGCGCGTGTGAACGTGCTCTGGTCGGAGAAACCAGTCAGGAAGGCGATCTCTGCCAAAGCGTAGTCCGTGCGTCTCAAAAGCTGTTCGGAGAGTGATTTCCGCGCGCTTGAAACCAGGTCTTGGTAAGCCAGACCTTCTGCGGACAGGCGGCGTTGCAAGGTTCTGCTGCTCATCCCCATACACCCGGCGATCTCGGCGAGCGTGGGCACACCTTCGCTCAACGCTTCGCCGATTTGATCCAGAATGCCCTGCTCCAGTTCGGACCTGTCACTGATTTGGCTAAGCTGGTTGTCGAGATGTGTCTCAAAAAACCTGGACATCCCATTGTCGGAAAGACGATTGGACCGGACAGCTGCCGTGGTAGCCACCTCAAGCGCATCGTGGTCTGCGCCAAAGTGAACAGGGCAACGAAAATGCGCGTGATACACGTCGTCGACTTCGGGGCGCTCCGTCATGAGGTGAACGGCGACGGGAGAAAAATCCTCGCTGCTGACCTCCTGACTGAGCGACATCGTAGCGGCCAAAGCCAGTTCATTGGTCATCCTAAGACCAAGACGCGGGTCCCCTCCTTGAACAACTTCCATAAAAACGGAGGGTCCCACCTGTTTAACACGGAAATTAGCTATCGAGGTGACAACCTTTCCAAAGCGTTCTACCCGCGCGTAGGAGCTGAGCAGATCGGGTGCGGATTTGAACGCGAGGCCAAAAGCGCCGTAATCGTCGCAACACATAGAGGCGCCCATCTGAACCGGAACGAACCGACCGCGATCATCAAGTTTTGCGATGCGTTCCAATAACCCAAAGAAGTCGCCATCTGAGATCATTGCGCCGGGATCAACCGGAGCCGAAGGATCAAGACCAACGCTCTTGAAAAGTTTCCCGCGTGCATCTTCATCGGCGCTTGCAAGAGAGACTGCAGCGTCCAGTGCTTTGTGTACGAAGACCGTCGAAATCCATCCCATACGCCGAAGATAGCCGACGGCACCTAGACTGAAAACTGGGTCTCAGGCACCGAGCGAGAGCGGTCAGGTATTTTCTGATACACCATCGTGAACCTTGTTCACCCGCAGCGCGTTCTCGGGAAACGAACCCACTTGGATTTGTGACCTATACAAAAGGTTTGAAAACAACTGCGGAGACGCGTTGTTCTAACATCGCGCATCGCAGAGCGTGAACGCTCAATCCTCTTTAGAAAGGTGTTGTCTCACAACCTACTGCAACTCACCTTCTATGCTCTCGGTGTCGGATGTTTTGACAAGCTCTGTTCCCGCGCCCCGGAAGGAACCCCTGTAGCCCCTTGCAGATCCACTTGAATGCGTCAGCTTCCCCCTGACGCTTGGCGCTCTCGCGCGCTCTTGGCGATGTGGTCAATCGCGACAAGCAGATCACGTTTGAGCAGCACAAGCAGCTGCGCGCGCGCAGGAAACGACAAAGGCCGGGCCGCTTCGAACGATTGGGAGCGTGGATGCACTTTACGCTTCTGGAAAAATTGCCCACAACCAAGGGAATTTCGAGATCACAGGGGCGCATGCCCCTTTAATATGCCCAGACCTCAGGCTGGTGATCTCACACGCTATTCAGTTTCAGAAAGGCTCACCTCATGGCTAACCCTTTGTTTGATCGCCTTTTCGGTGTTTACGCCGGCAAGACGACCCCCTTCTTGTATCTGGCAGATGGCCAGGTCTGGACGCACGCACGTTTTTTGGATCAGGTTGCCCAGATCGCACATGTGCTCATCAAGGCGGGCCTCACGCCAGGGGATCGCGTGGCCGTTCAGGTCGAAAAATCCCCCGAAGCGCTTGCGCTTTATGGCGCCTGCGTACAGGCCGGTCTGATCTTCTTGCCGCTCAATACCGCCTATACCGCCGATGAACTCTCGTATTTCATCGAAAACAGTGGTGCATCGCTTGTTATCTGCGACGGCCAGAACCAAAGCACGCTGGCCACGATTGCTGAAGGTCTGAACGCAAGTGTGGAGACGCTGAACGCAGATGGAAGCGGCTCTTTGATTGAGCGCGCAGCGGCAATGGCAACGGACTTTGAGACCGTAGACCGCAGCGGCGATGATCTTGCCGCGTTCCTTTATACGTCCGGGACGACGGGACGCTCCAAAGGGGCGATGCTGACGCAGGACAATTTACTGTCGAACGCTGAGACCTTGGTAAAGGAATGGCGGTTCACAGATAAAGACGTGTTGCTGCACGCCTTGCCGATTTTTCACACGCATGGGCTTTTTGTGGCGAGCAATGTGACGCTTCTGGCCGGAGGCGCGATGATCTTTTTGCCCAAGTTCGATCTGGACCGCGTCATCGCGCAACTGCCCAAAGCGACCAGTATGATGGGCGTGCCTACCTTCTATACCCGCCTGTTGAGCGATCCGCGCTTTACCAAAGAGCTGACCCAACACATGCGCCTGTTCATTTCAGGTTCCGCACCCTTGTTGGCGGAAACCCATATCCAATTCGAAGAGCGCACTGGGCATCGGATTCTCGAACGCTACGGCATGACGGAAACCAACATGAACACCTCAAACCCCTACGACGGAGAACGGCGTGCGGGCACTGTTGGCTTCCCACTGCCCGGTGTGGAGTTAAAGATCACCAACCCGGAAACGGGTACCTCACTGCCACGAGGCGACATTGGACAGATCGAAGTGCGCGGGCCAAACGTCTTTCAAGGATATTGGCAGATGCCTGAAAAAACTGCCGCAGAACTGCGAGAGGACGGTTTTTTCATTACCGGCGATCTCGGTATGATCGACGAAGATGGCTATGTGCACATTGTGGGCCGCAACAAGGATCTGATCATTTCGGGTGGGTACAATATCTATCCGAAGGAGATCGAACTGGTGCTGGATGAACAGTCTGGCGTGTTGGAAAGCGCGGTTATCGGCGTTCCGCACCCGGATTTTGGCGAAACCGTGCTGGGAATCATCGTCCCGGAAACGGGTACCTCACCGGACCTCGAGTCGATCATGACGTCAGTTCAAGGCCAGCTTGCTCGGTTCAAACATCCTCGCAAATTGATGGTTGTCGACGAATTGCCGCGAAACACGATGGGGAAAGTTCAAAAGAACATCCTTCGAGACAGCTACAAAGACATGTTTAGCGACTGACATCGTCGTATCATGCGTTTTGGACATGCGGGTGGTTCCAAAACGGGATCACCCGTTTTTTGTGTCCCCTGCCCTATTCCACGTCCTCGGCAAAGGCATCAGGCTCCAACTCCTGCCAGAAAGAAATGATCGCCGCCGCATTCAGAGCGGAGCGCCAGCCGTGTTGGCGAAAATGCTCCCGGTCCAGATCGCTTTCCAACCGAGAGACAAACAGCCGTTTGTCCGCATCTTTCTGTGTAGGGTTTCGCCGCGAAACCAGTGTCTCAACGATGTCCAAGTGTTTCGCGCGTTCACGACGCTCCGCGGCGCGGGCCTTGAACGCAGCGTCCTCCGCCGCTTTTTCTGCCTCTCGGGCACGCTGAAGTTCATCGAGTTTCGCCTGTGTTTCGGGATCGACCTTTTTCTGAACCGTCCCCTTTGTGGTCTCTGGCGCACTATAGTCGCCAAGGATCGCGGCTCTGAGATAGCCGACACTCGATTTCACCTCGCCCTGCCCCGCAACATAGTCGAGTTTCTCCTGCACATAGTCCTGCCCATGTTCTGTGATCCACTGCCGCGCCAAACGGTCAGACACCCCCTGCCCGCGCAACGCCTTGTAGACCGCCAGATTGCGCAGCCCTTCACTGTCATCAATCTGGAACATCGCCATCTGGGGATTTTCCTTGATGATGAAGCGAATGTCGCTCACCGACCGCCCCTTTTTGCGGGTCTGCGGTTCGATGATGATATCAGAGCTCTTGTTCACCTCCGCGACAGCGGGTTTGATGATCTTCGCGTTTAGGTGCTTGTAACTCTCGTAATATGAGGAGCCATCGACCCCCATGAGTTTGCGAAAGATATCCAGGCTCCACCACCCCGTGGAGCCCGTCCTGACAAACCGATAGCAATTCTCATAGAGCGCGAGACCGTGGCCAGATGTAAAGTTCCGTTGGATCTTCACATTGATCAGTGCGTAGATCTTCGGGTCATGTAGCTTCTGGGCAAGCGCAGGAGAATATGCGTACTCGCAAACGCCGTTCTTGAGCTTCGCAAAACTCAAGAGCGCCGACACACCCCATTCCTGATGCCCCTGCTCATCCAGCATATCCCATTCCGCGACGGTTTCGGCCAAGGCCCTGAGACTTGCGCGCAGGCTGTCTACGTCGTTGGAGTTGTAGCCGACCATCATCGCAAGTGTGCGCGCATCGATCGTATGACTGCGGGCAGACGTCAGAGAGTCATAGGCGTTGAGCAACAATACATTTGACAACTTGCGTTGAAGCAGGGTGAGTTTGCCGCTGATATGGATCGCCGCTACGTTCTTTTTCACCGTCTCTCGGCTTAAGGCGCCACTCAGCCGGTCTCCATCAAAGCTTTGGTCAGCCATGGAATCATCTGCCTCTTTTTTCGAAGCAATGTGCCACAAAAGGAACCCAGCCGACAATGGGTGATGGGTTCCTAAGAAGGGTCAGCAGAATTCCGACTTGTCGTCACCTGGTAGTTCTGAAAGGTACCCATCAACAGGATGAGATTCGCGCATTGAATCAATAATGCGAATCGCCCTGCCCCCAGCGCCTCTCTGAGAGCCGCGCAGGCGCCCGCAGAACAACGACTCTAATTCGGCCCTTTAGGGTCTAAACAAGCCCACGTTAGGGCCTATAGAGCCTACACTCGCATCAGTGCGCACATCACTGTTTGAGATACTGCTCCTGAGAATCGGAACCTTTCCACCCGGATTCAGGACCCCTTTATCCTGTGTTCGGGTACCTATGATCCCGAGAAAGGGTACCTAACATCCTGATCTTTGGTCCCCAAAACCAGATATCGCTTTGTTATTAAAGGTATAATCTGATCCAAAGATTCTAAATACCTTAAACATCTAAACGCTTTGTTGGGTTCGTTCTTTCAATATTTTGTTAGAAAAACAGAGGTTTCGCTGCGAAACCCTGAAAGGTACCCACAAAATTTGTCGCTCATGCCCCTCATGGGCTATGCATCGCCAAAGATGTTCTCTATTCTCCCGTATATAACAACAATCCACATACATTCATCGAGATCGAGCAACCTCATGAGTACACCTCCACTCCCTCCGTATTTCAATCTCGACCCAGAGAAAGCGGCAAGCAAGCTACCAGATCCTATTCAAACTACGCGCTTTGCCAAGGCGGCGGCGCTTTGCACCAAAGGTAGAGAGGATCTTGCTCGGCGTGGCTATGCGCCAGATGGCGAGAAGCGTCTCAGAAAGTTTTCGACTTGGGAAATCACGCGTTATCTTATCCCGGTCGCGCCTCAACATCTTCGTCGGGTGCTGAAGGCGAACCCTGAACTCCCTCAAGGCGATGGTGATGGCGGTTCCAAGTGGTTCACGCTTGAAGAGGTGCTTATCCTGCGCCAGCATTTTGCAAGCGAAGGCATATCGACCAAGGAATACCTCCCCTATCGGCCTGAAGGGTTGCCCGCAAAAGTAACGGCTGTTGCGAATTTCAAAGGCGGAGTTGGCAAGACATCAACAGCAGCCCATTTGGCCATGTCTGCGGCGCTTGATGGGTACAAGGTTCTGGTGATTGACCTCGACAGCCAGGGATCAATGACGTCTATCCTGGGTGGGCAGATCGAAGATGAATGGTCAACGGTGTTTCCGCTCATTGCCAAAGACTATGCAAAGGCGATGGTGGAGGAAAACGCTGTGCGTGCCGCTGCCGGTGAGCCCGAGTTGCCACTCGATGAAACCCTGAACGAAGCCTTGCGGGTTTCGCCGCGAAACGTCATTCAAAAAACCCATTGGCCCAATATCGACTTGATCGGCGCTCAGCTGAACCTTTATTGGGCAGAGTTCCAGATCCCTGTCTGGCGTATGGGGCTGCGGAGCTGGCCGCTTTGGGATGCGTTGAGCAACTTCCTGCAGGACGAGGGCATTCTGGACGAATACGATATCGTCTTTCTCGATACGCCGCCTGCGCTTGGCTACCTCACCATTAACGCGCTTGCGGCGGCGGATATTCTTCTGGTGCCTCTTGGGGCATCGTTTCTCGAGTTTGATTCCACAGGCCGTTTCTTTGATATGCTTTATTCGACCTTTGCGTCGATCGAGGAAGGTGAAAACGTGGCGCAACGCGCAGCGGGATTGCCCGAGATCAAGTTCGAGTGGGATGTGGTGCGCGCGCTGATCACTCGCTTTGATGCAAGTCAACAAACGGACATGGCGAATGTCATTCAGGCATACTTTGGTGATTTCATGAATGCCTACCGGCAGGATGTCACAGCGCTTGTTGGTCAGGCTGGAGAGCAGGTGAACGGGATTTATGAGGCCGATTATCGCGACTTCAATCGAGACACCTATGTGCGTGGTCGGGAAACATTCGACCGGACATATGCAGAGTTCAAGGAACTTCTGATCGGTAGCTGGTGGCGTGACACCCAAATGAAAGAGGCGGAATGACATGGCAAAGCGGAGACGGTTGATCGCACCTGATGCGTCCGAAATAGAAGCTCTGGATGAGGGTTTCGCTGCGAAACCAAGTGTAAATCCGTTTGAGACAGGGCAGAAGAGCGCGCCGCCCATCGCCAAAGTTTCTGCCGAAACCGCCAAGCTGCGCGGGATGGCCGCAGTGACCGACCGGGTCGAGCTGGCGCGTGACAAAGCTGATGCGAACAAATGGCGCGACGCAGAAAATGCAGGGCAGGCCGTTCGCCAGATCCCCTTGGCAGAGATCGACCGGGATTACCTGCGTCGGGACCGGATGCAGGTCGATGAAGAAGAATTGCAGGAACTCATCGCCTCGATCCAGAGCCATGGACTGCGTAGCCCGGTCGAAGTTGTTGCTCTTGAAGATGGAAGATACGGGCTTGTTTCAGGGTTTCGTCGTCTTGAGGCGTTTGCGCGACTAAACCTCAATCGCGACGGATTTAGCGAGATTCCTGCTTTTCTTCGGCAAGGGACGGATAGTGCTACGGCCTATGTGTCGATGATCGAAGAGAATGAGTTGCGTGCAAACCTCACGCCGTATGAACGCGGACGCATCGCAGTGCTGGTTGCAGGGCAGGGCGTATTTGCCTCCGTCGAAGAGGCGGTCGACACATTGTTTGCCGCCGCATCCAAAGCGAAACGATCCAAGGTCCGCAGTTTTGCAGCGGTTCACGAGGGGCTGGGTGATTTGTTGCGCCACCCAAATGCAATGTCTGAGAAAGCAGGTCTGAAAATCGCGGCGGCGTTGCGTGCAGGAGGGCAGGCCGTTCTCCGAAGAGCATTGGGCACAGCGGATCCGGATAATGAACGCGACGAGTGGCGAGTGATCGAGGCCGCACTGGCGGAGCTGGAAGCGACCCCAAAGGACAAGGCCCGAGGGGGGCGACCGCGACAGGTCACGCAATTGCAAACCCGTTCGCTCGCCTCAGGTGGGGAGCTTGGCGCCGAAGTTTCACCCAAAGGTGTTCGGATCGACCTCAAACGCGCTAACCTAGATGTCGATGATGTTGAACGACTGCTTGAGGCGATTGAGAAGCATCTTTTGGCAGAGGGCTGAGCTCGTCAAAATCCCAATGCTCGTGTCAAATTGAGGTCAACGCGGTTGTCTGCTGTTGCAAGCTTCGCTGATGCGACCCTGAGAGATTGGCCGGAGAACAACGCCAGGCGTTCATTCTCCGGCAAGTCGGCGCGAATGCCGGATCTGAGCACAGTGCTCTTGATGAGCCTTGGAATGTGGCGATCGTTTAGGCGTGCGCTCAATGCACGTTTGCCGTCGCGCGAAGTTCGGACAAAAACCGGGCCAGCCTCGATCTTTGCGAAGTGAAGCCATTGCTGCACGCTATGTACTGGGCAAGTCTGCGCGCTAGTCCCGCGATGGAGCGTTACGGTTCGCACCTCGGTTCTGGCTTCGATTGTTACGCGTAGGAAATTGTCACGAAACTCCAGCCCGCCCATGCTATCGTCACTCCGATCTGGAGATGCGTCCAGACCGATGATTTCGCTCCGCCGCAGGCCACCTATATACCCGACCAACAACATTGCGCGGTCGCGCAGACCTCGGAGATCATAGGGGAGAGTCGCCAGCATCGCTCGCATCTCCTGCGGTGTAATCGCCTCTTTTGTGGCTGGGCGCTGCACTTGATGTGTCGGCAGCGCGGTCACCGTGTCCGGGAGAGGGGTAGACTGAATTTCGAGATCGAAGCCGCGTTGCCTGTAGTTCCACACGATCCCGGCGCGCCGCCGCCTGAGACTGCTCGAGGCAAGTTGAGACGAACGTGACAGATCTGTCAGATAGTTCTCAATGTGTGCGACTGAGGGTGGTAGCGTGGGATGTCCGTTCAAGCGGCACCAGCGTGTGTAATGCGCCCAATCCGTCGCATAGGCTTTGCGGGTGTGTTCAGAAATCGTGCTTTCTGTCGGTCCCATGCCTTGGTTCAAACCTCTTGTTTGGGCGGTGAATGGGCTGTCTCAAACGCGTGTCAGCCCGCTATGACATAATCATGGTGAAGTGTGTCTAATAATTCAATGTTATTGGACATAATAAGATCCACAAGCAAGCGGCGGTTAGGGTGCCCATTTGTGGACAAAAGCGCCGCGCGCGCCTAGGCTTGCAATATGTACGCGCCAGACAGAGAATCTCTGACAGACCAGAACAGAATACCTTTTCTACCCTCGTGGGTCACTTCGGCGCGCGCGGAAGCCCCTGAATATGTGTCGTTCTTGTCAGGCGCAGCCCTATCGCACCTACATCACGCGATTTCTCTGGATGAGGTTCCAATGAACTTGGTGAGAGATCGACTGGCGCTGCGCGCAGCAGAGGTAACGGTTGCTTTTGCAGGACGTCACGAAACAGCAGCAGAGCTTAGAGACGCCGTACATTTTCTGGAACCCGGCGATCTGCCAGGGCCCGCTGGCGAGATCTACCTTTCTTGGCAGCGGGCCGTGAGGCGTCCAGTGCAAGCAAATGCGCTCCACAAGGGTCTTGGTTCAGTTTCGTCACAGCTGATTGCGCAGAGTCTGGCCCCTAAAGGGCGCGCGCCGGTCGAGCATGCTGTTTCGGTATTGGAGGAATGCGTGTCTGACGACTCGATACCGGTGGTTGCAGCGTTGATACTTGCGGACGCGGCACTCGCCCGATCTTTAGGGTGGGCGCGCATCCTTCCGGTGTTTGCGCTCGGGTTGACAACCGCGGACCTCAGAAAACGCGATCAGAGTTTGCGCCTGGCCTGTCATCAGGCTTTGCAGGTCGCGATTATTGAAATATTACGCCACATTTCCGAGTGTACACGAGGTGTGCGTAATCTGGCCGCCGTGGTGCCGAAACTGCGGGCGAAGGGAGCTGCGGGGGCGGTGGAGGTGTTTCTCACGCAGGATGCGGCGGCGGCCTCTGCATTGCCCTTGCCGGACCGTGCCGCGCGCAGGCTATGCGACCGACTAACCTCGCTCGGTGTTTTGCGTGAACTGAGTGGGCGCGACAGTTTTCGGCTTTATGGGGTGTAGACATGCGCAAAACACCAGAGCCCCAACTGGACCGAGAGTTGAAGGCGTTGCCCCCGGACCAGCGCTGGTATGAATGGTTGCGCCGAATTGAAGCGGTATTGTTTGCCAGTGCCACACCGGTGTCCCGAGAGGCTCTGGCGCGCGTAGTGGGGCAGGGGGTCTCTGTCGAACTTCTGATTGACGATTTATCGGCTGAACTCGAAAGCCGGTCGTTTCAGGTCGCCCATGTTAAGGATGGTTGGTTTCTGCGTACCCGCAGTGCCTACGCCTCCGCCATTCGCGACGCACAAAGCGCGGGCCATCAGGTGATGGATCTAAACGCCTTTGATGTCGCTGTTCTGGCGGCCATCGCCTACCACCAGCCGATCACGCGAGAAGGGTTGAAAGACATCTTTGGCAAGGACATCAGCCGTGATTTGATCGGACGTCTGCACGATCGCGGACTGATTGGAAACGGGCCGCGCGCGCCGCGGCGGGGCGCGCCCTATACCTTTGTCACTACCGATCAGTTTCTGCTCGCGTTCGATCTAGAAACCCTACAGGATCTTCCGGATCGTGAACGGCTGGAGGATGCAGGATTGGCGCGGGGCTAATGTCACGCACCGGCGCCGTTTGGATTTGTACAGTGTTGTGAAAGTCGCGTGTAGGCAAAGTGTGGATTCAACTGCCCGATGGTGTCCTGCGCGAGGCCCGGGGTCTCGTCAATATATTGGCAAATGATGCGCTGCCACTTCGCGTAGTCAGTGGCGAGGTTCAGGACGGGCCAATCGCTCCCAAATAGCAGGCGATTTGGGCCAAAAAGCTGCGACACATGATCCAAGCAGTCGCGCAGCTCAGCAAGCCCCGCGCCCGGAGGGGCTTCGGTCAGGAGGCCGGAAAGCTTGCAGAAGCTGTTTGGATGCGCCGCGACTGCCGCAAGCCCGTCGCGCCATTCATCGAGCGCACCTGAGCGCAAATTGGGTTTCGCGCAGTGATCCACCACCACGCGCAGTTCAGGATATCGCTCCATGAACCGCGCAAGCGTCTTGAGATGATGTGGCAGAACAAGTGCATCGAAGGTAAGGTCAAGCTCGACCAACCTGTTGAGACCGGCCGCCAGCGTAGGGCGCAGCATCCATTCTGGGTCAGAAATGTCCTGAATCATCGGACGAATACCCAGAAACTTTGGGTGCTCCGCCAGAGCCGTCAGAATACGGGTAGCGTCCGCGTGCTCAAGATCAACCCAACCAACGACTCCCAGAATCCAGGGGTGAGCGTCTGAAAGGGAGAGCAGGAATTCCGTTTCCGCGACGGAGTCATCCGCTTGCACCGCGATTGTCCCTGTGATCCCAGTGTCATTCAGAATGTCACGTAGATCTTTGGGTTCATAGTCGCGATTGAGCGCGGGCAGGTCCTCTGGCATCCAGGCGTAACCGCCCCGGGACAGGCGCCAGAAGTGTTGATGTGTGTCTATCACGGCTCGAGACCTTCAAAGAGCGTGCGGTCGCCGGTGCCACAATAGAACGCGGTCAAATCCTCGGCCAGTGCTTTGCACATACGATGTACCTCGTCCTGAGACGGAGGTTTCATGTCGTCAATGCGCTCGAGGAACGGGCAGGTGAGCACGGCAATCGCGCGGCCGTCCTGGTTCAACACTGGGTAGGACAGGTTGGTGACGCCTACAGCGGTGGCAGAGGGCATCCGTTCATAGCCCAGCTCGCGAATTCTGGCGATGTGATCCCTGAGTTCGAAGGCGTCGATCGGCGGTTCGCCCACGGCGAGACGATGCTGCGCGACGAGATCGGACAATTCGTCTTCTGGACGAAATGCTGCCAGAACCCGGCCGGTGCCAGTGTTGCCGAGGCCAATGACGGTCCCAACACGCAGGGCCAATCCCCAGTTCCCGGGCGATTCAGCCGAGGCGACGATCACGACATCGCCGTTGCTTTCCATGCCGAGGTGGCAGGACTGCCAGGCCTTGCGCGTGAGCATACGCATTTGCGGCGCTGCAGTTTCCAAGAGCCGACCGATCGGCGGGTGGCGCTGTGAGAGGGCAAACATCTTGAGGCTGAGCGTATAGAGATCATCGCCGGGAGAGCGCACGACATATCCGCGGCGCACCAAAGTTGTGAGCATGCGGTAGATCTCGCTTTGCGATCTATCCAGCGCCCGCGCGATGTCGCCCTGGGCCAGCCCGTCGCCGTAATCTGCAAGCAACTCAATGATATCGAGCCCTTTTTCAAGGGCCGGGGCGCGGTATTTGTCGGCGGTTTGGGTCATTGATTAATGGTCCTTCGTGTTCATTGAAAAGTGCTGTCAGGCGGGAAAATTGTCAAGCTTGATTGATAGATGAATTTATGTTTTATATCTGAATGTGCGAGCGGCGAGGCAAGTCTTCTACCGTCCCTCGCAAGGGAGGAAAACATGAAGAAATCCAAATTTACCAAAGGCTTGTTGGCAAGTTGCGCGGTCCTTGCATCAGCAGAATCGGCGCTGTCGAGCGATTGGGGCTCATTCGAGGGCGTGACAATCGAAGCCAAGCTGATCGGTGGTCAGCAGTATGAAGGGCTCTATGGCCGCATTGCAGACTGGGAGGCTGCAACCGGTGCCAAGGTCGAAATTATCTCGAAGAAGAGCCACTTTGAAATCGACCGTGAGATCAAATCGGATATGGCCGCGGGCACAACTGATTGGTGCATTGGCTCCAATCATTCGTCCTTTGCGCCTCAATACGAGGGCCTCTATGTCGATCTGAACGACTATGTCGACGCAAGCGTAATTGAGGGGTTCGTGCCAGGCACCATTACGGCCTCTACTGTTGGCGGGGATCTGTTGATGCTGCCACGGGCGCAGTTTGATGTTTCGGTGCTGTATTACCTCAAGTCCAACTATGAGGATGCGCAGAAAGCCGAGGCATTCGAGGCCCAATTCGGCTATCCATTGGCCGTGCCGCAGACTTGGGAGCAGGTGAAGGATCAGGCGATATTCTTTGCGGATCCGCCGAATTTTTATGGCACGCAATATGCGGGCAAGGACGAAGCTATCGTCGGTCGCTTCTATGAAATGGTGGTCGCGGAAGGTGGCAATTTCCTTGATGAGGACAACCGACCGATTTTCAATTCGGACGCAGGTCAGCGCGCGCTGCAGTGGTTTGTCGATCTCTACGAGGCCAAAGCGGTGCCTGCGGGTACCACGTCTTATGTCTGGGACGACCTTGGCCAAGGGTTTGCAAGTGGCACCGTAGCGCTGAACCTCGATTGGCCCGGCTGGGCTGGCTTCTTCAATAATCCTGACTCGTCCAAGGCGGCTGGAAACGTGGGTGTTGCCGTGCAGCCGATGGGATCGGTGACCCGCACCGGCTGGTCTGGCCATCATGGGTTCTCGGTGACGGATGACTGCGCCAACAAAGAAGCTGCTGCCTCTCTTGTGGCCTTTCTGACGAGCGAAGAGAGCCAGCTGGCAGAATCTGCGGGCGGCTCGTTGCCCACCCGCACGGCGGTTTGGGAGGCCAACATCGCCAAGGCGCGCGCCGGGGATGATCCGTTCCGGACCGAGGCGCTGGAAGCCTTTGCTGAAGGGGCGAAATATGCCTTTGCAGTGCCGCCCATCCCGGAGTGGGGCGAGTCCACCAATCTGGTTTTCCCGGAACTTCAGGCCGCTATCGTTGGCGATAAAACCGTCGAGGAAGCGCTGGATGATGCGGCTGAGGCGGTGGATGAGCTGATGCGCGAGTCCGGCTACTACTAATCATATGCCACCCCCGGCCAGCGCCTGACTTGGCCGGGGCTCTCTTTCCTCACTCATTTCTGACGCGATCGGACTGTCATGCGACCCAAACGCCTGCCAGAGTGGTTCGTGCTGCTTCTGCCCGCCTTCATCGTAATGGCTGCAGTGGTGCTGATACCGCTTCTCTTCTCACTTTATTCGAGCTTCACACCTTACAAGCTCACACGTCCGTCGACGTTGTGGCGATGGGTTGGAACCTACAATTATGAAAAGATCCTGAGCGACTGGAAGTTCTGGTCGGCCTTTGGGCGCACGGTGCTCTTCCTCACGATTGTTCTCAATCTCGAGTTGCTGCTCGGCTTGGGCATCGCGCTGATGATGAACAAGGTGACATGGGGGCAGCGCACCCTGCGCACGGTCCTGATGTTTCCAATGATGTTCTCACCGATCCTGGTCGGGTTTCAGTTCAAGTTCATCTTCAACGACAACATCGGGCTTGTGAACAACGCGCTGCAATCGCTTGGGATCAGTGATGCCGCCCTGCCGTGGCTCGTGGATGGCAAACTGGCGATGTTCTCGATCATCTTTGCCGAGATCTGGATGAGCACATCCGTCTTTGCAATCCTTATCCTTGCGGGGCTCTTTGCGATGCCGCGCGACCCGCTGGAGGCCGCAAAGGTCGACGGCTGCACCGCGTGGCAGACCTTTCGCCATATCACGCTGCCGTTCTTGATGCCGTTTATCTACATCGCGATGACCATCCGTTCGCTGGATGTGGCACGCGCCTACGACATCGTTCAGATCATGACCGGAGGCGGTCCAGCCCGGCGCACAGAGCTGTTGTGGACCCTCATGAGCCGTACCGGCTACGTCGATGCGCGCATGGGGCTTGCCAATGCCATGGGCTATGTCTCGATCCTGCTCTCGATTGTCTTCACCATTTATTTCTTCCGGAAACTCAGCGCGGCACGCGCCGAGCTGGGCATGGCGGGGTAACGGATATGGACCGCAATCTCAATCACCGCAACCGTCGACGTATGCTGAAGGCGCTGCATTTTACCGGTCTGTTCCTGACCATGGCCGTAATCTGCATCCCGGGTTTGTGGATCGTCCTCAACTCTTTCCGCCCCACGGTGGAGATCATGGCAAAACCGCCGGTCTGGACGCCGTCTTTCACGCTCGAGCATTATCGTGCCATGTTTGGCGGTGCGGGCGAAGGTGGGGTGCCCGTTTTTCAATACTTCCGCAATTCCCTGATCGTGTCTGTCACCTCAACCCTGATCGCGATCCTGATCGGGATGGCCGGTGGCTATGCCTTTGCGCGCTACCGTTTCAAAGGCAAAAGCGGGTATTTTGTCGGGCTGATGCTGTTTCGCGCGGTGCCGGGCGTGGCGCTGTCGCTGCCACTGTTCATCGTTTTTGCCCGCGTCGGTATCATCGATACGCATTTTGGCCTGATCCTCGCCTATGTGGCGATGAATGTGCCCTTCACCATCTGGCTTACGGACGGCTTTTTCCGCCAGATCCCCAAAGAGCTGCATGAGGCGGCCGAAATCGACGGCTGCACCCGCTGGCAAGCCTTCTGGCGGGTCGAGTTTCCCGTCGCGCGCTCGGGCGTGGCCTCTGCCGCGATCTTTGCGTTCCTCACCTCCTGGAATGAGTTTGCACTTGCCTCTCAGCTTACCCGTTCGGTCGGCTCCAAGACCATGCCGGTTGGGCTTTTGGACTTCACCGCCGAATTTACAATCAACTGGGGCGGCATGTGCGCGCTTGCGGTGCTCATGATCGTGCCCGCCCTCATCCTGACCTTCATCGTACAAAAACACCTGATCGCCGGTCTCACTTTCGGCGGCGTCAAAGGATAAGAGATGACCGAAGTTACTCTGACAGACGTGATCAAACGCTATGGCCAGCATCAGGCTGTGCATGGCATCAATCTCGATATTCAGGACGGTGAGTTCGTCGTCCTGGTTGGCCCCTCGGGATGCGGAAAGTCCACGACCCTGCGCATGATTGCCGGGCTTGAGGATATCTCTGGTGGAGAGGTCAAGATCGGTGGACGGGTGGTGAATGATCTCCCCCCGCGCGAGCGCAACATCTCCATGGTGTTTCAGAATTACGCGCTTTATCCGCACATGACCGTGCGCGAGAACCTCGGCTTTTCACTGAAGATTGCCAAGCGCCCTGAGGCTGAGATCGAACGCGCCGTCACAGAAGCCGCGCAAATTCTCGGCCTGGACGAGTTGATGGAGCGCAAACCTGCCGCGCTTTCTGGGGGGCAACGCCAGCGGGTTGCCATGGGGCGCGCGATCGTGCGTCAGCCGGATGTGTTCCTGTTCGACGAGCCGCTCTCAAACCTTGATGCGAAACTGCGTACTCAGATGCGGGTCGAGATCAAGAAGCTGCACCAGAAAGTCGGGAATACAGTGATCTATGTGACTCACGATCAGGTCGAAGCAATGACGCTGGCGGATCGGATCGTGTTGATGCGCGATGGTCATATCGTGCAGACTGGCACACCGCTCGACCTGTTCAATGCGCCAGTTGATACCTTTGTCGCCACCTTTATTGGCTCACCGCCGATGAACCTCGTTGATGGGATAGTCACCGAAACCGGTGCGCTCCGACTTGGTGATCACATCACGTTGCCGATGCCGAGCGAAGCCCGCGGTGCTGTGCGGCCAGGTCAGGAAATCAGCTTTGGTTTCCGGGCCGACAATCTGATGCCCGACGGCCACTCGGTCGAGGAAAGCGGGCAGATGGCCCCGCTGGAACTGGAGGTCGCCCTGACGGAGCCTCTGGGCACGGAAACACTTCTCTTTGCCGAGTTTGCGGGCCGTGAGGTGCAGGCCAAGATGCTCAACCCGCGTCCCGTGCAGCCGGGCGAACGGCTGCCGTTTCATCTGATGCTCGACAAATGTCACGTCTTTGACCGCAAAAGCGGCAAGGCGCTGAGAGGGTAGCGGCATGGCCAGGATCACTCGCGTTGAATTGCGCATGATCGACCTCAAGCCCAAGGTGGAGCGGGTCGACGCCATCCAGAGCTTTGTCAGTCAGGAGACCCCGATTGTCACGATTCATGACAGCGACGGGGCATCGGGGACGGGCTACAGCTACACCATCGGGACCGGTGGCCCCTCTGTCATGGCGCTGTTGGAGCAGACGCTCGTGCCTGCTCTGATCGGGAAAGATGCGGATCGGATCGATGGCATCTGGCGGGATCTGTTGTTCCTGACCCATGCCACCGCAGTTGGTCCGATCACTTCGCTGGCGCTGGCAGCCATCGACATCGCGCTCTGGGATCTGCGCTGCAAAAAGATGGGGCTGCCACTCTGGAAGGCCGCGGGCGGGAGCCGCGACCGTATTCCGCTCTATTCGACCGAGGGTGGCTGGCTGCATCTCGAGACCGCCGCGTTGGTCGAAGACGCCTTGGCGATGAAAGAGCAGGGATTTCGCGGCTCCAAGATCAAGATTGGCCGCGCGCATCTGAGTGAGGACCGTGCCCGTCTTGGGGCGATACGCGCAGCAGTGGGCGACAGCTACGAGATCATGACGGACGCCAATCAGGGCTTCACGCTTTCCGAGGCGATCCGCCGTGCCAAAGTGCTGGAGGAGTTCGGCATCGGCTGGTTCGAAGAGCCACTTCCTGCAGATGATGTGCTCTCGCATCAAGAGCTCTCGCGGCGCACGCATGTGCCGATTGCCGTGGGCGAGAGCATGTATTCGCTGAGCCAGTTCAAGGACTATCTGCAGGTGGGGGCGGCGCAGATCGTGCAGGTGGATGTCGCCCGGATTGGCGGCATCACACCCTGGCTCAAGGTCGCGCATCTGGCCGAGGCGCATAGTGTTATGGTGTGCCCGCATTTCCTGATGGAATTGCACCTGCCGCTTGTCTGCGCGGTGCCCAATGCAAAGTGGCTCGAATACATCCCGCAGCTCGATGGAGTTACCCGCCAGAACATGCAGATCAGTAATGGCGATGCCGTGCCTTCGGATGAGCCCGGTCTGGGCATCGACTGGGATTGGGACGCCATCACAGCGCAAGAAATCGGCGCGCGCTCCATTGGAGGTGCATGATGCAGAGAATGGGAATGGTGATCGGGATCAAGCCCGAGAGGCTCGATGAGTACAAACGCCTGCATGCGGCGGTTTGGCCGGATGTCCTGGCGCAGATCCGGCAGAGCAATATTCGCAACTACACGATCTTTCTGCGCGAGCCGGAGAATCTGCTGTTTGGGTACTGGGAATACCACGGCAGCGATTTTGCCGCCGATATGGCGCGGATGGCCCAAGACCCGCGTACGCAGGAATGGTGGGCATTCACCGACCCCTGTCAGTCTCCGCTGCCGTCGCGCAACGCCGGAGAGCAATGGGCGATGATGGAAGAAGTTTTTCACACGGATTGAACACGATGACACAGAACACAGGCCGGCTGGCCGAAAAAACAGCTTTGATTACTGCTGCGGGGCAGGGGATCGGTCGCGCCAGCGCGGAACTCTTTGCGGCTGAGGGCGCCAAGGTGATCGCCTGCGACATCAATGCAGAGTCATTGGCAGAACTCGCGGAGGTCGATGGGATCACGGCCCTTGCGCTTGATGTCACGGATGCATCCGCAGTTGCGCGCGCAATCCAAGATGCAGGGCCATTGAATGTGTTGTTCAACTGCGCGGGATATGTCGCAAGTGGCAGCATTTTGGACTGCGATGAGAACGACTGGGACTTCAGTTTCGACCTCAACGTCAAAGCCATGTATCGCCTCACGAAACTGGTTTTGCCCGGCATGCTGGAAAACGGCGGTGGCTCTATCATCAACATGTCGTCGGTGGCCTCCTCCCTGAAAGGGGTGCCAAATCGCTTTGCCTATTGCGCGTCAAAGGCGGCGGTGATCGGCATGACCAAATCCATTGCCGCAGATTTTGTGACCCAAGGTATCCGTTGCAACGCGATTTGCCCCGGCACGGTGGACAGTCCCAGCCTGCATGATCGGCTGCGCGCTACGGGCGATTATGAGCAGGCCCGCAAGGATTTCATCGCACGTCAGCCCATGGGGCGCATTGGCAAGGCTGAAGAGATTGCGGCGCTCGCGCTCTATCTCGCCAGCGATGAGAGCGGCTTTACCACTGGACAGACCCACGCCATCGACGGCGGCTGGGCGATTTGACGACAGGAGTTACTTCACATGAAATTGCTGCGATATGGCCCTTTGGGTCAGGAAAAACCCGGACTCCTTGATCAGGACGGCAATATCCGCGACCTCTCCGGGCAGGTTGCAGATATTGGCGCTGCGACGCTCGGTGATGCGGGTCTCGATGCCCTGCGCGCTCTTGATCCCCAGAGCTTGCCTCTGGTCGAGGGCACGCCTCGGATCGGCGCTTGTGTCGGACAGGTTGGAAAATTCATCTGCATCGGTTTGAACTACGCAGACCATGCCGCCGAAAGCGGCATGAGCCTGCCTGAGGAGCCGGTGATCTTCTTCAAGGCGACCTCTGCTATCTGCGGGCCCAACGATGCTGTCGAAATTCCGCGAACCTCGGTCAAGACCGACTGGGAAGTGGAACTGGGCGTGGTGATCGGAAAGACGGCGAAATACATTGGCCGAGATGAGGCGCTGGATCACGTTGCGGGCTACTGCGTGGTGAATGATCTCTCGGAGCGTGACTTTCAACTGCATCGCTCCGGCCAATGGGTAAAGGGCAAATCCGCTGATACATTTGGTCCTATCGGCCCCTGGTTGGTGACCCGCGACGAGGTCCCAGATCCGCAGAACCTGGCGATGTGGCTCGAGGTCAATGGGCATCGCTACCAGGACGGGTCCACCCGGACGATGCATTTTGATGTGGCCACGGTGATCTCGCATCTGTCGCAATTCATGAGCTTGCAACCGGGTGACGTAATTTCAACCGGTACGCCGCCGGGCGTTGGCATGGGGCAAACGCCCGAGACCTACCTGAAACCCGGTGACGTGATGGAGCTGGGGATCGCGGGGCTCGGTGTGCAGCGACAGGTGACAGAGGCAGCAGAATGACCAAGATCACAGGCTTGCGCACCTATGATCTGCGCTTCCCCACGTCAGAGGGGCTTGATGGTTCCGATGCGATGAACCCCGATCCTGATTATTCCGCCGCTTATGTGATCTTGGAAACAGAAGGTACGCATGAAGGCCACGGTCTGACCTTCACCATCGGGCGCGGCAACGAGATCTGCATCGCGGCGATCAAGGCGCTTGGCGCCTTGGTGGTCGGGCTCGATCTGGATTGGATCCGAGAAGACATGGGCCGGTTTTGGCGCCATGTGACGGGCGACAGTCAGCTGCGCTGGATCGGGCCGGACAAGGGGGCCATTCATCTGGCGGCGGGCGCGGTCGTAAATGCGGTCTGGGACCTCTGGGCCAAGGATACAGGAAAACCCGTTTGGCGTCTTGTGGCGGATATGTCGCCTGCCGAGATTCTGCGATTGATCGACTTTCGCTATTTGACCGATGTGCTGGCGCCCGAAGAGGCCTTGGACCTCCTCAAGGCTGCAGAACCCGGCAAGGAAGAGCGCATCGCGCGTCTTATAGAGGAGGGGTACCCCTGCTATACGACCTCAGCAGGATGGCTCGGCTATTCTGATGAGAAGCTGCGCCGCCTGTGCCGCGAGGCGCGCGCGGCGGGCTTTACCCACACCAAATTCAAAGTGGGCCGGGATCTGTCGGACGATATCCGCCGCCTCACCATCGCGCGTGAGGAACTCGGCGAGGACATGAATATCATGATCGATGCCAATCAGGTCTGGGAAGTTGACGAGGCTATCGACTGGGTGAACCGCCTCGCCTTCGCCCGTCCATTGTTTATCGAGGAACCCACAAGCCCCGACGATGTGTTGGGACACAAGGCCATCCGCGAGGGCGTGGCGCCGATCAAGGTTGCCACCGGTGAGATGTGTCAGAACCGGATCATGTTCAAGCAGTTCATCGCCAGCGGCGCGCTCGACATCGTGCAGATCGACAGTTGCCGCATGGGGGGACTGAACGAGGTTCTAGCCGTCATGCTGGTGGCCGCGAAATATGATCTTCCTGTCTGGCCGCATGCTGGGGGCGTTGGGCTTTGCGAATATGTGCAGCACATGTCCATGATCGACTATGTCGCGATCTGCGGGGAAAAAGACAGCAAACGCATTGAATATGTCGACCACCTGCATGAGCATTTCAAACACCCCTGCATTGTCACTGGCGGAGCGTATCAGGCGCCGCATGCGCCCGGATTTTCGATAGAAATGAAAGAAGATACGCTAGACGCGTTCTTGTTTTCGGACGGCTGACGGGGGAGTTCACATCATGAAGCGCAATCGCATCGGGACCACGGATGTCTGGGTCAGTGACGTCTCCTTTGGCTGCGCCAGTATCGGCAATCTCTATCGTGAGATTTCCGATGCCCAGGCTCAGGAGGTTCTGCAGACGGCGTGGGAGGCGGGTATTCGCTATTTCGACACCGCGCCACACTATGGGCGTGGACTGTCCGAAATGCGCCTTGGACAGTTCCTGTACAACAAGCCGCGCGACACCTATGTGATCTCGACCAAGGTTGGACGGGTGCTGTCCCCGGGGTCGCCGCTCGACGAGGCGGATGGGTTTATCAACCCGCTTCCCAACGCTGTGCGGTATGATTACTCGGGCGATGGTATCGAAGCCTCTTTGGACAGCAGCCGCAGTCGTCTCGGGACCGATTATGTGGATATCGTCTATGTTCATGATATCGGGACGCTCACGCATGGTGCGGCCAATGTTGGTCATATGGAAGACTTTTGGGGCTCAGGCTATGAGCGACTGGTGACGCTGAAAGAGCGTGGCAAGATCGGGGCCTTTGGTCTTGGCGTGAATGAAAATCAGATCTGCCTTGATGTGCTGGCGCAGGGGAAGCTGGACGTGATCCTGCTTGCAGGGCGCCTGACGTTGCTGGACAGATCCGGTGAGGAAGAACTGGTCGCGACCTGCGCTCGTGCGGGCACCAGCCTTGTGCTGGGGGGGATCTTTAACTCAGGGATTTTGGCAACCGGTCCTATAGAAGGCGCGACCTTCGACTATGTGCCCGCCGAGCCAGAGGTCCTTGCCCGTGTTGAGGCTCTGCAGAGACGCGCGGCCGAACTTGGCCTCAGCCTGCCAGCGGCAGCCTTGCATTTTGGGCGCGATCACCCTGCGTCGGCTTCGCTCTTGCTTGGGACTGCCAAGGCGCAGCAATTGCAGCGCAACTTGGACCTGATGGCGCAAGAGGCACCGCAAGACATGCTGGCGGCGTTTGATCGTTAGACGGTTTTTGAACCGGGTTTGCAAGCGGGCGCTCAGGCCTCGGCCAAAATCCAGCGCGCCGCTTTTTCCGCGATCATCAGCGTCGGCGCATTGGTGTTGCCGCTGGTGATTTCCGGCATGATGCTGGCATCGACCACACGCAGACTCGCAACTCCCTTCAGGCGCAGATGCGGATCGAGCACGGCTGTAGGGTCCTCGTCCTTACCCATTTTTACGGTGCCTACGGGATGGAAAATCGTAGAGGCAATGTCGCCCGCGAGTTTGGCAAGTTCTTCGTCGCTTTGATACTGCGTACCCGGTTTGAACTCTGTGGGAGCATAGGGCTGCATTGCAGGTTGTGACATGATCTCGCGCACCTGACGCAAACTGTCGGCGGCGACCTTTCGGTCCTCGTCGGTGGCGAGGTAGTTCGGCGAAATCAGGGGGGCATCACGAAAATCACCAGAGCGGATTTTGATTGTTCCCCGGCTGGTTGGGTTGAGATTGCACACGCTGACGGTCATGGCCGGGAAATCATGAAGCGGTTCGCCAAAGGCGTCGAGGCTTAGCGGCTGGACGTGGTATTCAAGATTGGCATGGCTGCGGCTTGGATCGGAGCGGGTAAACGCCCCGAGCTGACTTGGCGCCATGCTCATCGGACCCGTGCGTTTCAAAAGATACTCCGCGCCGATCATGGCCTTGCCAAACAGGGAGTTGGCAAGCGTGTTGAGCGTTCGTGTGCCGTTGACCTTGAACACCGCGCGAATTTGCAGGTGATCTTGCAGGTTCTCACCTACGGCGGCGTCTTTCAGGACGTCAATTCCATGTTTCTTCAGCAGGGCAGCGGGACCGATCCCCGAGAGCTGCAGGATTTGCGGAGAGTTCACAGCCCCCGCCGACAGGATGGTTTCACGCCGCGCAGTGACTTGGCGTGCCTGCCCCTTGTGGTGCAGTAGTGCGCCGGTGCATCGAAGCGCGCCGTCAGTTGTTTCAAATGTGAGCTTTTCCACCTGCGCCTCGGTCCAGACCGTCAGGTTGCGGCGCGACTTGGCGGGTTTCAGGAACGCCTTAGAGGTGTTCCAGCGCCAGCCAGAGCGTTGATTGACGTCGAAATAGGCGACGCCCGCGTTGTCACCGCTGTTGAAATCTTCGGTCCGCTCGATCCCGGTCTGGGTTGCGGCCTCGGCAAAACTGTCGAGTACATCCCAGCGCAACCGTTGCTTTTCGACACGCCACTCACCTCCGTGACCATGCATGTCCGAGAACCGGCTGTTGTCGCCGGTGACAGGGTCTGCGCCATCATCGAGCTTGTGGTGGTCTTCATGCGCCTTGAAATCCTCGAGCGAGCGCTCCCAGGTCCAATCCGGCTCATTGGTAAGACGGGCCCAGTTGTCATAGTCCCGTGCTTGTCCACGCATGTAGATCATGCCGTTGATCGAAGAGCAGCCCCCCAGGGTCTTGCCCCGCGGGTACTTGAGCACGCGCCCGTTCAGCCCTTTATCGGCTTCGGTATTATAGAGCCAATCGGTGCGCGGGTTTCCGATGCAGTAGAGATAGCCAACCGGAACATGAATCCACGGGTAGGTATCGGCCTTGCCGGCTTCCAACAGCAGGACGCGATGGCTCGGATCCGCGCTGAGGCGATTGGCAAGAAGACAGCCGGCTGATCCACCCCCGATGACGATGAAATCAAAATGCGTCTCCATGTCTGACACGATGCTGTCTCCCTTGATCTTTTGTCCCACCAGCTCCCCGCTCATCGCTTTGGACGAGGTGGGCACGGGCAGTGCCTCGGAGATTAGAAAGCAGCGTGGCGCATTTCCAATGACAAATTTTTCGTTCCGATATTAAAGATGGTAATATGGAGAGATTTTCGAACCCCAACAGTATTTTGGCTTTTGTGATCGTGGCCCGTGAGGGGTCTGTGTCGCGGGCTGCGGACGTCTTGAACCTGACCCAACCCGCGGTGAGCCATCAGATCCGGCGATTAAGTGAGGATATTGGTGTAACCCTGTTCACCCGCACGCCGCGTGGTCTGGACCTTACGCCAGATGCGCAGCATCTTCTGCCCAAGGCCGAAGAGGTGTTGCGCGTAATGGCAGAGTTTCGCCGTGCGGCAAGCCAGCATAGCGATCATATCTCTGGGACGCTGCGGCTTGGAACCATTATCGACCCGGAGTTCATTCGGTTAGGGCGGCTTCTGAGCCAGTTGGGAGCTTCAAATCCGAGAATCACAACCGAACTTGTGCACGGGGTGAGTGGGGAGATTCTGGAGAGGATTCTGCGCAGGCAGGTGGATGCAGGCTATTACCTTGCGGCGCCGGATCAGCTGGAGGCACTACCCTCCGAGACCGAGCTCCACGCGCAGAAGCTTGCGGATTTTGCCTATCGGATTATCGCGCCGCCCGGTTGGGACGCACGGGTCGCCGGCGCGGGCTGGGCCGAGCTGGCCCGGCTGCCTTGGATCGGCACGCCCGAGGTATCGGTTCACAACCGCCTGTTGAGCCGCATATTTGCGGAACACGATTGCCAGCAAAACACCGTCGCCCAGGTCGACCATGAGGCTTCGATGCTGGAGATGGTGCGCTCAGGCGTCGGGCTGAGCCTGTGCCGCGAGTCAATCGCTCTGCACCAAAGGCAATCTAACGGGGTCGTGATCTGCGAGACGCTCAGCGTTCCAGCCTCGCTCGGTGTCCTGACGCTGAAAGACCGACTGGAAGACCCGCTGATTGCAGCATTCTTTGATCAGTTGAGCGCGGTCTGGTCGCCCATCAGCTGAGGCGAGGGACTCTTGTACCCTGGTTCGACCCCGGACCGGATGCTGAAGGCGTAATGGCGCCCTCAGGGAGAGGGCGCGTTCGCGACTGGTTTACTCAGCCGGATTGATCTCAGCCAGCACCTCATCTAGCACGCTCACCAGCATCTCCACGTCTTCGGCTTCGATGGTGAGGGGGGGGCGGATTTTCAGGATGTTGTCCTTGGGGCCTTCGCTGCCAATCAGGATACGGTGATCGCGCATCCGGTTTTTGACGTAGGAACAGATCTCTGTCGCCTCGGAGCCGTCGGCATGGATCAGTTCCAACCCCAGAAACAGCCCCACCCCACGCACATCTCCGACGCAGGCATATTTGCGCTCGAGGGCTCTGAGCCCTGAGATCAGCTCCGCCCCACGGGCGCGGGCATTTTCCTGCAACCCTTCGTCATCCACGATGTCGAGCACTTCCTTGCCGATCCGACAGGACAGGGTGGAGCCCCCAAAGGTCGAGAAGAACTCGATCCCGTTGTCGAAACTCTCGGCAATCGCCTTGGTTGTGACCAGCACCCCGAGCGGATGGCCATTGCCGATGGGCTTGCCCATTACCACGATGTCGGGCAGGGCGCCTTGGTGCTCAAAGCCAAAGTAATACTCGCCCAGTCGTCCGAGGCCGGTCTGAACCTCATCTGCGATGCAAACACCACCCGCTGCGCGGATTTTTTCATATACTGCAGGCAAGTAGCCCTTGGGCGGGATAATCTGGCCCCCAACCGACGGGAATGTTTCCGCGATAAAGCCCGCAATGCCGTGCCCCTTCGAGTTCAGAGTTGCAATCGCCGGGTCGACAAGATCCGCAAATTTCTGAGCGCGGTCCGGATCGTCGCGACGAAAGCTGCCGCGATAGTCGTCCGCGACCTCGACCAGCTCCACCCAATCCGCCTGCCCGACGCCACCCGGCTTGTTGAATTTGTAAGCTGAAAGGTCGATCGCACCGGTTGTGTTGCCATGATAGCCGTGATCCGGCGTGACCATGCCCTTTGCACCCGTGTGTGCTCGCGCTAGGCGCAGCGCCAGCTCATTGGCTTCGGTGCCGGAGTTCACGAAGAAACAGACTTCGAAGTGATCGGGCAATTTTGACAGGACTTTGTCGGCAAAGGCAGTCTGCGCCGGGTGCAAGTAACGGGTGTTGGAATTCATACGGCGCAGCTGATCGGCCGCAACCGCTTGAATGCGAGGGTGCGCGTGGCCCACATGCGGCACATTGTTGTAGGCGTCTAGATAGGGTCGACCCCATTCGTCGAACAGATGGTGTTTCCACCCCCGCACAAGCATCACCGGGTCGGAATATGTAAGACTGAGATTGCCGCCAAAATGCGCGCGTCTTTTTTCAAGAACTGTGGATTTGTCCGTGGGACGATAGCAGGTCTTGTCATCAGGCAGATTCAGAAGCGCGGCTGGATTGGGGCAGAGCGCACGCCACAGATACATGTCATCTGGCGATCCCACGCCAGGCCAATCGGTCTCGATGCCGTCGCAGCTCAGCGCCAGTTGGAAATGCACATGTGGTGCCCAGCCCCCGTTCTCCTCAGCTGTTCCAAGTCGACAGAACGCCTCCCCCTTTGTGATGGGGTCGCCGGGCTGCAGTCGGGTGACAACCTCGGGGTCGAGATGCCCATAAAGGGTGTAGAACGGGTCTCCCTCCGGGGTCTTGTGACGCAGGATGATCACGCCCCCGTAATCGAGATGGCTGTCACGGTTCTCGACGACCCAGACTTCTCCCTCGAGGGGGGCATGGAGCGTGGTGCCAGCAGGCGCAAACCCGTCGACAGCCAGATGCACCGTGCGGCGGTCGCTGGCTTTCCATGGACCATTGCGGAATGCAGGCGCGGTGTAGATCAGACGCGGCTCGTGGTAATAGCCAAGCCAGATCTGATCTTCGGTGTTAAATTCCTCTCCCACGCGCGCAGCCTCGGCCAGTGGCATGTCAAAAGGGTTTTGCGGCCAGAGGCTCTTTTCAACCGAGAGCGATCCCATCGGTACATCGGTAAGGTCCTGCCCCATGAGCGGAGCGAAACTGCCTCGCGCCTCATCAAGCCAGGCCATGACCCGATCTGCGCCTTCAACCACGGGAAGGCCACAGGCCGCGCGCAGCCGCGCCGCCATCAGATCGCCGTTCAGGTCGTGCCCTTCAAGAAACCGCCATGCGGGGGCCTGCGAGATCGTCACATAGGGATCATGCGGGTTCTCTGTTGCCATCAGGGTGGAGTTCACCACGCTAACGGCGAGGCGCATTCTGAGGAGCGGCCAGAGAAGATCGAGCTCAGGCGCGCTCAGCGGGTTTTCGGCGTGATAGCCCGACACCAGGGCTGTCAGCGCCGCTTCGGGCTTGGGGTGGTCGAGCACCACATACGCCGCTGCAATCGCAAGATCACAGATGCGCGGCGCGCGACACATGTCGCCAAAATCAATGAGTCCCGAGATCTTGGGCTCAATACCGGTCCCCGCGCCGCCGTTCACGAGGATATTGTAGTCGTTGGCATCATTGTGGATCGCCTGCTGCGGCAGCTTTGCAAGTGCTGGCTTGAGCGCCGTAAACTGATCACCAATGTCCGCGATCAAAGCTCTGCGCGCGCCATCTTCAAGGCAATCGAGCGCGCCATTCACCCAATCGGCCTGCATCAGATCCCATTTGAAATCCCGCGCAAGATGAGGATGGTCAAAGTCTTGGAGCGAAACCGTTGTGCGAGCCAAAATCTGCCCAACCTGCGCAATCAAGGCGTCGGTTTTGGGGGCGGCCTCTGCATAACATTTGCCAGCAAGGCGCTCGATCACCCAAACCAGACGCGCGTTGCCATGCGCATCTTCGAGGCGCAGCATTTTCTGGCCAGAGCGCGCAGGGATGACACGGGGGCAGGGAAGATCGGCATCTGCTGCTGAGATATGATCCAGGGTGCGGATTTGCATATCCACGAGCCAGTCTTCACAATCAGGGCGCATGGCTTTGACAACATATCCCGTGCCCTCCGGGGTTTCGGCGAGGAAGTTGAGGTCATATTCGCCATCAAGCTGCCTCAGCTCCGCTTGAATGCCCCAGTGCTGCTCCATAGCGGATGCCCAATGATCCATGTGATCCTCCCAAAACCCTTTTTGAAATGGGGCGAAAGCCATCGCCGCTTCTCTTGTTCTATATCCAGTATCCAAAAGCAAGTAAGCGTCGCCACAAGTGTAGCTTTTACAACTCGGTATCGCGCAGATTGCGCGGCGTGTCCTGTCCCTGGCGTCGCCGACTTTCGCCAGGCCCGAGTGGGTGATTTCGCCATATCTGGAGAGGAACCCGGCGTGAGGCGACATGCATACGTGCAGGAGTTCGGGTATTGCGGTGATCGACAGCGGCGCGGGAGTAAAAAATTTTCCGCGAGGTTCATTTTGCTCTTGCAGCCCCTTCGCTCCTCCCGTAAATCGCAGTCCAAGCAGCGTGCAAAGCACTGCAAACTGCTCGATGGGGCCTTAGCTCAGCTGGGAGAGCGCCTGCATGGCATGCAGGAGGTCAGCGGTTCGATCCCGCTAGGCTCCACCATCTCATCTACAAATGTCAAACCGATCAGATGTGGAGATCATGTATCCGTCACCTCCTTAGGGCCTCGGTACTTGGTTTAGGAGTCGCGCTCTGCTCCCGGAGTTCGGCGATACGGTTGTTTGACACAACCCAGTCAACAAAGGTCGGCGTTGGGGTTCCCTACCGAACCCTCCACGCGGGCGGGCACTGGACCCCGCCCACAGATTGCGTCCCCGTTGAGTTCGAAGGCTTAGATGAGGGCGCGCACGCGCTCCAGTAGGGCGGCGTTCACCCTCACGCCCTCGGTGGCGGCCCGGAGACGGGCGGATTGGCGACCATCTCCTGGCAGACGTGCGCCATCTTGATCACGAAATGCCGAAATCAAATCCGCGAGCTTTTCCTGAAAGAGCCCCCCGGATGTAGCGTCCGGGTCTATGGCGATAAAGAACTGGCCGGTTTTGGGCGGACCGCCCGCTGTGCCGGAAAACGGGCTCGCCACCGCGCCCAGGGTTGCGCCGGTCATGGCCGCTGCCAGAAGCTCGACGGTCAGGGCAATGCCCACGCCTTTGTATCCGCCGGACGGCACCATTGACCCTTTGAGGCCTGCATCGGGATCGATGGTGGGCTGGCCATCGGCGTCCAGCACCCAGCCTTGTGGGACCGGCTTGCCTTCACGGGCGTGTTTCATCACTTCGCTCTTTGCAATCGTGCTGGCGGATTGATCAATGAGCAGAGCCGCAGTGCCATCTGAACCCGGCGCCGAGATTGAAAATGGATTGGTGCCCACCACAGGCTTTGCGCCACCCGAGGGCGCAATCGAGGCAGGGGCATTGGTAAAGCCAAACCCCATCAGCCCAGCCTGCGCCAGCCTTTGCGTGTGAACCCCCAGAACACCACAGTTGTAGGAGTTGTTCACGGCCAGCACCGCGACACCCATTTCCTTGGCCAGAGGGATCAACTGCTCAAAGCCGAGGTCGATCGCACGATGTGCAAATCCGGTGGCTGCGTCCACGGTGATCACTGCGGGTCGAGGGTGTGCGACCTTGGGGTTGGCCTGTCCGTCGACTTTGCCGCATTCAACATGCTGGGCATAGATCGGGATATAGGCCAGCCCGTGCGAGGCGACCCCATCGGCTTCGGTCATCGCGGTTGCAACTGCCAGAGGGCGGGCGTTTGCGGGTGAGGTGCCCGCTGCAACCAGTGCATCAAAGGCAAGGCTTTCGATTTCCGAGAGCGTGAGTGTTTCGGTGGCGGTCATCTCTGTTCTTTCTTGTCTGTCACTCATATGTCGGGGAAGGGCGCGCCTGTCGCTGTGGTCTCAGCTGTTGTCGTTGGTCCCTGCACCTGCCCCGCGCAGGCGGCTTTCTTCGGTGGCGGGCGCAAAGGTGCGGTGGGCAAATTCGCCGAGCGTCTCCCAACTCTGTTCCGAGACATCAGCCCGCATCACCGGCTCGCGCTTTCCGGTCATGTCCGCCGGGGCCGAGAACACCAGCAGGCCTGCATGCCCGGCACGCAGAGCGTCCGGTTCGCCCTGAACGCACAGCTGTTTGCCATCGGTGGCAAGCCGCGCGCCCTCCCATTCTGCCGCAACAGGCACACCGAGGCGCAATGCGGCGCCGCCCATGAACGGGACGGCCAGCAGCGGGAGGCTGACGTCCTGCATGGTGATTGTGCCGCGATCCAACAGGCGAACGGCACAGTCCGAGAGGGACGCACCCGCGATCAAGGGGCTCATCCGGCGTGCTGGCGCGTGCCAGAGGGCGGCGCTCAGTGATACCGGAGATACATCAATTGGCGGGATCTGGTCGTTCAGCTCTAAGAGTTCGGCCAACATCTCAGTGCCGGGAAAGCCAAAAGAGGAGAGCCAGCGCGTTCCTTTTGCTGCTTCTTCCGCCAATCCCCAAGACAGACCCGCGCCACGCCCGGCACGTTTGGCCATCGCCTCGATTTCATTCAATGAGTGGCTCATGCTGCGCCCTCCTCAAGCACCGGATCCGTCTCTGGGAAGACCCAAAAATCTGCGTTCTCCGGCGTCAATTCAGTGGGGAGCGGCGCACCGCCATACATGCAGATCCGCACCCAGCGATCCGAGCGTGGGTCGAACTGTGTGGCGCCGAAAAAGGCGAGCTTGCAACGCAGCATGTCAATCGGAAGCACCTGAGCCGAAATCGTATTGTCGCGAATTTCGGCATAGGGCGCACGCCCGACAATCTGCGCCCGGCGCAATACATGGCGGTGTTCGGGGTGGCGTAACAGGAAGTCGGCGACCTGAGCTTCGTCTGGCCAATGCGCCAGAGCGTTGAACAATTGCGCTGCGTCACGACCGGGGGCAAGGGGCTGCTCAAATGCTTCGATCGGCTCTTCAAAGCGTTCGCCGAGGCGCGGTTCAAGCTTTTCCTCCGACACATACCAAGCACGGGCCCGGTTTTCCGGTGCTTGCCAGTCAGTCTCGATGGCCCAGGCGTAGATGTCGGTTAGAAGGGCGCGTAGATCCTTCACGCTCATCGCGCCAGCGATGCGGAAGGTGGCGGTATTGTCGGCTGACATCTCATCCGCAAATTTGTCGACGCGTGCTCCATAAGGTTCAAGGATCAGAGAAGCGATCCACTCTTGCCCTTCGAGTGAAAGGGTCCCCTCGGCCCAGCGATAGAGCGCGTCCCAAGGGAAACGAGCAGATAGATCCGTCTCGGACAGGTACTCCTCCAGTTTCAGGAGGTCTGCACGCAGGGCGTTGATCTTTGTGATCTGGATCGGATGCTCAGACTGCCAGGTGTCGATTGTGACTCTGCCGCGTGCGATGAGCGACCGGAACAAGGCGATCGCGCTGGCGCTGGCGGTTTCGATCTGGCGGACGGTCTGAATGGCGGCCTCGCGCGCGGCAATCCAGTTATTGAACAAGACCGGATGATTGAGCAGGAATGGCGCCATGCCAAGACCGGTTGAGTTCCCGATCCCCGTGCTGCGGGCAATTGCGGGGCAGAGCTGGGCAGCGTCCTGCCCCATGGCGGCGGCCCGTTGGTTGGCCATATGCTGTACCAGATCGAGCACGAACCAACGGGTGAGATAGACTGACAGCATTTCGACCTGAAATGGCGCACTGAATTCGGGACGGTCGGCGATCATCTCGCGATCTGCGGCCCCCAGCTTGCCCGACCCGTAAACCGCTGTGGTTCGCATGAGGTAGCCCACTGCGTTGATGCGATTGGGATCCGGCTGGCGTCCTTGCGCAAGGCTGGACACTACATGCTCCCAGAGACGTACCGAACGGTTGGCCCGCGAGACCGAGAGTTCGGAGCCGGTCACACGACCAGCCTCCTGCAGCGGTATGTTCTGCGAGAGGCGTTTGATGTCCTCCGCGCTGGGCACGCCGTCAAAGAGGGTAAAGGTGGTATCCCACGCATCCGCAATCACCCGGTCCGAGCGTTTTTCTGGCGGGAGATCATGGGCAAAGGCGATCAGAGAATAGGCGCGTTCTGGTCCATAGGCGGTGTAGACGGCATGCCCTTCGCCGGCGCTGTTTACATCAAAGGCCGTCCTCTCAAACTGCCATCCTTCGCGGGCCAGTCGTCGCGTCAGGACACGCATGAAAGACAGGCGTGATTGGTGAATGGACCCCAAACGGGCGAGGCGCATCACCAAGTTGGGGTCACGGCGTGGTATCGTGGTCATACTCTTGGCCTTTACACTCGAAAAGGTAGCGTATTTCGGGCCGCAAAGCGAGTTGCGCGAACAGGGCCCAAAACACGCAAAGTTGGCTGGGCGCTCGAGAGCGCCCAGTGTCTTATTGCTCGCGGCCTTTGGCAATTGTGATGCGCAATGCGTCCCAGAGCGATGGAAGCAGAATCAGCGAGACTGGCACGGCGGTCACGACTATGAAACTCTGCAGCTTGGACACGCCCCCGGAGCCGACCGAGATCAGGATGATAGCCATGATACCCATCGCAACGCCCCAGAAAATGCGCACCATTGTGGGCGGATTTTCCCCGTCGCTCATCGTGGCTGAGATCACGTAGCTCATGCTGTCGCCGGTTGTGGCCACAAAGATCGTTGTCAGGATCAGGAACAGAAGCGAGATCAAAAAGCCCATCGGCAGGTTGGAGGTGATCGCCAATAGTGCTGCGGGCAGGTTGAACCCTTCGAACGCGGTGGAAATGGTCCCCGGCGCGGCCAGCTCCATCGAGATGCCGGTGCCACCGATGATGGTAAACCAGAAGTTGGTGACGATCGGGGCGATGATCGATAGCATGATGATGATCGAACGGATCGAGCGGCCCCGCGAGACACGGGCAATGAACATCGCCATCAGCGGGCCATAGCCCATGAACCATCCCCAAAAGAACACGGTCCACCAGCCCAGCCAGCCCGGTTCGCCAAAGACGCCTGCGTCACCGCGGAACAGGGCCATTTGGAAAAAGTTGCCAAGATATGTGCCAAAGCCAGAGAAGAAGGAGCCAAAGATGAATCCCGTCGGTCCAGCTACCAGCACGAAAATCAAGAGCGCCGCCGCCAGGATCACATTGATCTTGGACAGAAGCTGAATCCCGCGCGACAAACCAGTCATCGCCGAGATCGTATAGATCGCGACAAGCCCACCGATCACCATGAACTGCGTGGCAAAGACGTCCGGGAGACCAAAGAGGTCAGACAGGCCATAGCTGACCTGAAGGCCCAGAAAACCGATTGGCCCCACGGTTCCAGCAACAACGGCAATGATCGAGGACGCATCTGCGATCAGACCGATTGGCCCGTTGATCGCCTTGTCACCAAACAGCGGGTAGAGCAGCGTGCGCGGAGCAAGCGGCAGGCCCTTTTCGTAGTGATAATGCATCAACATCACGGTCGAGAGCGAACCAAGAATGGCCCAAGCAAGAAAGCCCCAATGCATGAAGCTCTGCGCAATTGCGGGATTGACGGCCGCCTCGGTCCCACCTTCAGCTCCATAGAGCGGTGGTGAATAAAGGAAATGTGCGATTGGCTCCCCCGCAGCCCAGAATACACCCCCGCCGGCAAGCAGGGTACACATGATCATGGAGCCCCACTGAAACAGGGTGAATTCCGGCGCGGCCAGATTGCCCATGATTGCCTTGCCACCTGGTAGAACGCAGAGCACGAGGCCGATCAGGAAGGTCGCCAGAAGGAGAACCTGCCAGTAGAGGCCGAAATAGGTGGCCGAGACGTTGAAGCCCCAATCCACAGCCGCCGACAACCCCTCAAGGTCGATCAATGCGGCGATACAAAAGAGCGCGATAAAGCCCCCCGAAATCAGGAAAAGCGGCGTGTTGAGCCGGCTCTTCTTGAGATGTGTTTCCAAAGATGTGTCTGACATCTTGTCCTCCCTTTATTGTGCGGCCCCGCCTGAGCGCCCATGGCCAAATTTCACCTGTCCCGGCCCCGTTAGCCTCCCGCCTTGGGCCCAAAGCTTTCTGCAAAAAAGCGGTACCAGTTGCCGCCCATGATGGCGGCGACTTCACCGGTCGTCATGCCAACGGACCGAAGCCCCTGCTCGATGTTCTCAAAGTCTCTGTTGTCCTCGAACCAGCTGGGCATCCGTGGGAAACCGGGCGCGGACTTGGACCCTTCGCCGTAGTCGATTTCTTTCGTCCAACGCCCGACGCGCATCCATTCCACGACACTGTCGGGCTGGTCCTGGCAAAGGTCAGTGCCGATTCCGAGATGCTCCACCCCATAGGTGTCAGCAGTGCGCGCGATCATTTCGCAGAAACTCTCCAGCGTGCAGTCGGATTTGTCCCTCAGGTGGTGCGGATAGACCGAAAAACCGAACATGCCGCCGTTTTCGGTAACCGCGCGGATCACCGCGTCTTTCTTGTTGCGCAGGGCAGGAGACCATGCGTGCGGATTGGCATGGGTGATCGCGATGGGGCGTGTGGAATATTCCGCCGCCTCAATGGTGGAGCGATCCGACGAATGGCTCATGTCGATCACGAGGCCGACGCGGTTCATTTCCTTTACAACCTGTTTGCCCATCCGGGTCAGGCCCATGTCTTCGGCCTCGTAACAGCCCGTCGCCAGTAGCGACTGGTTGTTATAGGTCAGCTGCATGAAGCGGGCGCCGAGACTATGAAGGATCTCGACCAGGCCGATGTCATCCTCGATCGGCGAGGGATTCTGGAACCCAAAAAACACGGCCGTTCTGCCCGTCTCGCGTGCGATGTCGATGTCCTGCGCCCACTGGCCCTTCATGATCAGGTCCGGGTATTGCTCAAACCATCGATTCCATTTTTCAAAGTTCAGAACCGTTTCACGAAAGTTCTCGTGATAGGCGATGGTGACGTGGATCGCGTCCACGCCCCCTTCGCGAAGCTGGCGAAAGATCTTCTCCGACCAGTTTGCGTATTGCAGACCATCGATGCGCATCAGACGGGGCCTGCGCTGATGTAGGCCGTCTTGACCGTTGTGTAGAATTCTGCCGCGGCCTTGCCTTGCTCGCGTGGGCCGTAAGAGCTGTCGCCGCGCCCACCAAAGGGAACGTGGTAATCGGTGCCCGCGGTCGGCAGATTCACGGTGACAACGCCAGTCTGTGCGTTGCGACGGAAATGCGTGGCGCGGGCGAGCGATTTGGTCACAATGCCTGAGGTCAGGCCAAAGTTGGTGTCGTTCACCGTTGCCAGCGCTTCATCATAGCTGTCGACCTTGATTACAGAGGTCAGCGGCGCAAACATCTCCTCGCGGTTGATGCGCATATCGTTGCTGGTGTTCAGAAATACGCCTGGCGACATGTAAAAACCGTCGTGCGGCATCTCCAATCGCGTTCCTCCACAGGCCAGTTCTGCCCCTTCTGAACGGCCCAGATCCACATAGGCGAGGTTTTCCTCGAGCTGCTGTGCGCTCACCACTGGTCCCATCTGTGTGCCGTCATGCAACGCGTGGCCCACCTTCATCGCTTGTGCGCCGGCGACCAGCTTTTCAACAAAGGCATCATGCACTGCAGCGTGGACGACAAGCCGAGAGGACGCGGTGCATTTCTGACCCGTGCCGCCAAAAGCGCCACCCAGAGCAAGGCTCACCGCGAGGTTCAGATCCGCGTCGTCCATCACGGCCAACGCATTCTTCGAGCCCATCTCCATCTGTACTTTAGTCAGATTCTGGATTGCCGCTGCGGCAATGCCTTTGCCGACTGGCACTGAACCAGTAAAGGAAATCGCATTGACTTTCGGGCTCTCGACCAGGCGCTGACCTACGGTGCGACCCGCACCCATCACAAGGCTGAACAGCCCTTTGGGGATGTCTTGGCGGTTGATGATTTCTGCCAGCGCAACCGCCGAGGCAGGCGTCACATTGGCAGGTTTCCACACGACTGCGTTGCCGTAGCACAGAGCGGGCGCAATTTTCCACGAGGCGGTGGCGGTCGGAAAATTCCAAGGGCTGATGATGGCGACCGTGCCCACGGCCTCGCGGCGCACGTCGATTTCGATGTCAGGACGCACCGAGTCAGCGTTCTCGCCAATCTGGCGCAGGCATTCGGCGGCGTAATAGGTGAAGAACTGACCGGCACGGTAGACTTCGCCCTTGCCCTCAGCGAAAGGTTTGCCCTCTTCGCGCGACAACAGCGTGCCAAGCTCCTCAGAACGGGCGATCAACTCATTGCCGATGGCCATCAAGACCGCCTGCTTGCGTTCGAGACCATAGGCAGCCCACTCGCGTTGTGCGACCTTTGCTTGATCTAGGGTGGCCTCAAGCTGGTCGCTGCTGGCCTGAGCGAAGATCCCGACCAGATCCGAAAGGTCCGAAGGGTTGCGATTTTCGATTTCGCCTTCGCCGGTCAGCCATTCGCCAGCGATCAGGTTCTTTTGAATATCGGTCATGATGTGTCGCCTCACACAGAAGTCAGTTTTCTCGGGTATGGACTCTTTGCGATGCTTCAATCAAACTCAAACAACTGAACCTAATTACAGCAAAACTGAAGTAGTCATGTGATGGCGCTCAAAATCGAAATGCTCCGTGGTTTTGCCACCGTTGCCCGAAGTGGAAACCTGAGTGATGCGGCTCAGGTGTTGGGACGTACGCCCTCAGCTGTCTCCATGATGCTGAAGCAGTTGGAGACGCATTTGGGTGAGCCGCTGTTTGAAACCGACCGCAAAAGCAAGTTGACCGCACTGGGTGCGTTTGTGCTGGAGCAGGCCGAGCGCGAGTTGCAGCAGTTTGACAATATGGTCCGAGCGATCGAGGGCTTCGCCAAGGCCACGCATGGCCATGTGCGCATAGCCACTGTGCCCTCTGTGGCCGGTACGATCATCCCCCAGGTTTTTTCACGCCATATCAACGACTACGTGAATGTCGACATTGAGCTGCGCGATATGGATTCTCATTCCATTCTCCATGAGCTGTCCCGTGATCGGATCGACATCGGTATCGCGACTCTGGGACAGCAAGGCGCCGGACTAAGCAGCCAGCATCTTCTGTCTGACACCTTTGGGGTGATCTGCGCACCTTCGCATGAACTGGCGGACAGCACCGGTCCCGTCACATGGGAGGCACTAGCCGATGAACGGCTCATTGCGAATTCTCTTTCGGCTGGGATAAGTGCCGCGGCTTCGGTCGCGTTACACGATCGGGCGATGCTTTCGGCCCACAACCTCACTTCGATCCTTGGGATGGTGCAGGCCAACATCGGGATCACGATTCTGCCTGAAATGGCGGTTCGAGCCTCAAATTCGGCAGGGCTCGTGTTCCGTCCACTCACGGAGCCGCATGCAAAACGGGAAATTCACATGTTGCGGCGAGCGGATTCGAATCAATCTCCTGCGGCGCGCTTGCTAGAGCGGCACATTCTGCAAATCGCGAAAGAGATTTCGCGGGACACGGTGATGAGGCACTCCTGATGATCGACGCAAAGACCACCCCGCCGCCTCTGACCTTGGGTATCCTGGTCTTTCCGGGTTTTCCAATGGCATGCCTGACGTCTTGTATCGAACCCCTTCGCGCCGCCAATGAGATTTCAGGACGGGAGGCCTTTCAGTGGAAGGTGGTTGCTGAAGACGCCGGGCCGGTCGTTTCGTCAGCTGGCGTGAGTTTCGCACCCGACTGTACGCTCTCGGACACCACAGAGCTTGATTTGCTGTTGTTCACGGCGAGCCCGAGTGCCCGATTTGCCGAACCTTCACGCGCGAACGCTGCCCTGCAACGCTTGCAGCGCCGCAAGGCCCGCCTCGGAGCGATCAGCGGCGGGGTATTCGCGCTGGCGCGAACGGGACTTACGCGCGAAAACCCGTTGTCGGTCCACTGGTGCTATGAGGCCGCGTTTCACGCAGAGTTTCCCGAGATACCTGCGCAAAGCACGGTTATTTGTGAACAGGGCGACTACACTACCATTTCAGGGGCCTCAGCGGCTTTTGATCATATGCTCACCTTGATTGAGACGCACCTGGGTGGGGACATCATGGCCGAGGTGGCCTGCTGGTTTCAGCATCCCTACATCCGCAGTGCTGCCGCTGCACAAAAAACGCCGGTCCATGACACGGCAAAAAGCCAGAACCTGCTGCCGAAACAGGTTGCGCGCGCGATTGAGCATTTTGCCGAGCACATCGAGAGCCCGATCCAGATCAGCAAGGTTGCCGAGGCCGTTGGTGTCTCGACCCGCTCTTTGGAGCGCAGCTTCAAGCAGGCAACAGGCCAGGGCCCGCTCAAGTATTACCGCAAGATGCGGATGAAACAGGCGCGTCAACTGGTGCTCTATTCCAACACACCGGTGACTGAGATCGCCTTTATGGTTGGATATGCCACGCCAGGTGCATTCTTGCGCCATTATCGAGAGAGTTTCGGGATGACACCAATCGCGGATCGGCGGGCGAAGAACTCAATGCGGGTCAAGGGCAGCGACGCGCTGCCCTCGTGAGAGTGTAAGGATCAGGCGATCGATCGGGCTGCGGCAATCAGAGCGTGATGTAGTGACGCCGCAGAGGAACGCGGGGCGATCACGGCCATATGATCCTGATCGAGTCGCCAAAGGAATGCCCCCAGACGTTCGACCGTGCCGCGGATCACATCGCCCTTGGTCATACGCCGCACTGGCGCGCTTGAGAGACGTTCAAAGAGATCGTAAAGCGCTGCACCCGAGACATCAAAGCGGCACCACCCATCGGTCTGTTCCACGACCGAAGCCGTCTGCCCGACCATCTGCTTGATCTCGTATGCAAGTGCCTCGTGCTGGTCGTGGTTGGCTACGATCATCCACTGCGCAGGACCGGTCCAGAAAGCGCTGAATGCGCCTTGGGTTCTGGTCTTGCCCACATCGGGCAAGGGAAGTGGGAGCTTCTGTTGCAGCGCCTCCATCTGTCCCTCGCGCGCAGCAATGGAGGCCAGTGCCTGGTGCACGATTTCAGTGATTGTCAGCGTTCCGATCGTATCCACACGCGGTGTCACCGCACCCATGGGTGTGAGAGGCTTCAATCTATGCACGGAGCTTTTCTCCTTCTGGGTCGACAAAATGGGGGCTGACGATTTCAACAAGGATTTCTTGACCTTCGAGCGGGTTCACGAGCCGGAGCTGTTCCCCCATTCGCTCAAACCCCGATTTCACAAAGCCCAGCCCAATCGCACTCTTGAGAGTAGGAGAATAGGCGGCAGATGTGACATAGCCCTGATCCTGCGTTGCATCGACTGGACCGGACCTGCGCATGAGATGGCCGCCTGCGGGCAGGGAATGAGATGGGTCGACCGGGCGCACCCCCACAAGGTTCAGTGCGTCCTTGGCGTTCATGCCTTCGCGACGGGACAACACATTGCCGATGAAGTCCTTCTTGGTGGACACCATACGGTCCAGACCGAGATTCAACGCGGTGGTGGTGCCGTTCAGTTCATTGCCAGCTGCATGGCCTTTCTCGATCCGCATCACGCCGAGCGCTTCTGTGCCGTAGGGCGTGACATCAAACTCTGCGCCTGCAGTCATCATTTCGCGCATCAGCGCATCTCCGTAGCGGGTTGGAACCGCGATTTCATAGGCAAGCTCTCCCGAGAACGAGATCCGAAACAGCCGCGCCCGCAGACCACCGCAGACCGTGATCTCGCGACAGCCCATAAACGGAAAGGCGGCGTTGGAGATGTCGAACTCCGGGTCGACAATTTTTTGCAGCAGCTTGCGAGAGTTTGGACCAGCCACCGCATATTGTGCCCATGCCTCGGTGGTGGAGATCAGCTGCACGTCGAGATCAGGCCACAGGCATTGGCGCGCGAATTCCATGTTTCGATAGACAAGAACGGCATTGGCGGTCGTCGTCGTGACAACGAAGTGATCCTCGGCCAGTCGGGCGGCGGTGCCATCATCATAGGCCACTCCATCCTCGCGCAACATCAGGCCATAGCGGACCTTGCCCACCGGCAGCTTGGCAAATCCATTTGCGTAGATCTTGTTGAGGAACTCCGCTGCATCCGTACCCTGTACGTCAATCTTACCCAGCGTTGTCACGTCGCAGATGCCGACGGAATTACGGGTGGCGAGTACCTCGCGATCCACGGACTGACGCCAATGGGTTTCACCCGCTTTTGGGAACCATTGCGCGCGCAGCCAGTTGCCGACCTCGACAAATACGGCGCCCTGTTCCTCGGCCCATTTGTGGCTGGGAGTCAGACGGGTTGGGTGGAAATCCTTGCCGACGGCCCGACCCGCAAGAGCCCCCATCGAGACGGGCGTATAGGGCGGCCGAAAGATGGTTGTGCCGGTTTCCGGGATCGGCTTGCCGGTCAGCTCTGCCATCACAGCCAAGGCTCCGACATTTGAAGTTTTGCCCTGATCGGTCGCCATGCCCAGCGTGGTGTAGCGCTTCAAATGCTCGACGGATGTGAAGTTCTCCTGATGCGCCAGCTTCACATCCTTGACGGTCACGTCGTTCTGAAAGTCGAGCCAGGCGCGTTTTGCATCTGCGACATGCCAGAAGGGGGTCAGAGAAATGGGCGCGTCCTCTGCCTTGGGTGTCTCAACGCCGGGCGCAGTAAAGCCCAGATCAGAGAGCGCCTCGCGCGCGGTCTCTGCGCCAGTCCGGAGTGCGGCGTGTGTCGACATCTCGCCCATTGCAGCGCCAACAACAGATTGGCCTGCGGGCAAATCTGAACCCGGAACAAAGGCGTGAATGTCTTCGCGCCACACCGGGCGCCCGCGCTGATGACAGGTGAGGCCCAGATTTGGATTCCAGCCACCCGACATGGCGAGGGCGCCACAGGTAATATCGCGCGTCCGACCATCCAAGAGTCGCACCGTAACCGATGTCAGGCCCAGTCGCCCTTTGGTGCCGATGATCTGCGCGCCGGCCAAAAGCTCGGTGCCCTCGATCCCTGGGGCATCGGAGCGGGTATCCACAACGGCATGCACCTCGATCCCCTTGGCGATCAGGTCCTTAGCTGTTTGATGCGCGTCATCATTGTTGGCGAAAACCACGACAGAGCGCGCAGGCGTCACAGCCCAGCGGTTCGCATAGGCGCGGGTGGCCCCGGCCAGCATCACGCCCGGACGGTCGTTGTTTTCAAACGCGATGGGGCGTTCGATTGCGCCGATGGCAACCACCGCGCGTCTGGAGTAAATCCGCCAGAGCGTCTGACGCGGCTTATTCTCTTCAGGGGCAACCAAGTGATCCGCATTCCGCTCCACTGCGCCATAGACACCGTGATCATAGGCGCCAAACACGGTGGTGCGTGGCATGACGCGGACATTCGGGAGTGCAATCAATTCGGCCTGAGTTGCTGCCACCCATTCCGCATTCGATTGATTACAAAGAGACTGGGCATCGGACAGCAGGCGCCCGCCAAGTTGAAAATCCTCATCGGCGAGGATCACCTGCGCCCCGCCGCGTCCTGCGGTCAGGGCGGCGGACAGGCCGGCTGGCCCTGCGCCGATCACCAGCAGGTCGCAATGCAGGTAACCCTTGTCATAGGCATCTGGATCGCCTTCGCCTGAAAGGCTCCCCAACCCGGCAGCCTTGCGGATTACCGGCTCGTAAAGTTTCTCCCAGAATGCGCGTGGCCACATGAAAGTCTTGTAATAGAAACCAGCACTCAGGAATGCCGAGAAGCGATCATTGATCGCCATGACGTCATGCTTGAGCGAGGGCCAGCGGTTCTGTGAATTGGCGCTGAGGCCCTCATAGATTTCTGCCACAGTGGCGCGGGTATTGGGTTCCTGGCGCCCCCCGGAGCGCAACTCGACCAGCGCATTGGGTTCTTCTGATCCGGCGGCCAGTACGCCTCGCGGGCGGTGATATTTGAACGACCGTCCCATGAGGCGCACCCCATTGGCGAGCAGTGCCGAGGCCAGCGTGTCGCCCGCGTATCCCTGATAGTTCTTACCATCAAAGGTGAAGTTCAACTCGGTAGATCGGTCGATCAGCCCACCGGATATACGGTTCACCTGTGTCATTGGCTGACCTCTGCTGAACGGCTTGCGCGGGCCACGTCGCGGGCCAGCTCGACCTTCGTGATTTCATGTGTGGTTGTGTCCCGGGTCACCACGAGCCAGGAGCGGTCACCCTGCTCGTGGAACCAGAGTTCGCGATGCAGCCCTGCCGGGTTCTCGCGCAGATGCAGATAGTCATGAAATGCGCGCATGGCGTTCTCCGACAGCCAGTAGGGACGGTTGATCAGACCCGCGTCGCCCAGATAGGTAAACTCCTGCGCGTCTCGTGGCCCCAGAAGCGGATGGTTGATGATCATCGGGTCAGTTCCTTGCGTGGCAGGTGCATTAGTGAAGGTTGGGCTGGGCGCCTTGGCCCTTTTCGTCGATCATGTGCCCCGTCATGAACCGGTCGAGCCGATAGGCTTTGGCGGTTTCATGTGGGCGGTCGGTCTTCAGGAGATGCGCAAAACAAAAGCCTGCGGCGGGTGTTGCCTTGAAGCCGCCATAGCACCAGCCACCGTTGAAATAGAGGCCTTCGATATGGGTCTTGTCGATGAAGGGGGAGCCGTCCATGGACATATCCATGATGCCGCCCCAACTGCGCAGCAGCCGTGCGCGCCCCAGACCGGGGATCAGTGACATGCCGCTTTCGACGACATCTTCGACCACCGGAAGGTTGCCGCGTTGTGCATATGAATTGTAGCCGTCTATATCGCCGCCAAACACCAGCCCGCCCTTGTCGGATTGGCTGCAATAGAAATGTCCCGCGCCATAAGTGATGACCCCCCGAATGAAGGGTTTGAGTCCCTCGGACACAAAGGCCTGCAGCACGTGGCTTTCGATTGGCAAGCGCATTCCGGCCATCGCCATCACGCGGCTCGAGCTGCCCGCGACGGATACGCCGACTTTTGCAGCGCGAATCAGTCCGCGTGATGTTTCAACGCCTGTTACGCGGCCGTTTTCCACCCTGAAGCCGGTGACTTCGCAGTTCTGGATGATGTCCACGCCCAGCTGATCTGCGCCGCGGGCGTAGCCCCAGGCAACAGCGTCATGCCGCACGGTCCCACCGCGCCGGTGCAGGAGGCCACCCTTGATCGGGAAGCGGGCATTTTCGAAATTCAGGAACGGATAGAGCGCGCGGACGCCATCAGTGTCGAGGAGTTCCGCATCCGATCCGTTCAGGATCATCGCATTCCCGCGCCGCCGCGCGGCATCGCGCTGGGCATCGGTGTGCACAAGGTTGAGAATGCCACGCTGGCTTACCATGGCATTATAGTTCAGGTCCTGCTCCAACCCTTCCCAAAGCTTCAGCGAGAACTCGTAGAACGGCTCGTTGCCGTCCAGAAGGTAGTTGGAGCGAATGATCGTCGTGTTGCGCCCGACGTTGCCACCGCCAATCCAGCCCTTTTCCAGAACCGCAATCCGGCGGCCCTGAAACTCTTTGGCCAGATAGTAAGCGGTGGCCAATCCGTGTCCCCCGCCCCCGATGATGACGTAATCATAGGACGCTTGTGGGTCAGGGTCGCGCCATTGAGGCCCCCAGCCCCTGTGTCCGGTCAGGCTTTCCTTGATCAGTCTCAAAGCAGAGTAACGCATGCGGGCTCCTGTGTGCATGCTCGCATTAACAGGAGATCTGGTCTCAAATACCCGTTCGGTTTTGGACAAGATTGATTTCAGATTCGACATCTGGCGCGCTCAGCAGCGTTATGGCCGCTCAGCGTAGCGGGCGCCACGAGGCAGGCGAGGGCCGATCAAGCGCGCACCGAGCTCTCGAAAGCTCCGTCTTGGTACAGGCGATTCACGCCTGAGCAGGCCATGGCAGATCAGCGATCACGTCCTTCTGTTCCACGCGCGATTTGGAACATGTCAATTGTATCAGAACGCCGTCTCTTGGCGGGATTGCTGACACAACACTTACAAATCTCTGCGCTGGTGAACGTCTGCCGATACACAAAAACAGCAGAATGCCGGTCATGTCCGGTGGCACATCTTGTCGAAGAGTCGCTGTCTCCGCCGGGTCCGTATTTGGGTGAAAGGACGAACCAGATGACGATTAAACTGTTGAAACCATTTTCGAATGTATTGGGGTGGAATGCCAAGAAGGGCCTCGTGGAGCCGAGCGACTCCAGCGACCCCTCGCGCGGGGACGCCGAAACGCAGCGCGATCCGGTTGAAGAGACCGATCCTATTTCGCGTGGTGACACCCAGCCCGATACCGAGACAAATGATGGGCGCGACACAGGCGGGTCTGACACGCCGGATCGCGGGGACGATCGGGACCCAGATCGTGGCGGCAATGATGGGCCTCCGTCGATGTCGGTCAGCGCCAATATTTTTACGCGCTTTGATACCAACCTGGCTGAGCCCGGCTTTCTAACGCCCGGCCTGGCCAATGGTTTGAACATAACGCCCGGCAACATCTGGATCGATTGGAATGGCGAGAACGCATTCGAAGGCACGCATGGGGTCGACAAGGCCTGGGGCCTTTGGGGTGACGATGACATCTACCTCTACGATGGCAACGATGTCGCCTATGGAGGTGCGGGGAATGACCTGCTTCATGGTGGCCGCGGCAATGATGCGCTCTATGGCGGGATTGGCAATGACTTCATCATCGGCGATGTCGGTAGTGACACCATCGACGGTGGCAGTGGAAATGACAGGCTTCAAGGTGGCCGTGGCAATGACATGATCAACGGCGGCGACGGCAATGACCGGATCCTCGGAGAAGAAGGTCGCGACGTCGTGCGTGCCGGAGACGGTGACGATTTCATCGAGGGCGGTGACGACAATGACCTTATGTGGGGCGATGAGGGCCGCGACACCATGTTGGGCGGCGATGGGGATGACCAAGTTTTTGGCGGCATAGGCAATGACCTGCTGCAAGGTGGGCTTGGCAACGATCATATGGAAGGCGGTGGTGGAGCCGATGTGCTGGTTGGCGATCAGGGGAACGACCTCATCAACGGCGGCAGCGGCAACGACATGATGACTGGCGACCTTGGCAATGACGAGCTGAATGGCGGGACCGGCAATGACACTATGGAGGGTGGCGCCGGCAACGACATCATGCGCGGTGGCGAAGGCAGCGATTTCATCTACGGTGACGGTGGCAACGACTACATTCAGGGCGGTGGTGGCAATGACCATATTTATGGTGGGACCAACTCTGCCGGTGACATCGGCGACTATCTGTTCGGCGGCGAGGGGTATGATCTGTTCTACTTCGACTTCGGGGACAGTGGTGCCAACGGTGGTCCTCGCGATGTAATTCAGGACTTTTCGGCTGGTGGCGGGGATCTCATGGTCTTTCAAGGGTTTGGCGCGACGACCTGGCGTGGAGGCGATGGTTTCTCGGGTGGAGTTGGAGCCGAAGCCTACTTCGAGCAGACGGTGAGCGACGAGTTCGGTGCGGTCACGCATGTTTACCTGCGAGACGACATCGGACATGAGGCAGATCTTTCACTGACCTTGCTGGGTTACATTGATCTCACCGAGAGCGACGTCTTTGTGATCGCCTAAACGATCACTCGAAAGATGGGGCGGTTCTTTGGGCCGCCCCTGGCATCAAAAAAAACGGCGTGCAGGGTCCTTCTGCGCGCCGCCGCTTTTCGAGCTGACCGTGTCAGTCAAAGATATAGCCGATCCCGCGGACGGTTCGGATGGTTTCGGGCTTCGTGGGGTTTTGCTCGATCTTGCGCCTCAGGCGTGAGATCCGCAGATCGATCGAGCGGTCAAAATGTTCCCACCCGCGGTCATGCGCCTGTTCAAGCAATTGATCCCTATTCAGCACACGTCCCCGGTTCTGAGCAAAAACGCGAAGTAGGCTGAACTCCATGGATGTTATAGCGATCTCTTCGCCGCTCTCTCCAAAAAGCTTGGCGCCGTCGAGGTCTAGACGACACATGCCAAAGGGAACGGTGCCCGTCATTCGATCCCTTTGCGCGCTTTCCTCCCCGGCAAAACCCTGGCGCCGCAACGCCGCCTTGATGCGCGCCTCAAGCTCGCGCAGGTCAACCGGCTTTGCCAGATAATCATCCGCGCCCATTTCCAACCCGACGATCCGATCAACCACCTCTCCTGCGGCGGAGAGCATGATCACCGGGATCGTCGAGTTGACCCTCAACGTACGCAGCGCCGTCAGCCCATCCGTTCCGGGCATATTGATGTCCAGAACCACCACATCGGGGGTGTCGTCGTTGAAGACAGCAAGCATGGCATCGGCGTTTTCCGCTTCCATCACCTCGTAACCTCTTTCGCAGAGGTACTCCGACAACATCTCTCGCAGGTGATGTTCATCGTCACAGACCAGAATTCTCTTTGCTTCGGCTGCGTGCGTCATCCGTTCACTCCTTTGCACGTCAGGCGCTCAAGGAGCGCGGAGAGGTCATCGCGCAGGATTGGCTTTTCGATGTGGGGTCGTCCGACTTTGGATAGAAAACGAAAGATGTCCTCGCTGAGTGCATCGCCGGTCACGAATCCGACCCTGTCCGCATACTGTGGATGTCGGTTGAGAAGGGCATCGTAGAACTCCGCACCATTCATGCCGGGCATCTTGAAATCACTCACGATCATATCAAACCCGTCCTGCTCCAACACCCCGAGTGCGGCACGGGCGTCGGTCGCGAGCGTAGGCACACATCGCAGGTCTTCGAGCATTTCGCAGATCAGCTCTCCGACGGTTTCTTCGTCATCGACAACCAGTACGCGTCTGAGCGCTTATGGGGTTGTGTCGTCTTCGGGATCATTTTTCAGCGGTCTGCCTGTGTCATGAACACCAAGGCGCACAAAGAAGCGCGTGCCTTCCCCCTCGGTCGTCTCAAGATCCAGCTGGCCGCCATGGGCATCGACGATCCGGTGGCTGAAGGCGAGGCCGATCCCGGTGCCTTTTCCGACATCCTTGGTTGTGAAGAAGGGCTCGAATATCCGCGCCCTGATCGCGGCGGGTATGCCGGGGCCATTGTCACGAATTTCCACGACCGATTGGTTCTGCGCCGGGTCAAAGGACGACCGGATCGTCAGGCGGCCGGCCTGTCCAAGGGGCGCCAGCGCTTGTTCAGCGTTGATGATGAGGTTGGAGAACACCTGCACAAGCTGGTCGGCGTCCCCCGAAACCAAGGGCAGGTCGTCATCAAGTTCAGAAAGGATCTCGGTCCCGCTGCTGCGCATTCCGTATCCAGCAACATCGAGTGCGGCGAGTACGATGTCGTTGAGCGAGCACGGTTCGATCTTGGTTGGGCGTTGCCGCGCCATGGCAAGGAACGCGCGCACGATCCGCGCACTGCGGTCCGCCGCTTCGGCGATCCGGTCCACGCGTTTGGAGAGCACCTTGTCCTGAAGGCGGCCCTCTAGCATTTGTGCATATCCCACAATAATGGACAGTGGATTGTTCAGCTCATGGGCAACCCCAGCGAGCAGCTCCCCCAGCGCTGATAGCTTTTCGGCTTGATGCGCGGCATCACGCTGTTGCTGCAGCTCTTCCTGCATCGCAAGCAGATCAGAGATGTCCCGCGTAGAGGAGACGATCACTTGCTCGCCCTTGTATTCGGTGACCCGCGCAGCCGTGATGCCCTGCATGATCGAGCCATCGGCGCGGCGAAACTGGACGCGGTAATCATCAAGCGCGCCAGTGGGCAACAAAGCATCAAGATATGTCTGGCGGTCTTCTGCGTTCAGGAAAAAGCTGAGGGTCGAGGTGATGTTGCCAAAGCGTTCGCGCGACGGCGGAGGGCAATAGATGATCTTGCCATCGTCGACCCGCGAGACAAGAAAGTTGGCAGGGCATGCATCGACGATCTTGCGCAGCAATAGGTCCGCTTCGCGCTGCTCCGCTTCGGCGCGTCTTTGTTCGGTGACATCCACGAAGGTGAGCAAAAAGCCCTGCTGCTCGGTCCTATGTGCTGAAACAAGAAGAGTTTTCCCGTCGCGCAGAAACAGAGTTTCGTTCTGCCCCAGTGATTGAGTGAACTGGTCGAGTTGCTGGGCGTAGGCCTCGGGCGTGGTGCCTGCGGGTGTGCAGATCGCACCGGCGCATACCAGGCGCTGCCAGAGCATCGAGACCCGCTCGCCGGGGGCGGGCTCGGAAGTATCGCCGAAGAACAGATCCCGCCAGCGCCGGTTGCCGAGCAAGAACCCCGCATCGCTGTCAAAGACGACAAGCCCCTCCTCCAAGGACTGGATCGTATCGGTCAGGGTCTCGAGACTCCGTCGTTCTGCTTCTTTCAATGCCGTGGTTTCCGTGACTACGACCACGCGACCGTCGCCCTCGGTTATCGCGCGCTCCACGAGGAAATGGCGCCCGTTTCTAAAACAGACCTCCATCGGCTGCAGGGTGTCTCTCTGCTTTTTAATCGCGGCGCTAAAGATTTCGACTCCGCGCGTGCCAACATCCTGTCCCGCGATGGATTGGATCATAGGCGCAAGGGACAAGAAACGCTCGGTATCGCTGAGTTTCATCAAGTCTTCTGCGGAATGTCCGAAAGGTTCGGCAAAGGCGTTGTTGCAGTGGGACAGCGTCCCCGATGCTTCCTCAATGGCGACGCCAACCGGCAGCCGCCCAACCGCATCCGTGTATAGCCGTTCGGCCCGCAACTGATCGGTCACATCTTCCAACGTCAGCAGCTTACCTCCGAGGTCAGTCTCGTAGATGTTGCCGACGATCTCGCGTCCGGTAGAACTGGTGAGTGAAAATCCCTTCGCCGCACTTCCAATCAGGTCTTGCAGCTCTGACAGGATCTCAGCCGCAGTGCTACCTTCGGGCAGTTGGAAAACGCCGGTCTCGATGGCCTGTGAATAGGCCTCGACGATGTGCCTACCAGGTTCAAGGAGGGCGCCATCGGGATCTGCGACTTCGCGATACTTCTGGTTGGCAAAGACAAGCCTGTCGTTTTCGTCGGTGAGTGCGATCCCAAAATCAACCGCGTCGATCGCCTTGTTCAGAAGCGTGCGTGCGCGCGCCTCTGCCGTGCGCTGCTCGGTCACGTCTTTGACCTTGGCGACAAGGTGGCCATCTTCCAGACAGGTCAGGTTGATCTCGCGCTGGGTGCCGTCTTTGACCGAAATCTCGATCGTGGCGCTATCTAGTGTGCCGAGCGCGGCCAAGAATGCTGGCATGCCCTGCTCTGCGCCGCGCAGGATCCTGATATGGCCACTTGCGACTGCCTGGCTGATGATTTCCTGCATGGCGCGGCCTGGTTCCAGAAGATGTGCATGCGGGCCGAGCATCGCGGCGTAGCTCTTGTTGGCAAACACCAGCTTGCGGTCGCGATCAAAGAGCACAAAGCCTTCATCGAGGATGTCGAGGGCGTTGCATAAAACGGGGCCCGGTCTCTCCCGGGTGACACTCACGTCTGGGGTTTCCTTGCTCGTCCTGTGGGCGTGCATGGCAGTATCCTCGGCATAAGGCGTTTTTGTCGGACTTCTCCTACTCTTAACGACTTTGGTTTTCAGATCATCCCCATGTTCTGTATCAATTGTGTCAGGCACCGCTGGCGGAGCGCACGAAATCAAGACCACCTGATGCCGCGACCGCTGCGCCCGCATGTCAAAATGTGACGCGCCATTGACTGCGCCGCTGCGCAGAACATTTCTCGGATATGGCAACACAAGAACCGCAAATAGGCCCCGCGACACGCGCCGAAGCTCTGCTGCGAATGGAGGCATTCACGCCGCGCATGGGGCTCAACTACGCGACATTTCGCAACCATGACTATGGGCCTCAACGTCAAAGCGCTGTGTCGATGTTATCGCCCTATCTTCGCCGTCGCCTCCTGACCGAGCCGGAAGTGATTGCGGCAGCCTTGGCGGCACACGGACCTCAGGAGGCAGACAAATTCGTCCAAGAAGTCCTGTGGCGCGGCTATTTCAAGGGATGGATGGAGCGGCGACCGGAGGTCTGGGCAAACTATATCACCGGGCGCGATGCGGACTTCGTCGCCCTTGAAGAGGATCCGGGGTTGGCGATACGCGTGAATGCTGCAGAAACGGGTGAGACCGGTCTTGCCTATTTCGATACCTGGGCCAAGGAGCTGGTGCGCACAGGGTATCTGCACAATCACGCGCGGATGTGGTTTGCGTCGCTTTGGATCTTCACGCTCAAGCTGCCGTGGCGGTTGGGAGCAGATTTCTTCCTTCGACACTTGCTGGACGGCGACCCCGCGTCGAACACTTGTTCGTGGCGCTGGGTGGCAGGACTTCATACGCGGGGCAAGCCCTACGTGGCGCAAGCCTCGAATATCGCGCGGTTCAGTGGTGGGCGATTTGCGCCCCAGGAGAGTGAGCTCGCAACAGAAGTGACTGGCCTGATGGACGAAGAACCAGAGGGGCTTCCGCACGTGAACCCCTTGCGATCTGTCCTCTCCCCTGAAGAAGCAAAGCCGACTGCGGTTCTTTTGACCGAAGAAGACTGTATGCCTGCGTCAGCGGATCTTGCGTCACTGGATATTCGGGGGGCGGCACGCCTATATTGCAGTCACCTGCGCTCGCCACGCAGGGTGGCCGCCGCCGTGTCAACATTCGAGGAGGATGCTCTGGCAGATACCGTTGCGCGCATAGGTCTGGATGCACAGCCCTGGGCGGCGTCGGAGCCAGAGGCGCTGGCTGATTGGGTGCAGTCGATTGGGGCGCAGCAGATCTTCATGCCCTATGCAACGGTCGGCCCGCTGGGAGACTGGATTGCGCGGGCGCTGCCTTTGTTGCGGGCTCGGGGGGTCGCGGTAGCGGAATGGCAACGGGATTGGGACGGGCTGGTGTGGCCACATGCAACGGCCGGGTTTTTCAAGGTCAAAAAGCGCTTGCCTGACATCCTGACCAAGGCCGGGCTGACATGAGCCGCCGCGATGAAGGGAACATGGTCGCAGACGCCGGGGCCTTGCTCCCGAACGGAGACACGGTGTCCACAGACGCCATCAAGGTGCCTGCTGGCCGCGTCAACCGACTTATGCGGCTGGGCGGATTGGCGGCCGGGATCGCAGGGGGTGCTACGCTTCAGGCCATTGCCGGCATCGCGCGTGGCACCAGACCTGACGCACGCAGCCTTTTGGCCTCACCTGCGAATGTTCGGCGCGTTGCGGATGAACTGGCTCGCATGCGCGGGGCGGCGATGAAAATCGGCCAGCTTCTGTCGATGGATGCTGGGGAGGTCCTGCCTCCGGAGCTTGCACAAATTCTGGCTCGGTTGCGGGATCGGGCACATATCATGCCACCTTCCCAGCTTGGCCAAGTGTTGGAACGCGAATGGGGGGCAGGGTGGCGCCGCCAGTTCAAACGGTTCGACGTCCGCCCGATTGCGGCGGCAAGCATTGGACAGGTCCACCGCGCACGGACGCGGGACGGTCGAGATCTGGCGATCAAAGTTCAATATCCCGGAGTCGCACGCAGCATCGACAGCGATGTGAGCAACGTCGGGGCCTTATTGCGTCTTTCGGGCCTGCTTCCAAAGGGGTTTGATATATCGCCCTACCTTGCTGAGGCACGCCGACAGCTGCATGAGGAGACGGATTACGCGCGCGAGGGCGCGCAGCTCAAACGTTTCGCAGAGTGGCTCACGGACTCCGACACGTTTGTCGTGCCACAGTATCATGCGGATCTCAGCACGGCGCAGATCCTTGCCATGTCGTATGTCGCCGGTCAGCCGATTGAAACCTTGGCCGACGCGGATGCGGCAACGCGCAACCGTGTAATGACTGCACTTGTTGATCTCAGCCTGCGCGAAGTCTTTCACTTCGGTGCCATGCAGAGCGATCCCAACTTTGCCAATTATCGCTACGTGCCGCAGAGTGGACGTATCGTGTTGCTCGACTTTGGGGCCGCGCGTGATCTCCACCCGCTGGTGACAAAATCTTATGCTGACATGCTCCGATCTGGCCTTGTCGGTGACGATCACGGGATCTGGGACGCGGCGCGCGCCTTGGGTCTCATTTCCGATGGGCCAGACATTGGCTCGTCCGAAGCGCGCCTACTTGCATTGATTGCGGGTGTGTTTGAGGTGCTGAGAGCGCAAGAGTTTGATTTTGCCGACCAGACCTTGATCCGTGCGCTGAACGAAGAGGGCATGGCCTTGGCTCAAAGCGGCTACCACCCGCCCTCTTTGCCCATGGATGTTCTCTATCTGCAGCGCAAATTTGGCGGCCTTTTTCTGCTTGGCAATCGGCTTCGTACCAAGCTTTGCCTGCGGGATATTATTGATCCTTACCTCTAGCCCTGTGAGCGCGCGCAAGACCATAGAAGGTCTCGCGCGTGCTCTCTTCAGTTTGAGTCTGTTGCGGACGAAATGCGCAAGCCTTGTCAGCGTTCGCCTTCGACGATCTGCGTAGAAATCAGTCCCATATGGGAGGACAAATGGGTCACCCGGTCATCTGGCTGGAGATAGCGCCCGGAGGCGAGCTCTTCTTTGATAAATGATGCCACCACCGATGTGTAGGGAGAGGTCCCTTTGAACACATCGCCTTCGGTCACATATTTCAGAGCACCGCGCAGAATTTGTCGCAGCGTGGGCGGCATAAAGATAACGCCCTCTGCAGTGCCAGACATCAGTACTTGGCCCCGTCCGATCGTGCCATCGTTGACCAGGTGCCAGTAGCGATTGCGATAGAGGAACCTTTGCCGCTGCGTATCCGCCAACACGTTTTCGATCAAATCGCGAAAGGACAAGATCATATCGCCTGCGCGGGTATCCTGCCTTAGCTCCTCGTTGACCCAAGTTACCAGGCGTTCTTCTGCGACAAAGTCCTGCCAGGTGTTTGGTACGACAAAAAGTCCGCCGGATGGAAACTGACCTGGTCCGCTCTTGGCGTCGCTAAAGCCCGTTCCTGAGTCCAGGTTATCGGGATCCACCAGACGCGAGAGTACTGCCCGATCGGTAAAGTCGCCACAGAGGAAAAAGCCTTTGCGTGCGGCGTCAAAATCCTCAACGGTTTTGATGTCGCGGTCGAACCGCGCGCAGATTTCAACTTCATAGTCCAAAAGTGTCTGGGGGCTGGTTTCAACCGAGGTCACGGGAGGTGTCGCTGCGCCAAACTTGGGGAAATTGAATACTCCTTGCGCATTGGCTTCTTCTTGGTGCTCGGGGAAATTTGTCCCGCTGGCGACGTGACGTGTCGCAGAGCCAGCGGCCGGAAGCAGACGGTCATATTCAAATCTCTCGATTGACAGCTCACCTCTGTTTGCACGCAGCGCTATCTTGGCAAGGTTCCCAGCGCCGATTTCGTCGAGAACCTCAAAGAAGTCTGTTGCGCCGGTCCAGTTCCCCGCCGTCAAGTCTATCGCAGCAACGCCCTCTCTGTTTGCCTCGGTTATGAGGAGTATATGAGGCGTGTCCCCTGAGGCGGTCCGGGTCAGCGCCAGCGTGATGCCATCCTCCGGAGTGAGCACGCCCATCTTGAGGGGCGTGCTTTCGGCGTTGAAGTGGTTCCGGCGTTTGGGATCCTCGTCAAGCGTGAGCCAGATCGTGGCCGCCAATGACAGGCCGGCACAGAGAAGCAGAACGGAATATCGCATCAGATCCCCCTCAAAACCGGAACATTACGCCGGCAGACAGGCTTGCTGCGTTGTCGTCAAAGCTGACACTACTGTCTGCGGCGTCTCCCAAGAGGGTGGCGTAATCCACGCTTGCAAAAACGATCACCTGCTCGCGCAGTGCGTAGCTTGCAGTGAGATTCAAACCGGCCTGAGACATCCCCGCGTTGGCGTCATAGGCCGCCAGCCCCGAAGCGACCGACTGCGCGTTGGAAACCGAGAAGAAGGAATCCATCCAGTTGTCATCGGCCCAGATCAGGTAGGGCGACACCGAGAGCCCCGCGCGTTCGCTAAGCTGAATGTCATATCCGCCAGAGAGTTTGGCGCGGGTTCCTTCGTGACCATCGCTATTCAATCCGCGCATCACTTCGAGCCCGTAGCTGAATGGCCCAGTCTGATACTCGAGGAACAGTGTCGCCATTGCCCCCGCGTCCACGTCCGACAGCCCTGCGAGTCGCAGATCATCTTCAACGCTGCGAGAGGTGAAGTCATATCCCACCCCAAGGCCATAGCTGAGTTCACCGTGCCCCAGTGAGCGGCTGTGCTCGAGCCCCAGCCCGCGCTGGTTCACCACGACATACTGGCCGATCTTGAGATCAACGACGGGGAAGAGGCCGCTGTCATTCTCGTCCGCTCCGGGAAACGTCGGTCCAGTGCCAAACCCCAGGCCAACAGCGCCACTGACTAGCTTATTCTCGGCATGGGCCGGGGTAGACAGGAGAACACAGAGGGCTGCTCCGAGTGCTGCCAGGTTCGATTTGCTTTGCATTTTTTGAGACCTTTCAAAGCCAAAATTCCCACCGCGGCGAACACATCGGCGCGGTGGGCAAAAACTTGTCCGAGACGTTGGGGCAGGACAGCGAAAGCACTTGAAACAACGAGGATTTTTCGCGGGCGGTTCAGGTCAGTACGCGAACGGTCGATATCGACCACTGGCGTAAAACCGGTGTCCATGGACCGAGCACCGGTCTAGAGTGGCGGCGATTTGATCGCGGATTTGGACAGGCGCATTCGATGAAGACAGAACTCACCACCCGACAGGTTTTCTCCTATGTATTCAGAGATGCCACACCAAGAAAAACGCTAGTGATCTGCCTGGCTGGTACTCTGGTCTGTGCAGTTCTGTTGGCGCTTTTTGAGCCTCGTGCGAGTCGGGATCTGCCGTTTTTATGGGCCCTATTTCACTGGGCCGCACATCTTGCCGGAGGGCTGGGGGTCCTGATTGCAGTCTACCTAACCGCTCAGCGTGCGGGGTTATCGGATCGCTGGCGGGTCGCGTTGGCGGTTGCAGCTCTACCTTTTGGGGTGGCATTTCTTTCAGTGGGGATCGAGACACTCATTGCCGCCGCAATCGGGGAGCCGCAGTTTCGAGCGGATGGCTATTGGGAAGAGCTGCAACATGTTGCCTTGCCCGCTATAAGTTTGACCTCTGTCGCGCTTCTTGCGGTTTTCAAGGCGGTGGAGATGGCCTTTGCGCGCCAATCGGAGATCCTGTCGCGTTTTGCAAAGAAGCCCTCGCTCCGGACTCTGTTTCCAGAACTTCCCGCCGCGCTGGGCGAGGATCTGGTCAGCGCAAGCGCGAATGATCACTACGTCCATCTGCGAACGACTGAGGGCAGCGCCATGCTCAGTCGGCGATTTTCGGATTGTGTCGAGCAATTGTCCGCGTTTGACGGGGTGCAGGTGCACCGTTCACATTGGGTCCACCTCGCGCATGTGTCGCATGTGCGCACCAACGGGAGCAGCTATCTCTGCTCCATGCTGGACGGAACGGAGATTCCTGTCAGCCGCCGCAAACACGCGGACCTTAAGCTCAGCCTCCAACACTTCACAAAAACAGCGCGCCGCGACACGATCTGAAACGCTGGGGGCAGTTGTTGCGTCTCCATCTAAGCAAAGGGGACCCAATGCGGTGTCGAAGAGCGGGTCTGCAAGGATAGGCGACGGGCCAATGGGTCTTTATTCTAGATCAAAGATCTGAAGGCGGCTGCGGACTATATATCTGACGAGCAGCAGCTTCGGCCCGCCACATTTACCTCGGAGGATCCACATGAACGACGCCAGCGCGCATCCAGACGACCCGCATTATGTAAACAGGAGCGGTTGGCTCCGCGCGGCGGTTCTTGGGGCCAACGATGGGATCGTCTCAGTCTCTTCGCTGGTTGTCGGCGTTGCGGCGGCAGATCCCGGCCCTCGCCCGGTCTTGATCGCAGGTATCGCCGGTCTGGTGGCGGGCGCGATGTCGATGGCGGCTGGTGAATACGTTTCGGTGTCGTCGCAATCGGATGTGGAACAGGCTGACATCGAACGCGAGCGCCGCGCGCTGAGCGAGACGCCCGAGGCTGAGCTGGAAGAGCTCATCGAGATCTATGAGGGGCGCGGGCTGAGCAGACCGACCGCCGAGGCGGTTGCAAAGGAGTTGACCGAAAAGGATGCCTTGGGGGCTCATATTCGGGATGAGTTGGGCTTGTCTGAAGTCCACACCGCAAATCCTCTGCAGGCTGCTTTGGCGTCGGGGGCGACCTTTAGCGTTGCAGCAGCCATTCCGGTGTTGGCTGCGATCTTGTCACCTGCGTCGGCCATCATTCCCGTGGTGCTGATCGTGACCATTTTTGCGTTGGCCATTCTCGGAGCGCTCGGCGCAATAGCTGGTGCGGCACCCATCGCGCCTGCGGTCATCCGCGTTGTGGGATGGGGGGTCTTCGCGATGGTCGTCACAGCCGTGATCGGCTGGTTGTTTGGTGTGAGCGTATAGGCTCGGATTGGCGCTAGCAGCGGGGTGCAACAGGCGGAGGCGTCCGTTGCGTAAGCGCGCGGGGCAGGGCGCGTAGATTCACGCGCCCCTTGCATGCGCGGCTACAGCAATTCGGATATCTCCACGGTGCGGTTCTCGGCAATCGACATCTGTGCGGCCAACCCCATCAAGACGGCCATTTTGCCGTCATTCAGGCTGACTTCGGGGGTGCTACGCTCCCCGCGCACCAGTTCGAGAAATTTCTGGTGCTGGTAGAAGGTCGATCCATTGTGATCCCCTGCATCAAGGATCGTGGGATCGACGGGAATATCGCGCTCTTCTGGCCCTTTGGGATTGCGCGGCGAAAGCACAAGCTTGGGCACAGGGGCGTCACCCAGATGGGACGGCCAGAAGCGGCCGGGACCGGGCACAAAAGCCTCGACTTTTCCGTTGGGGCCGACGGCAGAGACGTCTTCCTGGTATTTCGATCCTTCTGCGAACATACACAACTCCAGCATGGCGCGCGCGCCTGACTCGAATTCGACGATCACATAGCCATTGTCGAGAATATCCGGGACGGACCCATCGTAACGCTCGTCGAGATGATTCACGTCCTGTCCGCCCGAGGCCATGATGCGCACGGGCTCGGATTTGAGCGCCAGACGCATCAGATCGAAGAAGTGGCAGCATTTTTCCACGAAGGTGCCACCCGATTGGGCGTTGAAGCGGTTCCAATCGTCGACCTTGCTAAGGAAAGGGAACCGATGTTCACGCACCGTCAACATCTTGATGCCGCCCGTCGCGGTATCGGCCTCGTTCAGGAATGCTGTGATCGGCGGCATGTAGCGATATTCCATCGCAACCCAGACCGGAGCGGGGTAATGCGCAGCGAACTCCTCAATCCGGTTGAGATCGTCGAGGGTTGTGAACAATGGCTTTTCAACGAGAACCGGCAGCGGGTTCTGTGAGGCCAATGTTTCGAGCTGTTCAACGTGCCTGAAGTTGGGACTGGCAATCATAATGCAGTCCAGCTCTGCAATGGCCAAAAGCGCTTCGACACTGTCGACGAATTGCGCGTCGGGAGCGAATTTTGCCGCCTCTGCCTGCATCAGAGCGTTTGGCTCAAAGATTGCGGCGACCCTGGCGTCGGGAAGCAGAGCGATATTGCGAAGGTGTTCCTGACCCATCATGCCGCAGCCGATGATACCATATTGCGTGGGTTTTGACATCTTTCCTCCTACGTCAGACGCTGCACATAAAGTGCCTTGTCCGTGTCAAACCATGTTCGGGAAAACTCGACCGCATCGGGCGTCTGTGCCCAGGAAAAGCGTTCGATATATCCGGTTATTTCGCCCGCAGGCTTGGTGAAACTCTCTGGTGTCCACTCTGGAACCCGCGCGATTGAAACGCGATCTTCGGCGCGGGTGATCCAGAACCCGAGGTTCAGCCGGTAGTAGCGATAGAGAGAATCAGACATCTGCGCGGGGTCGACGCGACCCGAGTCTCCGTCCAGCCAGATTTCCTCGATCGCGATTTTGACGCCATCCAGATACCGAAGCCGGCGGATTCGATTGCCGTGGGCAGAGGTGCCAAATGCTGGCAGATCATCCGGCTTTTTGACATAGTCCACGCTGAGAATATCCGCGTGCGGTAGGCCGCCGCCTTGGTGTAGCTCAAGGCGAAACATCGAGTAGATGCTCTGTGCGCTCTGGCTTGATCTGACGTAATTTCCGGACCCTTGGACGCGCTCGAGAAGGCTCTGTTTTTCAAGTTCTAACAAGGCTTTGCGTAGCGTCCGCACCGTTGTGCCATACTGGGCGGCCAGCTGCCGCTCTGGCGGCAGGCGCTCTCCGTCCACAAGCCGTCCCGCTGCAATTTCCCGGATCAGGGACTCGCTGATTTGGAGGTAGAGCGGGATCGACGTGGCGGAAATAGGCGCATCTGTCATGGGAAGGAGCTTGCCTTGCAGAAAAAATTGATACACCATTGATGTACATTAACGCGCAGGCTATGCAAGTCAAAATTGAGATCGAAGACTTGGGAGAAATCGATGACCGTTGTCCCCGTGACATCCGCCGATCTAGACGCCGTGGAAGTGTCCTGGTTCGCCGCGCTTTGCTCAGACGATTACCAGTTTCTGGGCGTGCCTGACGGCAACCTGCGTTCGTCCTGGGCACATTGTTCAAACATTGTGAAAGAGGCGGAACAACAGGGGTTTCGGAACATCCTTTGCCCTTCTTCCTATCAGGTCGGGCAGGACACGCTTAGCTTTGTTGCGGGCTGTGCGCCGATCACCGACAAGATCAATCTTCTGGCCGCTGTCCGCTGTGGAGAAATGCAGCCGATCATGTTGGCGCGCACGATTGCAACGCTCGATCACATGCTCGAGGGGCGCTTGACGGTCAATATCATCTCTTCCGACTTCCCGGGCGAAAAAGCGGATAGCGATTATCGCTACCAGCGCTCACGCGAGGTCGTCGAAATCCTGAAGCAGGCCTGGACCCGCGATGAGATCAACTATCAGGGTGAGGTCTACAGTTTCAGCGGTCTCACCACGGACCCGGCCCGGCCGTATCAGACCGGTGGCCCTCTCCTGTACTTTGGCGGGTACTCCCCAGCGGCATTGGAACTCTGCGGTCAGCATTGCGATGTTTACCTCATGTGGCCGGAGAAGATGGAAGAGCTCCAAGGGCGTATGCAGGCTGTCAACGCTGTGGCGGAAAAATACAATCGCACATTGGATTATGGGCTGCGTGTTCATACCATCGTGCGCGACACCGAGGCTGAAGCCCGTGAATATGCGGATTATATCGTCTCCAAGCTGGAAGACGAGCGGGGCAGCGCCATCCGCGAGCGTGCCCTGGACGCCAAATCACTCGGCGTGAGCCATCAGGCGAAGAACCGAGAAATTGCAGATAGCCATGGCTTTATCGAACCGAACCTCTGGACTGGCGTCGGGCGCGCCCGCTCCGGCTGTGGTGCCGCGCTGGTCGGCTCCACCGATCAGGTCATGAGCAAGCTCGAAGACTACCAGAAGATGGGCATTCGCGCGTTTATCTTCTCGGGCTACCCGCACCTCGAAGAAGCCAAGCATTTTGGTGCGCGGATCATGCCGCATTTGAAAACCTGTTCGTTGCCCGAGGCGCATGGCCGAGTTCCGTCCACAGCCCCGGCGACACCTCTTGCCGTAGGAGAACGCCGCTAATGGATCGCGTAAACCTGACATCTGATCTGTCGTTCAGCCGCCTTGTTTATGGGATGTGGCGCATCGGAGATGTAAAAGACACCTCCCCCGCCCACGTCGAAGCAAAGATCGCAGCCTGTCTCGAGCAAGGCATCACCACCTTTGATCAGGCCGACATCTATGGGGATTATGGCGCGGAGGCTATCTTGGGTGGAGCCTTGAAGGCGAACCCTTCTCTGCGCGACCAGATGGAGATCGTGACCAAGTGCGACATCGTCGCCCCGATTGGTCGATACGCCGACAAATCGGTGAAATACTACGACACATCGCGCGCGCACATCATGCACTCGGTTGAAACCTCACTGTCCGAGATGGGCATCGAGCAGATCGACCTTTTGCTGATCCACCGTCCCGACCCGCTGATGGATCACAATGAGACCGGCGCGGCGCTCGATGAACTGGTGACCTCCGGCAAGGTGCGCGCCGTCGGCGTGTCCAACTTCCGTCCATGGGATTGGTCGCTGTTGCAGTCGGCGATGAAGACACCACTTTCGACCAACCAGATCGAAATCTCTTTGGGAGAGGTCTCCCCCTTCACCAACGGCGATCTGGCTTTCCATCAGCAGCACAATCACCCCGTTATGGCCTGGTCGCCGCTGGGCGGTGGCGGGCTGATGACCGCTACAAGTGAGCTTACCAAACGGATGGATGCAATTGCCGCAGCGCAGGGTGTGGATCGCGCTGCTGTCGCGGTTGCCTTTCTGCTGCGCCACCCGGCACAGATCCTGCCAGTTTTGGGGACCAATAACCTCGACCGTATCAAAACGATCTCAGACGCAACCAAAGTCGAGCTGGATCGTGAAACCTGGTTCAAACTCTATGAGGCCGCATTGGGCAAAGAGGTGCCATGATGTCGATTGATGGACCTACTCTGACGCAAAGCTTCGAGCCGGACCCGTCCAATACCCGCCTGTTGCGGGATGCCTTTGGCCGGTTCGCAACTGGCGTGACAATCGTGACTGCTGCCACCGAAGAAGGACCGGTCGCCATAACGGCAAACAGTTTTTCCTCGGTGTCGCTGACGCCCCCATTGGTGCTCTGGTCGCCCGATCGCAACTCGCGCCGGTTCCCCTATTTCGAGAGAGCCGAACACTACGCCATTCACGTCCTCGCCGCAGAACAAGGCGACCTGTGTTGGCATGTGGCAAAAGATGCATTTGGCCTGAAGGAAATGGACCTTGCCGTAAATGACGAGGGGGTGCCGGTGCTGGAGGGATGCCTGGCCCGCTTTGAGTGCCGTCGCACGGCGATCTACGATGGAGGAGATCATGCGATTGTGCTCGGCGAGGTGCGCCGCGCCACTATGCGGGAGGATGGCGAGGCACTGACGTTCTTCAAAGGGCAGATGGGGCAGTTCGCAGCACGTTGAGGCACGGTATCGTTCTGGCCCCATGGGCCAGGGCGGTCTAAGGGAGGATGACAACAAATGAAGCCAATCCTGGCTCTACTGGCTGTATTACGCCCGCTCAACAGCGGGCTTTTGGCGGTTGGACGCTGGATCGGGGTGTGCGCCGTTGCCGCAATGGTGATTGCGATCCTGATTCAGGTTTTCTTTCGCTATGTGCTTGGAAATGCGCTGCCTTGGCCGGACGAGGCAGCGCGTTTCTGCATGCTGTGGATGACTGGCCTGATGGCGCCGACCGCGTTTCGGCGCGGTGGGTTTGTCGCCATTGATGTCTTCGAAGTCCTCTTGCGCGGGGTGGCAGTTCACCTGTTGCAACTGGTGCTTCTGGGCATCGCCATGAGCGTGCTGATCCTCGCCTTTCAGATCGGATACAAAGAAGTTGGCGGGATTGGCGGCCGCTTCGCCACCGCGTCTCTCTATGTCCCGACATCCTTTGCGTTTGATGAGTGGTACCGCGTCCCGCGCAGCTGGATGATGATGTCGCTTTTGATCGGGGTCGGACTTTTGATCCTCGTGTGCATCGAGCTCATGCTCGAGCGCGTTGTGCATATCTTCGGGCAGGGCGACCTGTTGCCCGCACGCGACAAGTTCACCATGGGAGGTGCGGAGTAATGCTGATTTGGTTCCTCCCGGTATTTCTGGTCCTTTTGATGATCGGCCTACCGGTGTTCTTCAGCCTACTGGCGGCCCCCGGCGCGTTGCTGATTTTGAACGGTCAAGAACGCGACCTGACACTTCTTTATCGTAACCTTTACAATGGTATGGACAGCTTCCCGCTGATGGCGATCCCCTTCTTCATGTTGGCAGGGGAGTTGATGAACCGTGGCGGCATCACGCAGCGACTGGTGGAGTTCTCTCAGGCATTGATGGGGCATCTGCGCGGAGGCTTGGCACAGGTGAACATCCTGTCTTCGATTCTCTTTGCTGGCCTGTCTGGCTCTGCGGTCGCAGACACTTCGGCCCTTGGGTCCATGCTGATCCCCGCGATGGAAAAAGAAGGCTATTCGCGCCGGTTTGCCGCTGCCATCACTGCCGCAAGTTCGGTCATCGGCCCGATTATCCCCCCTTCGGGCATCATGATCATCTACGCCTATGTTATGGGGGAAAGCGTCGCCGCGCTCTTCCTTGCCGGGATCGTGCCGGGTGTTCTGGTGGGGGTTGGGCTGATGGTCGCGGTGCGTCTGATGGCCAATCGGTACCAGTTGCCAGAAGCAAAACGCGTTGTTTTTGAAAAGGTCGAAATTGGCCGGATGGAATCCGTGGTGTCCTTTCTTCTGGTGCGCCTCAACCTCGGCCTGATCCTGTCGCAGTTCGTACCCAGCGGGGCAGACGCCACTGCAACAACTCATTGGTTGATCTTCCTCGCGAGTCTCCTTGCGGCGCATGGGCTGATGCTTGGCCTGAGACGCCAGGTCAGCCATGAGTTTCGCTTGATCTGCAAACGGGCTGTTGTCCCATTGCAGACCCCTGTGCTGATCCTTGGCGGTATCCTAGCGGGTGTGTTCACCCCGACAGAGGCCGCAGCCGTAGCGGTTGCTTATGCGATTTTCATCGGGTTTGGCGTGCTGCGGACCATGACGCTGGCAGATCTGCCGGATGTGCTGACTCGTGCGGGCATCACCTCTTCGGTTGTGCTCTTGCTGGTGGGGGCGGCGATGTCGTTCAAAACCGTTGTCAGCCTCAGCCATGCGCCGGAGCAGCTTGCCTCTTTCATTCTGACCCTGTCCGAGAACCCGCTGATCCTGTTGTTCCTGATCAACCTCTTGCTCTTCATCGTAGGGATGTTCCTCGATGCGGGGCCGGCGATCATCATTCTTGGCCCCATTCTCGGCCCCGTTTTTGCGGATCTCGGGGTCGAGTCGGTGCATTTTGCAATCATCATGTGCGTCAATCTGACGGTTGGCCTGGCGACGCCACCGATGGGGCTCGTGTTGTTTGTGGCGGCAGCGGTGTCACACGAGAGGGTGACCACGATCGCGCGGGCGATCCTGCCTTTCCTGGCGATCGAGATCGCAGTGATCTTTCTGATCACTTTCGTGCCCGCGATTTCCCTTACAGTTCCAAGGCTTACTGGGTTCTTGAACTAGTAGACAAAAAGAAGAGCATAACAGGAGGAGATATGAATGCTCAAAACTTTGGTTAAGACAGCTGCGCTGTCGGTGCTTCTGGCAGGCACCGCCCTGACAGCAAGTGCTGCCGATTACACACTGCGTGCAACGGCAAACTCGAACGAAAACGACGAAGACTACGATGGCCTCGTGGTTTTCAAAAACTACGTCGAAGCCGCATCCAATGGCGCCATCGAAGTGGAGCTGTTCATCGGTACGCAGCTGTGCTCGAACGGGGCGGAATGCCTTCAGGGCGTCGCGGATGGTTCGATTGACATCTATATCTCGACCTCGGGCGGTGCCTCCGGCCTGTTCCCCTATGTGCAGGTTCTGGACCTTCCGTATCTGATGGCGGACGACCGGATTGCAGAGCATGTCCTGTCCGGTGATTTCACCCGCACCATGCGGGACATGGCTCTGGAAGATTCCGGCGACACCATTCGTCTGATGACCATCGGCAACACCGGCGGTTGGCGCAACTTTGCCAACACCAAACGCCGCATCGCAGAGCCTGCGGACATGGAAGGTTTGAAGATTCGCACCGTGGTTGCGGACCTGCCGCAAGAACTGGTCAAAGCCCTGGGTGCATCCCCGACCCCGATCCCGTGGCCGGAACTGTTCACCTCCTTTCAGACCGGAGTTGTTGAAGGGTCGAAGAACGGTATCACCGACATCATGGGCATGAAGTTCCCCGATGCTGGTTTGCAGTATGTCACCCTGGATGGCCACGCCTACATGGGGGCCTTGTGGTGGATGTCGAACCAAAGCTTCCAGGCGATGCCGGAAGACATGCGCCGCGTGGTTGTGGACGGCTTCTACGCGCTGCAGCAGGCGACCTTCGCGTCTCCGAAGCGTAAATCCATCGCGGCTTACGAAGAATTCGTAGCAGGTGGTGGCGACCTCTACGTACCGACCCCGGACCAGAAAGCCGCCTTCAAAGAAGCCGCTTCCCCGGTCTACGACTGGTTCAAGTCCAACGTGACCCGTGGTGACGAAATCTTCACCGCGCTGACCGACGCCGTGGCAGCTGCCGAGGCCGAGATCGACGCGGATCGCGCTAAAGACCTGAAATAAGGTTGTAAACACAGGGGCCGTCTCATTGCGCGGCGGCCCTTATCCGATACGCTCAGGGAAAGAACGTTTGGGAAGGGGAGGGGCGCGCATGATCCTGCATTGTGTATTCTGCAATTTTTCCGACGAAGCTCGCGCAGTCGAGCAGCATGCAGTGTTGTCAGAATTGCGCGATTTTGCCCTGTCGATCCGCCGCTGCATGAGCGCGGAATTCGGGCCCAATCGGGATTTCGAACAGAAGACACAAGACTACAGCTATGGGTTTGTCTTGCAGTTCAAGGACAAAGACGCCTTGGATGAATACGCCAAACACCCGACCCATATGGCTCTGGCCGCGCGGCTGGTCGATCTTTGCGTCGGTGGGGCGGATAGTATTCTGGTCTATGATCTCGAGGTTGAAGACTGACGCGCGCGACAGGCCGTGTGCCAGTTCTCATCTTTGAATGTCCCGGGACGTCTTTTTAGTGGCCCCGTTAATTGAACGGGTACATCCAGACCTTGTAATCGGAGACAAGGATATGCGCTTTTTCAATCTGCGCTGGGGTCATCTTTTTGACCACTTCTTCAAGACTGATCGCAGCGTCGGGGTCTCCACCGATGGCGGACAGGGTGTACCACATGTAGGCGCGCACCAGGTCCGGGGCGGGCATGCCGCGCCCAACCTCATAGTACCAGCCAATGCCGGACTGCGCGCCGGGATGTCCTTTCATGGCGCTGCGCAGGTACCATTCAAAGGCGCGGGCGTCGTCACGTTCAACGCCCAGACCCATGGCATACATGACGCCGATCAATTCCTCGGCATCAGCATTGCCGGATCGCGCAGCTGGCCAAAGTTCCTGCTTGGCGTCCTCAAAGTCGCCCGCCTCCATCAGGTCCCGCGCCTTTTCGATTTCAGCAAAACCGGTGGTTGCGATCATCCCAGCCAGCGTGGCTGCAATGATCCTGTGCGTTGCAAACTTCATCATCTTGTTTCACTCCTGTTGACGGTATTTATCGCCGTCAGCGCTCCTCATTGGGCCGCAGCTGCACCTGATGTCCCACCGGCTTTGACACCCGATGATTTCATGGCGACCGATCCCGCCAAAGCCGAACTCGGTCGCCTGCTATTTTATGACAAAATACTGTCAGGGAACAGAAATATCAGCTGCGGCACCTGTCATCATCCGCGTCACGGAACTTCTGATGGGCTCTCTTTGGGGCTGGGCGAGGGGGGGCATGGATTGGGGTCGGAACGCCAAAGCGATACGGGACAAAACCGGGTGCAAAAACGTGTGCCCCGGAACGCGCCAGCGCTTTGGAACCTCGGGGCGCACGCGCTTGAGCATGTGATGCATGACGGCCGCGTGAGCAGGGATCCGATCTATGCAAATGGGTTTAATACGCCCGCAGAGGAGTGGTTGCCACAGGGTCTTCAGTCCTTGCTTGCCGCCCAAGCGCTGTTCCCGATGACCTCGAGCATCGAGATGGCGGGCAACGTAGGCGAAAACGAGGTCATCGGCGCCGCCCGCGATCGGATCGATGCGGCCTGGCCCATTCTGGCCAAACGGGTGCGGGTCATCCCGGAATACAGCGAGCGTTTTATCAGCGCGTTTGAGGACATCCGCACTGCTCCGGACGTCAATATCACACATGTTGCCGAGGCTTTGGCGCATTTCATGGTGCAGGATTTCACCTCTTATGACAGCCCGTTCGATGCCTATCTTTCCGGCGACAATACCGCCTTGTCCGCAAGTCAGAAGCGTGGCGCAGATCTGTTTTTCGGGACCGCTGGCTGCAGCGGTTGCCACGCCGGATCCTTGCTGACGGATCAGGGGTTTCATGCACTGGGGCTCCCAGCCTTTGGGCCGGGGCGCACGCGAAAGTTTGATCCCTATGCACGCGATGTGGGGCGCGCGGGCGAGAGCGATGCTCTTGAAGATTTCTACCGCTTTCGTACGCCGATGTTGCGCAATGTCGCGCTGACGGCCCCTTACGGGCATAACGGTGCCTTTCCGACGCTGGAGTTGATGGTCCGGCATCATCTGGATCCCGTCAGATCGCGTGAGGCTTGGTCGCCTGAGCTTCTGGTGTTGCCTGATGTGACGTGGCTGCGCGAGATCGATTTTGTGATCCGACAAGATAGACTCGAAATGGCGCGACAGGCCGCAGCGCGCGATATAGATATCCCACCGCGCACCGATGCGGAAGTCGCTGATCTGGTTGCATTTTTGCACAGTTTGACCGGTGCGCGGGCCGAGGCACAGACATCTGAAATTCCCAAGACCGTTCCAAGCGGCCTTCCAGTAGACAGGTAAGGATCAATGGAAACACAATCCATCGCGCCACGCGGGCGCTTCGTCGCGCGTGCGTTTCTGCTAAAGGCGCGCGACATCGGCCCGGGGCTTGCTCTTGCCGCCATGATCGCAATGGCCGCGCAGTTCATCTCGGACCACTATGGCGCGCCAGTGATGCTGATGGCGATCCTTCTGGGCATCCCTTTCCAGTTCCTGTCGCAAGAGCCTCGCACCGGTCCTGGCATTCAATTTGCGGCGCGCGTCGTGTTGCGCGTCGGGGTCGCCTTATTGGGGCTGCGCGTGAGTGTCGAGATGATCCATGGGCTTGGGATGGAGTTCATTCTTGTGGTCTTTGCCGGGGTGTTTTTGACCATCATATGCTCCATCGTATTGGCACCAATGCTCGGCAAAGACCGGCTCTTTGGGTTTTTGACCGGGGGTGCTGTTGCGATCTGCGGGGCTTCCGCGGCCCTTGCAATCTCATCAGTTTTGCCAAAGACCCAAGATAGTGAGCGCAACCTGAGCTTTACGGTAATCGCGGTGACGTTGATGTCGACGGTTGCTATGATCTTCTATCCAATCCTGGCCGAGAGCCTGGGATTGGATGCGCGTCATGCAGGTGTCTTTCTTGGTGGCACGATCCATGATGTCGCGCAGGTTGTTGGCGCGGGGTATTCGATCGACACCGAGACAGGCGATTTTTCTACCGTTGTCAAACTGTTCCGGGTCACATTACTGGCGCCGATCGTATTCCTCGGCGCGCTGGTCCTGCGCAATCAAGTCCCTGCTGGCGCCAAGCGTCCGCCGTTGATCCCCGGTTTTGTTTTGGCCTTCCTGATTTTCGCGGCGCTGAACTCGATGCATTTGATCCCAGAGGTGCTGGTGCAGCCAAGCGATACGCTGTCGCGCGCAGCGCTTGTGACGGCGGTCGCTGCAGTGGGAATGAAGACTTCCATCGGCGAGTTGCGCTCGCTAGGGGGGAGCTCCGTTGCAATGATCGTTGCGCAGACAATTGGACTTGCGGTGTTCGTGCTGGCCTTTGTCGTGATGTGACACGCCATTTCCACCAAACCTGCGCGGGCAGCGTGTCTTGGTCTCGTCCAATGGGTTCGCCCTTGAATGTACCAGGCCCCTTATATCAGGGGCTTGGTACACTCGTTTCATGTGTTATCCCGCTGCATGCAGGGGCGCCGCGTTCAGGTCAGGTCGACCGGTCCGCCCTCGACCCATGATCGCGTTGCGGCATCCGCCAGAAGCTGGGCCTGCAAGCCATCAAACAGGCTGGGGGTCGGCGCACTGCCTGTTTCGATTGCCGCGACGAAATGAGACATCTCCGCATGATAGGCGGCCTTATAGCGCTCCAGAAAGAAGTGCTGAACCGGGGCTCTGGTGAACCCGGACTGTGTTGCGATTTCCACGGTTGTCTCATGCACGTTTTCCGCGCGCAGCATACCGCCAGAGCCGTGGACTTCGATCCTCTGGTCATATCCATAGCTTGCCCGCCGCGAGTTGGTGATCTGACAGATCTTGCCGCTTGCGGTGGTGAGCGTGACGGCGGCTGTGTCGACATCGCCAGCCTTGCCAATCTCGGGGTCGATCAGCGCCGAGCCAACCGCGTAGACCCGTACCATTTCTTCGCCCAGCAAGAACCGCGCCATATCGAGATCGTGGATCATCATGTCACGAAACAGCCCGCCCGAGCTCTGGATGTAGTTGACGGGTGGCGGAGAGGGATCTCGCGACTGGATCGTCACGATCTCGACCTCGCCGATCTGCTTCTGGCGGAGCCGCGTTTGTAGGTCTGCAAAGTTCGGGTCAAACCGTCGATTGAACGCTGTCAGAAAGGGGACGCCTGCGCGTTCCACTGCAGCAATACAATCGCGAATGCGATCAGACGACAGATCCACTGGTTTTTCACAGAAGATTGCTTTGCCAGCGCGGGCTGCCGCGTGGATGAGATCATAATGCGTGTCTGTTGGGGTGCCGATCACGACGGCATCCACCTCTGTGCTTTCGATCAGCGCCAAAGGGTCCAGAACTTGCGCGCCAGTACTGTCGGCCAAGGCCTGTGCGGGCTCTGCAAAGGCATCTGCAACTGCCGTCACGGTGGCACCTTCAATCTGGCTGATCGAGCGCGCGTGAACTTGACCAATCCGGCCGCAGCCGAGAAGTCCGATCCTTGCCATTTCAGGCTCCCTTAAATGCTTGTAACACCCGGCGTGTCGCTGTGACGACGGGATCATGTGTTTCCTTGAGAATTTGCACCCGGTCAAAGCGCGCATCATCCGCGTTGACCGCAGCGCGGAGCGCCTGCCCAAACGCCATGCGCAATTCTGTCCCGATGTTGAACTTGCAGATCTTGGAGCCGCGCGCGAGCGCTTGGCGTTGTGCCACTGGCACGCCAGAGCCGCCATGGATGACCAGCGGCACATCGGTCAACGCTTCGATCGCGCGGATCCGCAACTCATCCAAACCGCCTTCCTTGTCTTGCTGGAGGTGGACATTCCCCACAGAGATGGCCATTGCATCAACGCCGCTCTCACGCGCAAATCGGGCGGCCTCTTCCGGATCTGTCCCTGCAGAGCCTTCGCCCCCCGAGTACCCGACAAAGCCGATCTCGCCTTCGCAGGATGCGCCCGCGCTATGCGCCATTTCCGCGATTGCAGCGGTTTCGTCGATGTTTTGTTGAAGCGCTTTGCGCGATCCGTCGTACATAACCGACGTAAAACCGCTTTCAAGCGCGATCCGGCAGTCTTCGGCCGTGTAGCCGTGATCCAAATGCGCCACGACCGGTATGCTTGCCGCTTCGGCCAGATGGCGAAACATCTTGCCCAACACCGGCAAAGGCGTGTGCTCCCTACACGACGGACCAGCTTGCAGGATTATTGGCACGTGTTCGGCCTCTGCTGCTGCCACATAGGCGCGCATGTCTTCCCACCCCAGCGTGACAAGGCCTGCCACAGCGTAGCCGTCCTTCAATGCAGGTTGAAGGACGTCTCTTAGTGTCGCCAGACTCATTTGAACTTTGCCACCATGTCCATGATGCCGGGAATCGTGTGCAGCTGCTCGGCATGGGTGGGTTGGAAATACTGTTTGAGGCTTCGCTGGCTGAGGCCACCCAGAATGGTAAAGTAATACATCTGGTATCCCGGCAGAACCGCGCAAGGGTGATAGCCCTTGTCGATCAGGACCGTCGATCCGTCCATGATGTGATAGGCGTCGCCAGGTTGATTGTCTTCGCGCTGAAGCATCTGCACGCCGGAACCATAGTTTGGCTTGAAACGGAAATTATAGGTCTCGTCGTGGCGGGTCTCATCAGGCAGGCGGTCGGTGTCGTGCTTGTGCGACGGGAACCCGGACCAGCCGCCCTCCCCAACTGTATAGAGCTCGCTCACCAAGAGACGACCTACTTTGTCATGGTGGTTCGCGCCCAGGATATGCTTGATCTTGCGATGCGTCTTCGTGTCGTCAGACCCATACTGTACAACATCCAGCGCATCCGCGCGCACGTCGAAGGGCTCCAGCACCTTGTCGTATTTTGCACCGGCGATAAAGGTCTCGGTAACGTCGGTTTTGCAGGTGATGCGCACCTTGGCTCCAACGGGCACATAAACACCCTCCGGCTCGCCATCCCACACATCTTCGGTGCGATTGCCAAGGTCGGGATAGATCGCGCCCTCGACGTCGATATCGACGGTGCCCGTGGCGGGCACAACGCAGGTTTCATAGCCGGGTACGGCGTATTCAAACACCTCTCCTCGCCTGAGCTTTACGATGTTGAAGTAGTTCAGCGGCACCAAATCATGCTCTGCGTCTACGATAGGTTTGTTTTGGTTGTCATGGGGCGCAATATGCATTGGGCGTTCCTTTCAGACGGTTGGGCCGGGGTGCGAAGCCAGAAAGGCCTCAAGCTCGGCAGTTGTAGGCATGGCGTTTGCGCAGCCAGGCTGGGAGACAACGATGGATGCACAGGCTGACCCACGCAGTACGGCGTCACTGAGCGCATGGCCCTGCGCGATTGACGCTAGAAGCCCGGCCATAAAACTATCGCCTGCGCCATTGGGTTTGACTGCGGTGACAGGGTAGATGCCGGTACGGATTTCCTGTCCCTCGGCAATGGTGATCGCGCCCGCCTCGCCCATCTTGTAGATCACCATGCGACCTTGTGCGGCGAGGGCGCGCGCCTTCTCGAGCCCCTTGTCGATGTGACCTGCCATAAAGCCGAATTCTTCATCATTGCCCACGATCAGGTCGCTGGCCTCACCTGCGCGGGTCAGGACCTCCGAGGCCACTTCGGGCGAGGGCCAGCTATAGGGGCGGTAATCAATGTCAAAGATTACTGGCAGTCCCGCCGTCCGTGCGTGCTCGAACGCGCGAAAGGTCGCGGAGCGAGACGGCTCGGCGGCAAAGACCGTGCCTGCCGTGATCAGAGCCGAGAACGCGCTATAGTCGACTGCATCCATATCGGCTTTGGTCACCTGAAAATCGGCAGCGCCATTGCGATAAATCACGTTCTGAAAATCATCAATCCGGCTCTCATAGACGGCTAGCGATGTGCGTGCTTCGCCTCCGACCGCGCGGACATATCGTGTCTCGACTCCATAGTCTCGCAGACGGTTCACACAAAATCGTCCGACCGCGTCATCCGAGACCGAGGTGACGAGTGCCGCTTCTGCCCCGAGTTTTACAAGACCGGCGCAGATATTGGCCGAAGATCCCCCCAGATCAGCGCGAAATGTCGTGGCGTCCTCGCTTTTGGTTCCGATGGGGTCGGCAAACATATCCATGCCAGCGCGTCCAAAGACTGCAAAGCGATTGCCTTTGATGCCGTCTATCAGGTTCACTGTTGTCCCTCCGTGTTGTCCGCGTTCAACGGTGCCTGACGGGAACGTATCTCGAAGGCGGGCGACACAAGTTTGGATGTGAGTGCAAGAAAGCGCTTCATCAGATGCCCTTTCGCTGTTTGCTGCGCGAGGACTCCCAGTCCAGATGCGCAGTCCTGACGGCTTCATCCTCGGTGATATGGGGCGTTCCGACTTCCCACCATGCATGCCCTTGGGTGGTCCATCCCTCATAGGGGTCCACATCCATTACGATCACATAGGTCTTGTCGGCAGCCTTCGCGCGTTTGAATGCCTCGCCTAGTTCTGCCGGGTTGGCGACTTTTTCGGCCATCGCCCCCATCGAGGCGGCATGGGCGACAAAATCCACGCCGAAGGGTTCTGCAATGGTCGGGCAATCCGCAAGAAGGTTGTTAAAGCTCTGATTTCCTGTGTTGTTTTGCAGTTTATTGATGACCGCAAAGCCTCCGTTGTCGAGCACGAGAACAATCATTTTTTTGCCTGAGAGGACACTGGAATAAATGTCCGAGTTCAGCATCATATAAGAGCCATCCCCGCAGAAAGTGATGACATCCTGATCGGGTTCCATCTGCGACTGAGCAATGCGCGCGCCCCAGGCGCCAGCAATCTCGTACCCCATGCATGAAAAGCCAAACTCCACATCCACCGTGCCGATATCAAGCGTGCGCCAGTTTGCTGTGACCTCAGCCGGCAACCCACCCGCAGCGGCCACTACGCGGTCGCGCGGATCGCAGAGGTCGTTCACGACGCCGATCGCCTGGGCATAGGAATTAGGGCGATTGCCGTGGGCGGTGTTCTCGACCACATATCGGTCCCACTTGCTGCGCTGATCCTGCGCATAAGCGACCCAATCTAGGGGTGCATTGTAGTCTGTTGCGGCCTCGATTGCGGCGAGGCTCAACTTGGCATCGCCCACAACTGGCAAGGACATATGCTTGCCTGCATCATGGCGCGCGGCGTTGATCGAGATAAACTGAGCGTCCTTTGAAAAGGCTGTCCAGGATCCGGTGGTGAAGTCTTGCAACCGGGTGCCAACGGCGACGATCACATCGGCCTTTTCCGCGATTGCATTTGCGCTGTCTGACCCTGTCACCCCAATCGGGCCGATGTTCAGGGGGTGTGTCGCCCGCATATTGGCGCGGCCCGCGATGGTTTCGACCACCGGGATCTGGTGGGTCTCGGCAAATTCACGGAGTGTTTCTGCGGCGCGAGAGTATTGGACGCCACCACCTGCAATCAGGATGGGGCGCTCCGCCGCGGCTAACGCGGCGACCGCATCTGCGATTTCATCTGCATCTGGTGCCTGACGGCGAATGCGATGTACCTTTTTGTCAAAGAATTTAGTTGGATAATCATAGGTCCAGCCCTGCACGTCCTGAGGCAGGCCGATAAAGGCCGGGCCGCAATCCGCCGGATCAAGCATGGTTGCAATCGCAGCCGGGAGCGATTGAATCACCTGTGCTGGATGGCAGATTCGATCCCAAAAGCGGCTGACCGGTTTGAACGCGTCGTTCACGCCAAAGGTCGGATCGTTGAAGTTTTCCATTTGTTGCAGAACTGGGTCCGGCAGGCGGGTGAGGAAGGTATCTCCGCAGAGCATCAGCATCGGCAAGCGATTGGCATGAGCCAGCCCTGCCGCCGTCACGAGATTGGCGGTGCCCGGCCCCGCACTTGCGGTGCAGAACATGAACCGCTGCCGTAACCAGGTCTTGGCATATCCTGCAGCTGCAAATCCCATGCTTTGTTCATTCTGTCCGCGATAGAGCGGAAGCGCATCGCGGACGGTGTTCAACGCCTCGCCCAGACAGGTCACATTGCCATGTCCAAAGATGCCGAAGCCACCGCCACACAGGCGCATCTCTTCGCCATCGATTTCAATGTACTGGTTGCACAGCCAGCGGATGATGGCCTGTGCTGTGGTCAGGCGGATGGTGTCGTCTTGCGCAGACATGTCAGCGTATCTCCCATGGGAAAAAGCGGCGCATTGCCAAATGTGGCTTGCTAGATCTCGATTCACACGATACGAATTTTGCAACCGGTTGCAAACAGTTTTCACAGGGGAGGGGAAAATCGCATGTCGGAAATCGGTATCGGTATCCTTGGGGGTGGCTACATGGGCAAGGCGCATGCGGTGGCCATGGCCGCGGTCGGAGCGGTCTTCAACACGGCTCTTCGCCCTCGCTTGGAAATGGTCTGCGCTTCTTCTCCAGATAGTGCCGAGCGCTATCGGCAGGCCTATGGTTTTGCCCGTGCGACCGCGGATTGGAGAGAGCTTGTTCACGATCCACGCGTGGAAGCGGTAGTCATTGCTACGCCACAAGAGGTTCATCGTCAGATCGCAGAGGCATGCTTTGCGTTGGGTAAACCGGTGCTGTGTGAAAAACCCATGGGTGCATCGCTCGCGGACAGTGCAGCCATGGTCGCGGCCGCCGAAGCCTCCGGAGTCGCGAATATGGTGGGTTTCAACTACATCCGCACCCCTGCGAGCCAATTTGCCCGCGCCCTGGTTGCTGCCGGTGACATTGGTGAGATCACCTGGTTCCGCGGCGAACACACCGAGGATTTTTATGCTAACCCCGAGACCCCGGCGAGCTGGCGAACCAGTGGCATGGCAAATGGAACCATGGGGGACTTGGCGCCACATATGGTCAATGCGGCACTGGCACTGATCGGACCGATCGCGCGTGTCATGGCTGAGGTTGAAACCGTTCACAAAGAACGACCGGGCGGCCAGGTCACAAATGACGATCACGCTCAGATGATGTGCCGCTTTGAGAACGGGGCCATGGGGCAGATGTATTTCAGCCGCATCGCGACAGGACGCAAGATGGGCTATGCCTATGAGATCACAGGAACAAAAGGTGCGATCCGCTTTGATCAAGAAGATCAGAACGCGCTGTGGCTCTATCGTATGGAAGGTCCAGAAGCAGAGCGAGGATTCCGCAAGATCCTCACTGGTCCCGCCCACCCGGATTACGAACCTTTCTGTCAGGGGCCGGGGCACGGAACGGGCTATCAGGACCAGATCATCATTGAGGCGCGGGATTTCCTGCGCGCGATCGAGACCGGTGAAGCGCAGTGGCCCACGTTTCGCGACGGGCATGACGTAAACCGGGTAATCGCTGCGGGGCTGGCCGCATCCGAGAGCAAAACCTGGAAAGATATCAAAGATTTCTAAGTAGCGGAGACGCAAGACGATGAGCATCAGAATTGGCAACGCCCCCTGTTCGTGGGGTGTCGAATTTGCGGATGATCCGCGCAATCCGACATGGCGGTCAGTCCTGAAGGACTGTGCTGAGGCAGGGTACAAGGGGATAGAACTGGGGCCCGTGGGTTTCATGCCCGAGGATCCTGTGGAGCTTGGGGAGGCTTTGGCCGAGCATGATCTCGACCTGATCGGTGGCGTGGTTTTTCGCGCGTACCATGATCCAGCGGCGTGGGAGGATGTCGTGGATGCCACCCATCGTACTGCGCGCGCATTGAGAGCGCATGGTGCGCAGCATCTTGTCCTGATCGATTCGATCTCGCCACGTCGCGCGCCAACCGCGGGTCGCGCGGCAGAGGCTGAGCAGATGGACAAAGCCGAATGGACCGCCTACCGAAACCGCATCGCAGAGAGTGCTCGGATCGGGGCTGAAGAATACGGTCTGACTGTGGGCATCCATGCGCATGCTGCTGGGTTTATGGACTTTGAACCCGAGCTGGAGCGCCTTCTGAGTGAGGTGGATGAATCGCTTTTGAAGATCTGTTTCGACACCGGTCATCACTCCTATGCAGGGTTTGACCCGGTTGCGTTTATGAAGCGCCATGTTGGTCGGATTTCCTACATGCATTTCAAAGATATAGACCCGAAGGTAAAGGCGGAGGTTATCGCCAATCGCACCGGTTTTTACGAGGCATGCGGGCAGGGCATCTTTTGCAATCTGGGCCTTGGGGATGTCGATTTTCCGGCGGTGCGTCAGGTGCTTTTGGAGGCAGGATTTGCGGGATGGTGTACGGTTGAGCAGGACTGCGACCCGACCCTTGATCCGGATCCGGTTGGAGACGCACTGAAGAACCGCGAATATCTCGAAACGATCGGCTTCAACTGAGGAGATGCAGCCATGACGAAACTGAAATGGGGCATGATCGGCGGCGGTGAAGGCAGCCAGATTGGCCCGGCGCATCGTTTGGGAGCATTGGCAGATGGGCGTTTTGAATTCGCGGCCGGGGCCTTGGATCATCGCGCCGATGTCGGTCGGGCCTATGCGCAGAGTCTCGGCATTGCCGCAGATCGCGCCTACGGAGATTGGAGCGAAATGCTCGATGGTGAGCGTGGTCGTGAGGACCGTGTTGATCTGGTGACTGTCGCGACGCCAAATGCCACGCACTTTGAGATCACCAAGAACTTCCTCGAGGCCGGTTTCAACGTGCTCTGCGAAAAACCGATGACCATGACGGTGGAAGAGGGCGAGGAGATTGTCAAAATTGCGCAGAAATCCGGTAAGATCTGTGCCGTGAACTACTGCTATTCAGCCTATCCGATGGTGCGGCAAGCCCGCGCAATGGTGCGTGCTGGAGAAATTGGCAAGATCCGCCTCGTTGTCACCAACTTTAGCCACGGTCATCACGGGGATGCCACAGATGCGGATAATCCTCGGGTGAGGTGGCGCTATGACCCTGAAATGGCTGGGGTGTCCGGACAGTTCGCGGATTGCGGCATTCATGCTCTGCACATGGCCAGCTTTATCTGCTGTGATGAGGTGGAGCGGCTCTCGGCGGACTTTGCCTCTACGATTTCTTCGCGGGTGCTAGAGGATGACGCGATGGTCAACTTCCGCCTCGAAGGCGGCACCGTAGGCCGGCTCTGGACGTCGTCCGTGGCCATCGGGCGCCAGCATGGTTTCGACATTCAGGTGTTTGGGGAAACAGGGGGGCTGCGTTGGGCGTCTGAACAACCAAACCAGTTGATCTATACGCCCGTCGGAGGGCGCACACAGGTCATCGAGAAGGGCGAAGCAGGTCTGCATGAGGAGGCGCAACGTCTCAGCCGCGTTGCGATTGCCCACCCTGAGGGCTTTCCACTGGCGGTGGCCAATATCTATTGCGATCTGGCCGACGCAATTTCCGGGGCGGCCAGAGATGGCTTGCCCAATGCGGCGGACGGAGTGCGTTCCATGGCTGCGGTTCACACTGCGGTGTCTTCGGCCAAGGCTGGCGGTGAATGGATGGACGCGCGCCCACCGATGTTTCGCTAGGTTTTGGGGGCGGGGCGCAATGTGCCCCGCTCGACAATCGAACAGGGAAAGATGCGGGCCTCGGGATAGCGGTCCGGCTCATCGAGCATCGCCACCATCAATTCAATGGATGAAGAGACGATTTGTCGGATCGGCTGATGAACCGTTGTCAGGTCGATGCTCTCCCAACCAGCCATTTCCATATCATTCAATCCGATGATGCCGATGTCCTTCGGTACGCTGAGGCCGCTGTCTGAGATGGCCGAGAGCGCACCAATCGAGAGGACGTCGTCGCCACAGAAATACGCCTCGGCAGGCCCAGCCTGTAGAAGCCTCATCATCTCGGAGCGTCCCGCCTGAAAGGAATAGGCCTCGGCGAAGGAGTATGTCGCCCGGATGTTGGGGTGTTTGGACATTTCCGACATGAAGCCTGCATGGCGATCCTGCGTGGAGGTCGCAGTTTCCGGACCGCCCATAAAGGCCACATGCGTATAGTTCCGCGCAATGAGCGCGCGTGCCGCCATGCGCCCCGATTCAACGTTGTCGATCCCAACAACATGCACCTGAGGCGCCGAGGATGATCTGCCAAAACTATGAACCACGGGCACGCCTGCGTCGCGAAAGGCCTTGGCAAACCCCGGGGGCAACGTGGACGAGGCCACAACCACCCCATCGACGGAATACTGGCGCAGCATATTCACAGAATGCTCGGGGTCTGTTTCATCGGTCAGGTTCACAAGCAATGGACGCAAGCCCCGATCCTGAAGGCCGCGCGTGAAGAGATCAAAGACCTCGAGAAAGATGGGGTTGTGAAAGTTGTTCGAGACAAGCCCGATCAGCTTGGTGCGCCCTGTTGTCAGCGATGAGGCCAGCGCATTTGGGCTGTAGCCCAGTTCGCGGGCGGCCTTTTCAACCTTGCGCCGCATCTTGTCGGACACAGAGGCCCCGTCGGTAAAGGTGCGCGATACAGCAGAACGGGAAACCCCCGCACGTTCTGCAACCTCTTTCAACGTAACGGCCATCCCGTTTGCCTTCTTAGCTAACCTGTCTGTTCCTTGTAGCGGGTTTACAAGGTTCCCGCAGTATCAAATGCTCCACAAAATTTTGCAACCGGTTGCAAAGTGGATTGGGATGTGGTTAATCTTGAGTCGGAGAGGCGGGGAGGACCGCTCTCGCACCAGAAGCAAGGTGAATTTGGGGAGGAAATCATGACTTCATTGACAAAGAAATTTGCGCTGGCGGCGGTTGTTGCCGCAGCGCCCCTGATGGTGGCCACGACGGTCTCAGCCGAAGGGGAGAAATACATCCTGGTCAGCCACGCGCCTGACAGCGACAGCTGGTGGAATACGATCAAGAACGGCATCGCACTGGCCGGCGAGCAGATGGACGTCGAAGTGGAATACCGCAACCCGCCTACGGGCGATTTAGCCGATATGGCGCGGATCATCGAGCAGGCGGCCGCATCAGGCCCGAATGGGATTATCACCACGCTGGCAGATTATGACGTGTTGTCCGGTCCCATCAAAACGGCGGTCGACAGTGGCGTGGACGTGATCATCATGAACACGGGCACCCCGGATCAGGCACGCTCTGTCGGGGCTTTGATGTATGTGGGGCAGCCGGAGTACGACGCGGGCTACGCTGCGGGTCTGCGCGCCAAAGGCGACGGTGTCGAGAGCTTCCTATGTGTGAACCACTATATTGTACAACCTTCCTCGCAGGATCGTTGCCAGGGGTTCGCGGATGGTCTCGGGGTGGAGCTCGGTACGCAAATGATTGACGCGGGTCAGGACCCGGCTGAAATCAAGAACCGTGTGCTGGCCTATCTTTCGGCCAATCCCGACACCGACGCTGTTTTGACCCTGGGGCCGACCAGTGCCGACCCAACGCTCCTGGCGCTTGAAGAAAACGGCATGGCGGGTGACATCTACTTCGGCACTTTCGATCTGGGCGGCGAAATCGTCAAAGGCATCCAATCCGGTGTCATCCAGTGGGGTATTGACCAGCAGCCTTTCCTCCAGGCTTACCTGCCGGTTGTGGTCATGACGAATTACCACCGCTATGGCGTCCTGCCCGGCAACAACATCAACTCTGGTCCCGGCTTTGTAACCGCCGATGGTCTCGAGAAGATCGAGCAGTTTGCAGGCGAGTATCGCTGATTTCCTTCCCAAGGGCGGCCGGAGCGATTTGGCCGCCCTTTCTCTATCCTGACAACGGAGCTTAGAGGCACCCATGTCCAACGCATCCACCGATACCGCGGTCGACGAGAGGATCAAATCCCGATCCCGCCTCCGCGAAGCCTTGATCCGCCCGGAGCTTGGCGGCATGGTCGGCACCGTCGCCGTGTTCACGTTCTTCCTTTTGTTCGCCTTCGACAGCGGCATGTTCAACAGCCAGGGCATGATGAACTGGGCGACGGTCTCGGCACAGTTCATGATTATCGCCGTTGGCGCGTGCCTGCTGATGATCGCAGGCGAGTTTGACCTATCGGTCGGCTCGATGATCGGCTTTGCCGGTATGTTGATCGCGATCTTTAGCGTGACGCTTGGCTGGCCGGTCTGGATGGCGATCATGCTCACATTTGTGCTGTGCGTCGCAATCGGCGCGCTAAACGGCTTCATCGTGATCCGCACAGGCTTGCCCAGCTTTATTGTGACTCTGGCCTTCCTGTTCATCCTGCGCGGTTTTGCGATCTTTCTGCCGCAAGTGATTGAGCGCAAAACGATTATTGGTGGGATCAAGGATGCGGCAGAGGGCGACTGGCTTGCTCCCATTTTTGGGGGCAAAGTCCTGACAGGTCTGTTTCAGTGGATGGGGGAAGCGGGCCTCATCGCGACATTTGAACGCGGCACCCGGCAGGGCCAGCCCGTTGTGGATGGCGTTCCGATGTTGATCATCTGGGCGATTGTGCTGATCCTCTTTGGCCATATACTGCTGACCAAGACCAAGTTCGGGAACTGGATCTTTGCCGCCGGTGGAGATGCGGAGGCTGCCCGCAACTCGGGTGTGCCAGTGAACAAGGTCAAGATCCTCATGTTCATGTTCACCGCCTTCTGCGCCACCGTATTTGCGGTCTGTCAGGTGATGGAGTTCGGCTCTGCGGGCGCAGACCGTGGTCTGTTGAAAGAGTTCGAGGCCATCATCGCCGTGGTCATCGGGGGCGCGTTGCTGACGGGGGGCTATGGCTCTGTTCTGGGCGCGGCTCTTGGGGCGCTGATCTTTGGCGTGGTCCAGCAGGGTCTGTTTTTCGCAGGCGTTGAAAGCAGTCTCTTCCGCGTCTTCCTCGGAGTGATCCTTTTGGGCGCCGTGATCCTGAACACCTATATCCGTCGCATCATCACGGGGGAGCGCTAAAATGGCATCCGAACACGCACCCATCATCGAGATGAAGAATATCGAGAAGCATTTCGGCAGCGTTATCGCTTTGGCTGGCGTTTCTCTCGAGGTCTTCCCCGGTGAATGTCATTGTCTGTTGGGCGACAACGGGGCGGGCAAATCGACCTTCATCAAAACCATGTCCGGCGTCCACAAGCCGACCCATGGCGAGATCTACTTTGAAGGAAAGCCCATGAGTTTCGGCGACCCTCGCGATGCGATCTCGGCTGGCATTGCAACGGTGCACCAGCATCTGGCAATGATCCCCTTGATGTCCGTCAGCCGGAACTTCTTTATGGGCAACGAGCCAACAAAGAAGATCGGGCCGTTGAACTTCTTTGACCATGATTACGCCAATCAAGTGACTATGGATGAGATGCGCAAGATGGGGATCAACCTGCGCGGCCCGGATCAGGCCGTGGGCACCCTGTCGGGTGGGGAGCGTCAGACGGTCGCCATCGCGCGCGCGGTACATTTCGGAGCCAAGGTGCTGATCCTCGATGAGCCCACATCGGCGCTAGGTGTGCGCCAGACTGCAAATGTGCTCGCCACCATCGACAAGGTTCGCAAGCAAGGTATCGCAGTGGTTTTCATCACCCATAATGTGCGCCATGCGCTTGCAGTAGGGGACCGTTTCACTGTGCTAAACCGAGGTCAGACATTGGGGACCGCGCAGCGCGGGCAAATTACCCCCGAAGAACTGCAAGATCTGATGGCGGGCGGACAGGAGCTCGTCGCGCTCGAAGGCAGTCTTGGCGGAACCGTCTAATCAGAGGTTTTGCAGGCGGGTGAACGCTCGCCACGAAGATCTCTCTGGATAGGCCAAAGAAAAGGTGGGACATCAACGTCCCGCCTTTTCTATGTGTCCTACTTATCTGTTGATCACGATATGTAGGGGAAAGACCAGATTTGGTGTTCAGGTCATATCACGCGCGCCTCGGCTTTAATTGCCAACGCGCCATCCGCGCGCCGCACCCAGAGGCTGTAGGTCTTCGCATCCTCGCCAATGGCGCCGTGTACCGAAAACGGATCATTGTCAAAAACCGGAGAGAGCGCACGAAATTCAAACCCCGTGACCGTTGCACTGGGACGTTCTCGGCGCAATAGATCCAGAAGGAGCGTAGCAAGCAACGGGCCGTGCACGACGAGGCCACTATATCCTTCGGAGACGGTGCAAAAGGGCCGGTCGTAGTGGATCCGGTGCCCGTTGAATGTCAGCGCTGAATAGCGAAACAGGAGAACTGGATCAGGAGTGATTTCGCGTGAAAAGTCAGAGGTTTCTGGCGCGGGCAATGGTTTTTGCACCGGTGCGTCGGGCGAGGGTTCTTGGCGGTAAACGATGTCGTGTTCTTCATCAATGCCAAGGGTGTCCTGATCAAATATCAGGTGCCTGACCGTGATAAAGACCAAGGGGCCACTGCGGCCTTTCTTGGCAATCACCGATTGAACCGTCGATTTCTTGGTGAGCACATGCCCGATCCGCAGTGGGGCATGGAACTGCAATCTGCTGCCCGCCCACATCCGGCGTGGCAAAGGCACTGGCGGAAGAAACCCACCCAGGGCAGCATGCCCGTCATACCCGGCTTCTGATAGCTTGTAGATTGGCAGAAAATGCATCCAATGCCAGAGCGGAGGCAGTTCGGAGTCCTCTCCATATTCCGTGCCGGAGCAATCAAGCGTTGCCGCCAGTGCGTTGGCAGGAAAAGGCGCAATCCACTCGGTGCGGGTTTCTGTTCGGCCGATCCAATCTGCCAGACGGTCCATCTGCCTCTGCCCTCTATTGTGTCAGGTATCTGCGTGATCCTTGCACAGGTCTTGAATTCAGAAAATTCGCATTTCATGAATGCTGTGTTTTTCAAAGGTGAATGCAAATGAACATCGAACTTGCGGACCTGAGGCTTTTTGTGATGATCGCCGAGTGCGGCAACCTGACCCACGGTGCTGCGCGTGCCTTCCTGTCGCCGCCCGCTGCCAGCGCCCGCATCAAAGCCATGGAGCAAGAGATTGGCCAGCAACTCCTTGTGCGCAAGAACAAAGGGGTAGAGCTGACACCGTCGGGTGACGCCTTGTTGCGGCATGCACGCCTTGTCCTACGACAGTTTGATTTCCTCACGGATGACATGACGAATGCTCAGATGGGACACTTGCGTATCTATGCCAACACGACAGGAGTGACGGAATTCCTGCCCGCGATCCTCGCGCGTTTTTTGGCGGACCATCCGGGCGTTCGGGTCGATCTCCAGGAGCGACTGACCCAAGAGATCATCCGTGCTGTGGCCGATGGGACTGCGGATATCGGGATCATTTCTGGCACCGAAGGGCGTGATGGTTTGGAGCGACTGCGTTTTGCGACGGACCGGCTGATGCTGGCGGTTCCTTCCGGGCATCATTTGGCCCATCATGATCAGGTTTCCCTGGAGCAAACCCTGGCATTTGAGCATATCGCGCTTCACGATGGCAGCACTTTGCTCGATTTCCTGCGTCGGCAGTTGCGTCGTTCAGCGTTTGATCGCCAACTCAGAATTCAGGTGCGCAGTTTTGAAGCCATGTGTCGCCTGATCGAGGCAGGCGTTGGGATCGGGGTCGTGCCGGAGTCTGCCGCGCTGCGCCACCTGCAGACCATGGACATCACGTTGCTGGCTTTGGCGGACGACTGGGCCGTAAGAGATCGCTCTATCCTAGTGCGTCGCTGGGCCGATCTGCCCCAATCCGCGCAAAGGCTCATTGATCTGCTGGTAGAGAAAGAAGCAGGCGGTGCCGAAGTCTGAAGAAGCTTGAGTGCCGTACGGGCGCTATGCAGAGCAAAGCAGGTGCATTTCTAGCGTTGAAATGCGCGTTCCAATCAACTGTCCGAGCGAGAGGGCTGAAACTCTGCCACGATGGTATCAAGCAAGGCGCGCACCCGGCGCGGCTGAGGTCTTCCCGCCGACATTACCACCTGCAAGTGGATCGGCTCGACCTCAAAGTTCCGCAGAAGTGGCACAAGCCGCCCCTCTGCGAGGTCCTGCTGCACATCCCATTGCGACTTGCGCATGATCCCGCGCCCCTCCAGAGCCCATTGGCGGATCAGATCACCATCATTGGCGATGCGGTTTCCACGCACCACAACGCGTTTCCTGCGCCCATCGATGTCAAAGGGCCAGGCGCGATCCACATCCGATCCAAACCGCATCAACAGGCAGTTGTGATGCGCCAGATCCAAAGGATCGCCTGGGGTGCCGTTGGCCTCCAGATAGCTTGGTGCAGCGCAGACAATCCTCGCGTTGTCCGCGAGTCGACGCATGATGAGGCTGCTGTCCGCCAACTCACCATAGCGGATCGCCATATCCAGCCCCATGGTCGCCATATCCACAAAACCATCACTCAAATGGAGGTCGATCGAGACCTCTGGGTTCTGCTCTAGGAACCTGTCTAGGATTGGGGCAAGCCGGTTGCGCCCCAAATCCGATGGCGCGCTGACACGGATCGGCCCGGCAATCTGTTGAGTCCCAAGGCGGATCCGCGACTCGAGTTCCTCTGTTTCCGCAAGCAGCCGCTGGGCGCCATGGACGAGTTCGCGGCCCTCTACTGTCAGGCTGATGGACCTCGTTGTGCGGTTGAGCAATCGCGCGCCGAAGTGGGCTTCAAGCGCAGCGAGGCGTTCCGAGACGGTCGCCGGTGACAGTCCCAGTTCTCGCCCGCCAGCTGCGAGCCCGCCTTTCTCCACGATGCGGAGAAACAGAGAGAGATTATCTAACAGCATTATTCGCCTTGTCCGAATTATAATTTTGATTTTTAGCCAATTATCTTACGGATCCGCAATCTGCATCTTGGTTTCATCAAGGAAACGGCCAAAACGATCAGGCATCGAAGGACCAGACATATGACCACCCTTTTTGACCCCATAAAAGTGGGCGCGCTTTCGCTTCCGTCCCGGATTGCCATGGCTCCAATGACGCGCAGCCGGACGGACCAGCCCGGAAACCTCCCCAACGACATGATGGCGGCGTATTATGCTCAACGGGCCAGTGCCGGGCTTATCATCACAGAAGCCACCCAGATCAGCCGCCAAGGACAAGGCTATTCCTTCACGCCGGGCATTCATTCCGATGATCAGGTCGCAGGATGGCGCGTGGTTACGCAGGCGGTTCATGAGGCAGGCGGACGCATTGTGAACCAGCTCTGGCATGTTGGCCGGATGGGCCACGGAATGTTCCATGCCGATGGGCTGCCTGTCGCCCCTTCGGCGATAGCACCAGATGCAAGCGTGTGGGTCGTCGATCCCAAAACCAACAGGGCCGGCATGGTGGAATGCCCGGTGCCACGTGCGCTGAAGACGACCGAGATCGCGGAGGTTGTTGCGGACTATGCTGCGGCTGCGCGCAATGCAAAGGTGGCCGGGTTTGATGGCGTCGAGATCCACGCAGCCAATGGGTATCTGATTGATGCGTTCTTACGTTCCAGTTCGAACAAACGGCAGGACCGCTACGGTGGCAGCGTGCAGAACCGCATCCGGTTTGCCATCGAGGTGGTCGAGGCCGTCGCAGCGGAAATCGGTGCGGATCGCGTCGGGCTGCGGATCTCGCCTTTTATCACCCAGCGTGGAATGGACGATCCCAGCGCGCCCGAGACGATTCTTGAGATGGCCAAAGCGCTGGCGCGTATCGGGATCGCCTATATCCATATCGCCGAGGCCGATTGGGATGATGCTCCTGAAACACCGCGCGCCTTTCGCGCGGCTCTGCGTGAGGTGTTTTCCGGCAGCATCCTTGTCGCCGGAGGCTACGACAAAGAAAGGGCCAAGGTGATCTTGGACGCTGGTCTGGCGGATGTGGTGGCCTTTGGTCGTGCGTTCGTCGCCAACCCCGATCTGCCGCATCGCTTTGCCCAGGATTTGCCGCTGTCCGCATTTGACAGCGAGACGCTTTTTGGCGGCGATCATCAGGGCTATACAACCTATGGGCCCTATGCGCCGGGAGCTTGAGTTCGATCCAGTGACGGGGTGGCGTTGGGCCACTCCAACTCGAACCCTGCGCCCGTGTCTTGCGGTAGAATGTACAAGTGCCCGCCAAGGGCCTCCACTGTCGATTTCACGATATTGAGTCCCATCCCTGTTCCGCCACTGTCGCGTCGGGTGGTGAAGAAAGGCTGCAAGATCTTGTCGGCATTGCCCGCACTGATCCCCGCGCCGTCATCCGAGATCCGCAGGGTGATTGATCCGTTTGTGTGCGCTGTGCGTAGTTTGACGGTTTTTGCGCCATGTTGCTGTGCGTTTTGCAAAAGATGCGTCAACAGGATGGAGAGTGTGGTGGCCTCTGATGGTAGACCAAGAGAGCCATTCTCGATCATGATACTAAGAGCGGGAAACGCCTGCGTGATCTGATCTTGGATCTGCTCAAGACTACAGCGCCCGGACATCGCTTGTTGGTCCGCAAGGCTGAAGGCACGCATATGGGCCAGCAGATCTTCTATGCGTGTGCCGCCTTTCTCGATCGTGTCGAGCAACCGATGTCGCTGGCTCTGGCTCAGATCATCGTCACGCAAGAGCTCTGCTGCGCCCTTCAGTGCAGTGAGGGGTGATTTCAATTCGTGGGTGACATGGGCCGTATACGTCTTGAGCGCATCGCGATTGTTCTGCAGCCGCTCGGTCAGCGATTTGAAGCTGAGGCTTAGGTCTTCGATCTCGCGCGTGCCAAGATGATCTGGTGCCTCAAAGGCGTGATTGCCTTGGGTGGCCAGTTGGCTACGCTCTTTCAGCAGTCGGATGGGGCGGGTGATGAAGCGCCAGAACACATATCCGATCAGCGTGGTAGACAGTGCAACAAAGGCAGCGGCCTTTAGCAAATTGAAGCGCTCCCCATAGAGGAAACGAAAAATATGGCTGGGTGTACGGCTGACATAGACCGCCCCGATCAAAGCCTCGTTCACATGTACAGGCATTGCCACAAAGACGCGCACTCTGGCCCCACGGCTGAGCGTATAAAGCGCAGGCGGGCTGCTGTCTCGCACCCGCGTGCGCGCAACAGAAACGACATGACCATCAAGGGCGGCACGGACTTCGCTGACGTGGCCCAGATCGCGGCCAATTTCGGCGGTCCCAGCAATCACATTGCCTTGCGTGTCAAGGAAGCGATAGCCCGCAAGTGTTTGCGCTTGCGCTGAACTTGCGATCCGAGAGAGTTGCGGTGCGAGGCGCTGGTAAGTTGCAGTCACTGATGTTGACGGGTTGGCCGCGTCGGGACGAGGTGGCAAGACGGTGGCGCTGTTGATTGACAGCGACGGAAAGATGGCGTCTTGCGCCGACACGGGCTTTGGCTTTGGCGGGGCGAGCCCCGCAGCCTCGCTGTAAAGGTCTGCATAGGTGGCCGCCATCACCGCAGCCTGCGCCAGCACGCTTTCTTCGGTCTGTTGCACCAACTGATTGTCATAGAACCGAAACAGGATCAGCCCGGCAATCGGAAGGCACAGCACAATTGCCAGCACCAGGAGGACAACAGTCCAGAGGCGCGGGCGCCACTTGCGGATCATGTCTGCTGGCATGCGCCCATCCGGAGGCCTACGCCATGTACGGTGACCACTGCTTCGGTGCAGCCGACCTCTGACATCTTTGCGCGGATGTTGCGAATGTGGCTGTCGATGGTGCGGTCCGACACATGGATATTAAACCCATAGAGCGCCTCCACAAGCTGTGCTCTGGTCAGAACAAGGTCTGGGCGCGTCATCAGGACTTTCAGCAAACGAAACTCGGAGCCGGTCAAAGATACGGGCACGCCGGCAAAGGCGCATTGGTGGCGCTCGGCATCCAACTCCAATGCGCCATGTGTCAATGCCGTGGGGAGTTGGGTGATGCTGGGTGTGCTGCGCTTCAGTATGGCCTTGATGCGGGCGACCAGTTCTCGCGGTGAAAAGGGCTTGGTCAAATAATCATCTGCGCCAAGCTCCAGCCCTACGATCCGGTCGATCTCTTCATCCCGCGCCGTCAGGAACAGGATCGGCACATCTGAGGATTTTCGGATGTCCCGGCAGACTTCGAGTCCGTCCTTTTCCGGCAGCCCGATATCCAGCACCACGAGATCGGGCGCGTCTCGCCGCTGCGCGGCAATGGCCGCAAGCCCATCACTGGCAAAGCAGGTTTCAAACCCGGCCTTTTCAATGGCGAACCGCGTCACCTCGAGAATGTCGGGATCGTCATCGACAACAAGAATGCGTGCGGACATAAAAATCGGGCCTCTCAATTCTGCGCCCGATCATAGGCCTCAAGCCGCCACATCCGATAGCCCCATTCGCGCCAGTTCCGGATTGAAATGCGCTCGAGGTCGCGTTCAATCATGCGTGTGCAAATATCCTGTCCGGTGCTTGCTTCATGATCCAGTATCGTGCGGTAGGCCCCCGGACCGAGACTGCAGATATAGTAGGTGTCAGGCCCCCGAAGCGCGCTGCCATGGGTGAGATTATATCTGGCGACTATGTCGGCAAAATTTGTGAGGCTGGAGAGGTAGAGCGTGATGGCGAGCGCAGCCAAGCACCGTCGCAATAGCCATGATGTCCCAAACCCGCGATGGATTTGCCAGATCGTCAACAGCAGCCCTGTCAGAACCAGAGCCATCCAGATAAATGCCGCGACACGCAGGTAGGTAAGGGCGTAGGCCTCAACATAGTGCTGCAATCGGATCGCGGCTGTTGCAACAAGTATCATGTTCTGCGCCAGCCACAGATAGACCAGAGACCGCAGAACCTTGTCTTGGCCAATCATATTTCGCGTGAGCAGTGTAAAGAGTCCGGCGAGCAGCGCCGTTGCCACAAGGGGATAGGCGCCGCGATGTGCATATGAGGCATAGCTCATGCCCTCGGGCAGCGACACTCCGCCGGTTAATATGCTGAGGTCCATCAGGGTCTGGATGCCAAACATCAAATTGAACAGCCAAAGCGAATTGCGCACGGAAAGCGGATTGATCAAGAAGCTGCTACGGTGCGGACCCGCCTTTGTTACGCGCGCTCGGCGGGCTTGTGCCCCAATCCATGACTCGCTCAGATTGAGGAGCGGCCAGAGGAGTGACGCCACGCACCCCCAGAACAGAAAGCGCGTCCAAAATTCAGCCCTGAGCAGGTGGCGCAGATCGATGCTGTCCAGCGCCGCCTGTAGGACTGGGTTGGCATTTGCGAGAAGGCCCAGAAACACGGCCCCCATCAGAAGCGGCAATAGCAGCGTGGCCGCCATGTACCGGAGCCGTGACGAGTATGTTGCAGGCGGTAGCGCATCGGCGGTATCTTTCACCAAATGTACTAGCCCAAAGGCAGGGAGGCGAAGTGCCATCCTCAGTATGAGCCCCGTCGTCAAGCTGGACCCCGCAAACGCCCAAGCCGCAAGCGTGATGAGACCTCCGAGGCTAAACAGGAGTGACAGAAATTGAAGCTCGATCACCACTGGCAGATTGCAAAGCAACGCAAACCCCATGGCGAGGCCCCAGCTCCGTAAGCTTGGTCGCTCAGGTTTCACCGCCAGAATCGCTGCGGAGACAACGACGGCAAAAATGGCGAGTGAGAGACCGACCGGCTGATGCCAGAACAGCCAATCCGCAAGTGCCACAAGCGCGCCAAGCAGGGGGATCACCTGCCGCATGCGCAATGACGCCATCAACGAGCCATTTGCCCTCATAGGCGGCGCGATGTCCGGCTCTGGTGTTTCTGTCGTCTCGAGCCACCACCCGTCCAACCTGATGCGATCTGGAACGCCGTGAAGGATTAGATCCTGTGCCATGAACTGCCTCCATTGGTTTGTTTCATTGGAGGCAGTCTGGACGCCTGCCTTGCAGCTTTGTGGGGGCAGTCGCGCAGGTTTCGCGGGGCTTTTGTGCAGGAATTGTGCAGGCTCTCACCGATGATTTGCACCTCAACCCGGTGTTGATGTCTTCAAGGCTGATCAGTTCCGGCTAATTTGGGCGCATAGAAAGCAGCGTTTTGCATCTCACGCAGTTTTTAGAACAGTTGTTTCTCACTTTGCGAGAGATATGGAATGAGAGACTTCAATCCTGTCCAACCCATTGCAATCAGGAGAAAATCCAACAGATATGCACGGACACATTCAGTAACGGAGCCTCAAATGCCCCTCTCCTCCAAACCGTTTCTCCGGTCCTCTCGGGTTCTGGTTCGCAGCCTCGGTGCTGCCGCGATCGCGCTTGCTGGTTTTGCGAGTTCGGCCGAAGCCGAAGAGCAGGAAATCCTCAATGTTTCCTACGATATTGCCCGTGAACTCTACGCGGCGCTGAACCCTGTTTTTGCCGAAAACTGGCAGGCAGAGACGGGCGAGACACTGACCATCAAACAAAGCCATGCTGGCTCTTCCAAACAGGCTCGAGCGATCCTGCAAGGTCTGCAGGCGGATCTCGTGACCTTCAATCAGGTGCTGGATGTGCAGATCCTCGCAGACAAGGGTTTTGTGGCGCAGGACTGGCAGCAAAAGCTGCCCAATAACGCATCGCCTTACTACTCGCTCCCGGCTTTCCTGGTGCGGGGTGGCAACCCCAAGGGTATTGAAGACTGGGACGATCTGACCCGTGATGACGTGGAACTCGTGTTCCCGAACCCAAAAACCAGCGGCAATGCGCGCTACACCTATCTCGCGGCCTACGCCTATGCGCTTGACAAGTTTGGAGGCGATGAGGCCGCGGCGCAGGAATTTGTCGGTAAGATCCTCTCCAATGTCGTGGTGTTCGACACCGGTGGGCGTGGTGCGACAACGAGCTTTGTCGAGCGTGAGCTTGGCGATGTGCTGATTACCTTCGAGGCCGAGGTCGAGAACATCCGCGCCAGTGAGGATGAAGGTGCCTTTGATCGTGTGGTGCCTGCAATCTCCCTCTTGGCAGAGTTCCCTGTGGCGCTGGTTGACAAGGTGGCAGATGCACGGGGCAGCCGAGCCGTTGGCGAGGCCTATCTCGACTTTCTCTACTCCAAGGACGCGCAGGAAGTCATTGCCGGTTTCAACAACCGTGTGCATCACCCCGAGGTGGTGGCTGCAACAGCCGACAAGTTCCCTGATGTGCGTCTGATCACGGTCGAAGAAGTCTTTGGCAGCTGGGCCGAAGCGCAGGAGACCCACTTTGGCGAGGGTGGTACGCTCGACCGGGTCTTCACCAACTAACCCAGATCGTTTGTGACGATGTTCGGCCCCGAGGGGGCCGGACGAAACCCATACCGGAGTATCACCGTGGTGTCCCTGACCCGAACCGCCCCGCGCGTGCTGCCGGGGTTTTCCCTTTCTCTTGGCGTGACACTATTGTTCGTGACGCTGATCATCCTATTGCCCCTAAGCGGGTTGATGTGGCAACTCGCTCAACTGAGCCCGGCTGACTATATCAAGGTGATGACATCTCGCCGCGTGCTTGTTGCGCTCAAGGTGACACTGTCTGCGGCGGCTCTTGCAACGCTGATCAATGCCGTCTTTGGTCTGCTTCTGGCTTGGGTCCTGGTGCGCTATCGCTTTTGGGGGCGCGGAGTCCTGGACGCGCTTGTCGACATTCCCTTCGCGCTGCCGACTGCTGTGGCGGGGATCGCATTGGTGGCGCTCTACGACAAATCCGGCTGGATCGGCGGGATGCTCGCGGAGTTTGACATCAAGATCGCCTATACTTGGTGGGGCATTGTAATCGCGATGGTGTTCACCTCGGTGCCCTTTGCGGTGCGCGCGATACAGCCCGCGATCGAGGAACTGGACCCCGATGAGGAAGCCGCGGCGCTCACGCTTGGGGCCAGTGGTCTACAAAGGTTTGTGCGGGTGATCCTGCGTCCATTGCTGCCTGCGATCCTGACCGGAGTTGCGCTCTCATTTGTGCGCTCGCTCGGAGAGTTCGGCGCGGTCATCTTCATCGCCGGGAACCTCCCCTTCAAGACCGAGATCGCCTCGCTTCTGATCCTGATCCGACTTGATGAGTTCGACTATCCGGCGGCGGCGGCGATTGCCGGTAGCCTTCTGGGGCTATCGCTTTTGTTGTTGATCGTGGTCAACCTGGTGCAAACCCGGCTCTATCGCTACCTGCGGACGGAAGGGTAGATCATGACGCGTTTCATATTGATTGCTCTGTCGTTTCTCTTTGTCACCGTGGTGATCGCAGTGCCCGTGGCGGCGGTGTTCCACCGCGCTTTCAGCGAGGGCTGGGGGACCTATATCGCCAACATACTGGACCAGGAGACCCTGCTAGCGATCCGCCTCACGGTGGTGACGGCGCTGATTGTATTGCCGCTGAATGTGATGTTCGGCGTCGCGGCGGCGTGGTTGATTGCGCGCTACAGGTTCTTTGGTCGGCGCGCGCTGTTAATCCTGATTGAGGCCCCTTTTGCGATCTCTCCTATCGTGGCGGGTCTGTGTTTCTTGTTGGTCTATGGAGCCTATGGTCCTGTTGGCGGCGTGCTTGCGCCGCAGGGCATACAGTTGATGTTCAACCTCACCGGGATTGTTCTGGTCTCGCTCTTTGTGACCTGCCCTTTCGTGGTGCGCGAGCTTATTCCGGTGCTGATGGTATCGGGCGAGGACGAGGAGAAAGCCGCCATAACATTGGGCGCAAATGGCTGGCATCTCTTCCGCTTTGTGGTGCTGCCCAATATCTCCTGGGCGCTCGTCTATGGCGTGGTGCTGACAGCGGCGCGCGCGATGGGCGAATTCGGCGCGGTAAGCGTGGTGGCTGGCTCCATTCGGGGCGAGACCATGACCCTGCCGCTGCAGATCGAGCTTTTGTACAATGACTATAACGCCACCGGAGCCTTTGCCGCTGCAACTGTGCTCACGGCTCTGGCGCTGCTGACGCTGGTGTTGCGCGGGCTCCTGAACCGCTTTGGGCCAGAGAAAGGACATGCGAGATGACGTTCGAAGCCAGTAATATTCATAAGAGTTTCAATGGCACCGAGGTGCTAAAGGGCGTCTCGCTTGCGATGAAAAAGGGCGAGTTCATAGCGCTCCTCGGCGCTTCCGGCTCGGGAAAGACCACTCTGTTGAATATCATAGCGGGTCTGCAGCAGGCGGATCGGGGGCAATTGCATCTTGATGGTCGCGACATTACCGGGCTGGCGGCGGGCAAGCGCCGCTTTGGCATGGTGTTTCAAAACTACGCGTTGTTTCGCCACATGACGGTGGCCGATAACATCGCCTTCGGTCTGCGGGTTTTGCCGCGTCGCGCGCGCCCTGGTCGTGCAGCGCGTGACGCCAAGGTCTCGGAGCTTCTGGAGATGATCGGCCTTCAGGATCTTGGCGACCGTTTTCCGCAGCAACTCTCTGGCGGGCAGCGCCAGCGCGTGGCGATGGCGCGGGCCCTGGCGATCAATCCGCAGCTTCTGTTGATGGATGAGCCCTTTAGTGCACTGGATGCGCAGGTGCGCCGGTCTCTGCGCAGCTCTGTGCGCACATTGCAGCAAAAGGTTGGGGTGGGCGCGATCATGGTGACGCATGATCAGGCCGAAGCCTGGGATCTTGCGGACCGCGTGGCCGTGATGGATCAGGGGCAGATCGTGCAGTTCGACACCCCGGATGCGCTGCGTGACCGGCCGGCGACTGGGGCCGTAAGAGAGCTACTGCAAGGCGCGGCCTGATCCCGGCGCGCCGACCTGCACGGGACCGTCACATCGACACGGCCACTTGTCGGGACAGTTCCGCCAATGCAGCCGAAAGCGCGCGCGCGGCGGCGGCTGGGCCGGACTCAGTGACCGGGGTTTCAATGTGGAACCGTTTGACAAATTCCCGTACGCGCCCGTCTGGGGATGAAACGGCATATTGCCCGGAGAGCTCAAACAGCCCATCCGCGCGTGCGTAGCTCTGGTCAATGCGTACATCGAGCCGTGCATCGGCCGGCGTATTGAGTGGCCATGGCTCCACCGCGACAGCTGCACCCGTGCGATCGCTGAGCCCCCGCGCGATTGCAACCGACATGCCGCGCGCCGGATCATCCGCCCATTGTGCCCGTTCCTGAGAGTAGAGCGCGCCGCCATCTCCTTCGGAGACGATGTCCGACGCAGAGGCGTAGGAAGGCAGGGACACCAGCTGTACCTCGACCGTGCGCGCACTGAGATTTTTTACCCGCTCTGCGGGGGTGGCCGCGATCAGGTAGCGAGGGTCATTGGCGCTTGAACAGGCTGAAAGAGCGCCAGCAACACACAGAGATAAAACCAGTTTTTTCATATCATCTACCAAATACCAGTGAGTTCGGATCCCGTTCGATCTTGCGGGCAAGCTGCGAGACCGCGCGCGCTGCGGATTTGATTTCGCGGAGCATATCGAGCGTTTCCATATTGAAATTGGAGCGATCCCCATAGGCCGCCACCAGCGATTCTGACCGGGTCATGAGGCGCTCCAGCCGCGCGGAGAGCGCGGGCAGGCCTTCTGCGGCTTGCGCAACCGATTGCGTGGCATCGCGGGCCGAGACCATGGTGGCATTTGCGTTGTCGACTAATCCGCCCTCGCGCAGTGTCGCGAGAGTGGTGCGGATTTCCTCGAGCGCCGCCGACAATGAGCTTGGAAGCGCACGAGCCGCCTCTGTGCCAATCAGCGCATCTGCACTGGTCATCAGCGTGTTGACCGATTGGATCAGCTCTTCCGCTTCAAGGTTGTTGGCTTTGGCGGCAAGGTCGCGCAGATCGTCCACCAACGCGGGCAGATTCTCTGAGGCTGTCGCGATCTCATCTGCGGCCCGCGCCCCATCTTGAAGCGCAGCGGTCAGGTTCGCAACGGCGCGTCCCTGTTGCAACTCCTGCAGGATTGCACGCAGATCTGAGACGGTGGCGCGCAGCTCTCCGGGCAGGGCGCGTGTGCTTGGATCGTTCAGCAGGGCGCGGGTTTCTTCCAAGAGAGCCACAGCAGCTGCCGGGGCCTGCCGGGTGCTTTCGGCGGCGGCCAGAGCCTCGATGCTGGCCAAGGTATTGATCGCCTGCGCCATCAATTCCTCCACCGGAAGCTGGCTGATCCGTTCCATCGCGCCTTCTGCTGTTGCAGAGAAATCAGGCAGATCCGATGGCGCGCTTGGCATTTCCGGGAAGGGCTCTGCTGTGCGATCAAATCTGGCGGGAGGGACATCATCGAGGCGCACCAGTTCTACCATCAGCTCTGAACTCAGGAGTCCGGCAGAAGCGAGACGCGCCCGCATTCCACCCTCAACAGCGGTCTCAAGAAAGTCCAAAACGTCCTCTTCGTTGGCACCTGGCGCAAGACCCAGCAATCCGGGTTGCAGCAGGAGTTTGGCCACCAGTTTGACATCTGCCGTGTCGGTCTCATTCTGGATCGCGGCGGTGAGGCTGCCGACTTCGCCTACCTTGATACCGCCGAGCTCTACGGGTGCACCACTGCTCAGACCCGCAACAGAGTCGTCAAACGCTACAGAGATCGCAACGCCACCGGCCATGGAACGCGCAAAAGCAGTGCGCCTTGCGGTGGCCTCATCTGGATAGATGTCAAAGACCGCGCCGGGGTTCGCCGGGCTGCCGCCATCAAAGACAGAGTCGAATTCGATCCCGCCGGAAACAAGGGATGCAAGGCTGTCGACATCCAAAGACAGCCCTTCCGCTCCAAAGGAGACGGTAAAGCCGGAGGTATCCCAAAAGCGCGTGGCCGAGTTGATCCGGCGATCGTGCGGTGCCTCGATAAAGGCATCCACCACGATGCTGTTGCCGCTTACGGTCAGGCGGGGGTGTTCAAGGCGGCCCACTTCGATGCCGCGAAACAGGACAGGCGCGCCCTCGGTGATCATCCTGCCATCTTCGGTCCGCAAGGTAATCCGGCGCCCGGCGCGTCCGGGCTGCACCAGAGGGGGGCGATCCCGCCCCACAAATTCGGTCTGCGCGGATCCGGCGGTCTCGTCCCAGGCGCCTTCGATATAGACGCCGGACAGCACCGTGCTCAGCCCCGAGATCCCGCGCGAACTCACCTCCGGGCGCACCACCCAGAAGGTCGCATCTTCATCCAGAAAGGGAGCGATGTCCGTGTCGACGCGAACGGCAACTGAAACACGGCTCAGGTCCTCGGAGAAGCCGACCTGCTCCACCCGGCCAATCACCACATCGCGATAGCGCAGCGTGGTTTCATTGGCGACCACCCCAGAGCCATTGTCAAAAGCGATGTGGATTAACTCGCCGCGCTCTGAATAGCTCTTCCAGGCGATGCCAAGCGATACGATCAGGGCCAGCAGGGGCACGAGCCAGACCAGTGAGAGGTTGCGCCACATTGAAGGGCGTTGATCTGAAATCTTTAGCTGTGCAGGCTCTTTGGGGTTCATGATGTCTTCTCATTGTCCGCCAGCCACATCAGGCGCGGATCAAAACTCTGAGCTGCCAGCATGGTGAAGGCCACCGACAAGGCAAAACTCACAGCTGCAATACCGGGACTGATCGCGGCGGCATAGTCCAGTTGTACCAATGCGGTCAAAATCGCCACAACAAAGACGTCGATCATCGACCATCTGCCGATGAATTCGACCACCTCGAACAGGACCAGTCGCCTGTGATGATCGAGTGTCACTGGCTTGCGGACTGAAATTGCAAGAAATCCTATGGCGAGGAACTTTGCGATCGGGATCAGGATGCTGGCGAAAAATACGATAAAGGCCACACCGTAAGAGCCGTGATGAAACAGCTCAATGATACCGCCCATCAATGTGTTCTCGGAGGTCTGGCCAAAGGTCTTGGTGCGCAGCATCGGATAGATATTGGCCGGCACATAGGCGATCAGCCCCGCCGTCAGCCACGCCCATACCCGTTGCAGGGATGCGGTTTCCGAAAGCTCCAGCCGACTGCGACAGTGCGGGCAAACCTGACTGCCAGAGGGCGCAACGCTGCCACAGGTGCGGCAGCCCGACAGCCCGGCCTCAGTGGCCGTCAAATAGTGCTGCGTGTTTTGAGAGTCTTCCAAACGGTTAACCTGCAAATTGAACTATCGGTAAGGATTGTCACGACCAGTAGTGCGGCAAAAGCCCAAAACGCGGGCCCAAGCTCCACCCGTGCGAGGCCGGAGACTTTGACCAACGCAACAGCCACTCCGATGATAAAGATCTCTGCCATGGCCCAGGGCCTGAGGCGTTCGGCCCAGATATAGACCGTCGCTGCATGCGGGGCCGGCCGATAGCCGATGGCCATTGGGGCGAGCGTGTAGATCAATGCGCAGTAACGGGCCGCGGGCACAAGCAGGATCAAGAACCCCGTGGCCAATGAGAGCGGCAGCATCGGACCCGTCGCAAAGGCAAGGATCGTATCAAGAACAGAAGCTTGGTGGGAAAAGCCCTGTACTCTGAGCGAGAGAAACGGAAAGCTTGCCGCTGCCATCAACAGGATCAGCGCCGTTATCGAAAGCATCGCGATCCGTGTCATTGCTCCTGACTTTGGCGCGGCCAACACGGTCCCGCAGCGGGCGCATTGTGCAACGGACTGTTTTTGCACCTCCTGATCGAGATGCAGGGCGTCACACATCGGACATGCAATTATCTGATCAAGGTTCATGACAGCCCAAATCCAAGATGCGTCTGACACAAGGCCCGAAGGCAAAGCGGCGAAGGCGAACAATTAGGTAAGCAGCAACAAAGCAGGACGCGCTCGCCGGAAAGGTAACCATGACGCGCGGGTGAAGATCAATCAAGACGGGATGGGCGTTGCAGCTAAGGCGTGCTTTTGCCGCTAGGCGCAAATGGAAGGTGCGAACATGCGATGGCCGCGCGGTGAATCAGTCTCGGATGTGACCCTCGCTGGAGTGTGTTATCTGAGCGTGATACCCGCCCCAAACAAAGACACAGAGAGACCCCAGAAGGATCAATGCGCTCACATAGGCGCACATCTGTGCCGCCGGGATCTGTCGCAATCGCAGACCGATGCAGAGCGCCACCAGTGCGCAGACCGTCATCGCCAACCGCATATCCCGTAGTGTGTCGGTATTTGGGGCTGGGCCTCTATCGATCAGCAAGACCAACCCAATGATTGCGGCCATGCCGGTAAGTGCCACCACACCCCCAATGAGGGCCGCTGATCTAAAGCTCTTCATCAAAAGAAATCCAAAAATATCACAAACGCGTCTCGTGATACCGATTTCTTTGGCGCGAGTATACCCAAACGCCAGACCTTGGCCGCCAATCGATCTTGACGTGCCTTGCTCCAACTGCCGCGGTCCGGACATCCCCGACCCGGTGTAGTGCTCCGGGTCGGGGGGAGGTTTACCCTGCGTCGCGCAAATCTGCAGGCAGCAGGGCTTCGGGGATGTTCTGGTAACAGACCGGACGCAGGAAGCGGCGGATCGACAAGGTGCCAACCGAGGTGGCGCCAAAGTTCGTCGAAGCCGGGTAGGGGCCGCCGTGTACCATTGTATCAGCGACTTCAACTCCAGTCGGGAAGCCATTGGCCAACACCCGCCCGGCCTTGCGCTCGAGGATCGGTACAAAGGTCGCGGCTGTATCGCTATCGCCGTCGTCCAGATGCAGGGTGCAGGTCAACTGTCCCTGCAGCGAACGTGCAACCGCGCGCATCTCGTCCATGTCCGCGACGGTGACAACAAGGCCAAGCGGGCCAAAGACCTCTTCGGAGAGAGACTCGTTTTGTAGCCAGTTTTGCGCGTCCGTCATGTAGAGAAATGGGGTCGCGTTGCGCGCGTCGCTTTCGGTGGCGAGCACCTCGCGGACGCCTTCGACACCTGCCATACGACGCTGACCATCGCGGTAGGCATGAGCGATGCCGTCGGTCAGCATGGTTTGCGCAGCGGTTTGTGCAAGCGCTGCTGCGGCTGCATCGACAAAGCGATCTGCATCTGCGCCAGCGCGAAGAACCGCGATGCCGGGATTGGTGCAGAACTGTCCCGCGCCCATCGTCAGCGATCCGGCCCAGCCTTCGGCCAAGGCTTCGCCGCGCGCGTTCAGTGCGGCATCAAAGATAAACATCGGGTTGACGGAGCCCAGTTCCCCGAAGAAGGGAATAGGCTCAGGGCGTTGCGCGCAAAGATCGAACAGGGCCCGACCGCCGCGAAGAGACCCGGTGAAGCCGACGGCTTTGATCAGCGGGTGCTGGACAAGCGCCGCGCCGACTTGGCGGTTGCCGCCTTGGATCAAACTGAAAACGCCAGAAGGCATCTTGCAGCGCAGGATCGCGGCCAGAACGGCTTCTGCGATGATCTCGCCGGTGCCGGGGTGGGCGCTATGGCCTTTCACGACCACCGGACAACCCGCCGCAAGCGCGGCGGCTGTGTCGCCGCCAGCGGTCGAGAAGGCGAGGGGGAAGTTGGATGCGCCAAAGACAGCCACCGGGCCGATCGGGCGTTGCACCATGCGCAGGTCGGGGCGCGGCAGGGGCGCGCGGTCCGGAAGCGCTTCGTCGTGGCGGCGATCGAGATAGTCACCCGCAAGAATATGGTCGGCAAAGAGGCGCAATTGGCCCGTGGTGCGTCCACGCTCGCCTTGGAGGCGCGCTTCGGGCAAGCCAGTTTCCTGCGTGCCGATTGCGGTGATGTCATCCGCGCGCGCCTCGATCTCGTCGGCGATGGCATTGAGAAACGCCGCCCGTTCGGCACGCGAGGTTGCGCTATAGGCCGCAAACGCCTCTTCTGCGGCTTCGACAGCGGCGTCCACGTCAGATACGCGGCCGACGGAGAAGGCGTAGCTTTCGCCATGTGCGGGGCTTGAGGCAAAGTGGTCGCTTCCTGTGACCCATTGCCCGGCGATCAGGTGGTTTCCGTGAGGGTGGAACATGGTCTTGCCTCTGGTTTGACTCGGTAGGATTTGATGCAGGATAATGTATACATATTTTGGATGATGCAACCCGTTTCCCGTCGCGGCCCGATCTCGGGTTGAGAGCAGGGTTCTGTCAGTTGGCTTGATCGCCTGCCAGAGCGCGGTTTTCGGCAACAAGACGCAGCAAGGCATCCTTGGTGCGCGTGATGTGATCGCGCAGCGCGGCGCAGGCTTTTTCGACATCCCGCGCCTCGGCGTAACGCAGCAGGTCGCGATGCTCTTTCTTGGCGGGTTCGCGTTGCTCCATCACGCTCAGATGCATCCGCACGAACCGATCCGAGTGCAGGCTGATCCCCTGCAGCACGTCATTGGTCAACTTGCGATCCGCAGCTGCATAAAGCGCCGAGTGATACTGGTGGTTCAAGGTCCCCCATTTGCCCACATCGTTGGCATCATAGGAGGCGTCCATTTCCTCGAGCAGTTGATTGCACAGGGCAAAATCCGTGGAGGTCATAGCCGGGATCGCGCGGCGGAACAGATCGACTTCGATCAGGATGCGCAGGTCAAAGATCTCGGCAATCTCCGGCAGGGAGTGCTTAGTGACTGAAGCGCCGCGGTTGTTGGTGAATTGAACCAGCCCTTCGGCATCCAGGCGTTTCAGGGCCTCGCGAATGGGCATGCGCGAGACGTCATATTCATCGGCTAGGCTTTCTTGGCGAATGATCTCGCCTTCGGCGAGCTCACCGCTGAGGATGCGCTCTCGCAGATCATTGGCAATGACATCCGGAAGGGTGTTGCGAGAAACCGCGCGTTTGCCAGCCATGAGAATACACTTTTCCCTATTTGTCGGTATTTTGGATACGTTACGGAATTTTCCTATTCTTTCAAGTTGAAAACCCCACGTGCGGACACGGCGGGGGTAGTCGTGTCGACTTGCATGATGTATCCGATATCCATCATGCAAGTCGAGAGGGTGAGGATGACTCAAACTGAAGATGCCACAACGCAACTGACGCTGGACGAGGTGCGCGCACTTGCCGAGCGAGTCCTGACACATTGCGGCTACGCCTCGGCGCATGTCGCGGCCATTTCCGAGATGCTCTATCGCTGCCAGCTTGATGATTGTCAGTCACATGGGCTGTTTCGTCTCTTCATGTGCGCCAACACGATGAAGGACGGAAAAATCGATGCGGCTGCGAGCCCTCAGATCCACTCCGAGGACACTGCGATCATTCGGGCAGATGCGCGCGAAGGGATGTCCCTGCTGGCCGTCCAAGAGGCAATGCCCACGTTGATTGAAAAGGCGCGACGCTATGGTATGGCCGCGCTTGCCGTGAACAATTGTTTTCATTTTTCAGCGCTCTGGCCAGAGGTTGAGGCGCTTTCAACCGCGGGTCTTGCAGGTCTGTCCATGGTGCCAAGCCATTCCTGGGTGGCGCCCGCAGGTGGCACAAAAGGGACCCTGGGCACCAATCCGATTGCCTTTAGCTGGCCGCGCAAGGGGCAAGACCCTTTTACCTTTGATTTTGCCACCAGCGGTTTTGCGCGGGGGGAGATCGAGCTTTACAAGCGGGCCGGAAAACCACTGCCCGAAGGGGTAGCTATTGATGAACGCGGCCAACCGACCTGCGACCCCGACGCGGCGTTGAACGGAGCGATGCTCACATTTGGCGGCCACAAGGGATCTGCACTGTCGATCATGATCGAGCTGATGGCGGGGCCGCTGATTGATGACCTCATCAGTCTGGAGAGTGAAGCCGCTGCCGGGCGCCCGGGATGCGCGCCGTATCATGGGCAAATCATTCTGGCGTTCGACCCAGAGAAATTCTCTGGCGGGCGCGTAGCGCAGAATGATGCACGAGCAGAGCGTCTCTTTGCCGATATTATCGCTCAAGGTGCGCGGCTGCCGTCTCAGCGACGCTATGCAGCGCGTGCGCGCAATCTGGAGCGTGGCTATCTGGAAATCCCGAGCGCATTGTATCGCGATCTTGAAGCGCTGATGGAAAGCCCCATCGGATCAAGCTGACAACCGGCCGAAAGAGAATAAATCAGCGCGCTCTCACGGGCGGTCTCAACGGGGCACTGGCCAGTTGTGACGTGGAGCACTCATCTCGTGGATCAGTCGCCGCGTGCCAGCAGGCTTTGTGCCAACGCGGCGACCAGATCATCGGCACATGCCTGCGCCTCCGGGCGAAATTTTTTGGTGCGCAAGAGTTTGGCAAACCGCGAACCTTTCTCCATCGCGCGATCATAGAGCATCAGGAGCGCCATTTCATGCAGCCGATGCCGCACCTCGGCGATCTGATCGGTGGTGAGATGCGTCACCGCAGCATCGGGGAGCTCTGTGTCCTTCAGCAACGTCTTGAGCGTGAGTCCATGTTTCGAAGTTTCGGCTTGATCGATCACCGTTTCCACAACTCCGGCCATCTCGGCGAGGAAGGCAGCATAGCCGACCCGCGCCGATTTTTCACTAAAGCCTACTTGGCGCGACAGCAGCAGTTCATCCTGGCGTGGATCATAGGCCACCGACAGGCCGTCAAGCGTGAGCTCCGCAGGCGCGGGGCTGCCATAGATCCTGCGCAGATCGCAGCCCTCGCAAAACAGCACAAGCTGCAACAGGTCATCGCGCGACAGGTCTGCCGAAATACGACTGATGCCGCTGGCGCCCTCTGCCTTGTGAGTGAGGGAAATTCGGCCGCTGCCATTTTCGCGGGTACTGAGAATGAGGATCTTTGACGCCATGGCAGGGAGTTACGTCTTCGTCCTGTGTGGTGCAAGCCGTGGAGGTATGCGCGATCACAGAGCATCGGCGCTGTTTCGCCGGTGGTGTCCCACTGTACAACTTAGGCGTTCTGCTGGGCAGATGGGCGTTCACAAATTGGCAACGCGCGCGACTGGCTTTCTCGGCAAACCTGAGTGTAGATGATGGCAAAGAAATTTTATGCAGGCCCCCTCGGGGGTGGGGCAGGCTCCATAATCGGGCAGCACCCAGAGACGACAAAGGACACAGCATGACGGATTGGAAAGCGGCGGCTTCGGCTCTGTATGATGGCGGGTTTCGCCCGATGTTCATCAACGGAAAATGGTGTGAATCGCAATCCGGCGAGGTGATCGAGGCCCGTAATCCTGCGAGCGGCGCTTTGCTGGCAACGGTGCCCAAAGGCGGCGCAGCGGATGTTGATGCGGCTGTCGCGGCGGCGCGCGCGGCTTTTGAGGGGCCGTGGTCGAAATGGACCCCCTTTGAGCGTCAGGCCCTGCTGCTCCGGATCGCGGATCGCTTTGAGGCAGAGTGGGAAACGCTTTGTCTGTCCGACACGCTTGATATGGGGATGCCGATTCAGCGCACGCTCGCCAACAGCCGTCGTGTTCTGGGGATGCTGCGCTTTTATGCGGGGCAGGCAGTCACCATCCATGGCCACACGATCCCCAACTCCTTTCCGGGGGAGATCCATTCCTCGACCGTGCGCGAACCGGTGGGCGTGGTGGGCGCGATCATTCCGTGGAACGCGCCGATCGCGGGTTCGATCTGGAAGATCGCGCCAGCCATCGCAACCGGCTGCACGGTGGTGCTGAAACCTTCCGAGGAGGCCTCTTTGACGGTGCTGATGATTGCCCGGATCATGCAGGAAGCGGGCCTGCCCGATGGGGTTTTGAATATCGTCACCGGGTACGGCGCCGCGGCGGGTGCGGCGCTGGCGGCGCATTCTGGTGTCGACAAGATCGTCTTTACCGGCTCCACCGCGACAGGGCAGGCCATCGCCCGCGCGGCAACCGGAAACCTCAAACGGGTTTCGCTGGAGCTTGGCGGCAAATCCCCGGTGATTGTCTGCCGGGATGCAGACATTGAAAAAGCGGTGCCCGTCGCAGCCATGGCGGTGTTTGCAAACTCGGGCCAGATCTGCATCGCCGGGTCGCGGCTGTTTGTGGCGCGCGAGATCCACGACGAATTTGTGCGACGTGTTGCGGAATTCGCTGCCAATCTGCGTATTGGTCACGGCATCGAAGAGAGCACGGACGTAGGCCCGATCATCTCTGCGCGGCAGGCAGAGCGTATTGCGGGCTATCTCGCTGCCGGCCCAAGCGAAGGTGCGGAGATCCTGACCGGTGGCGCACGGGTGAAAGGCGCGGGTTTTGAAGGCGGACACTTCATCGAGCCAACTGTGTTTGGTGGCGTCACGGACGAGATGTCCATCGCACGCGAGGAGATCTTTGGTCCGGTGATCTCGGCGCTGCCGTTTGACAGTCTCGATGAGGTGGTCGAGCGGGCCAACGCGACACCTTATGGGTTGGCTGCTGGTGTGTTCTCGACCCACCTCGGGACCGCGCACAAATTGGCACATCGCCTGAAGGCGGGATCAGTCTGGGTCAATATGTACCACGCGATCGACCCTGCGGTGCCCTTCGGAGGCGTCAAGATGTCAGGCTACGGGCGCGAAGGCGGCACCGAGCACATGGAAGAATACCTCGATACCAAGGCGATCTGGATCAACACGGACTGACCGACTGAGGCATCAGGGAGGAGCGCCCCGGATCTAGGTCCGGAGCAGGGCCGCAGCGCTGTGGCCGCAAGGATGAGGAGTGACATCATGCATGTTGGTATTATCGGCGTCGGGCTTATGGGCCACGGCATCGCCCGTAATGTTTTGTCGCGCGGTGGGTTTGCGCTGAGTTTTCTGGATCATCCGGGCAATCAGCCCGTAGATGAAATTGTTTCACTGGGTGCCGTGGCCTGCGCGACGCCTGCCGAAGTGGCTGCGATGTCGGATGTGGTGATCCTCTGCGTGACCGGCTCACCTCAGGTCGAGGCCATTGTTGCTGGCGATCAGGGCGTGGCGACTGCATTGCGACAGAACGCTGTGATAGTCGATTGTTCGACGGCTCTGCCCGAGTCGACTCTGCGCATGGCCGAGATAGTGCGCGCCGCAGGAGGCGATTACCTCGATGCGCCGATGACGCGCACGGCCAGACACGCCCATGAGGGCACGCTGAACCTGCTGGTCGGGGGCGCGACGGACACGCTGGAGCGGGTGCGTCCGGTGCTTTCAACCTTTACCGAGGATGTGGCGCATGTGGGACCGCTCAGCCACGGTCATCGCCTGAAGCTCCTGCATAATTACGTCTCTGTCGGGTTCATGACCCTCTTGGCGGAAGCTGCTGCGCAATCTGCGGATGCGGGCGTTGATCCTGCCGTCTTTGTCGATGTGCTGGCCTCGGGAGGCGGGGCAAGTGTCGCGCTCGAACGCCTTGCGCCTTTTATTACCGAAGGAGATCGCGAGGGTCTGCCGTTCTTTGTGTCCAACGCGCAAAAGGACATCGATTATTACCGTGCGATGTCAGAGCAAGCGGGAGCAAAGCAAACCGTTGCAGACGGCGTGTCGCAGGCTCTGGCCGATGCGGTGGCCGATGGCCACGGTCAAGCCTATGTGCCAGAGCTCTGCGCCTTGTTCAAAAACAGCTCATCCTAAGGCAGCCACACGGCTGACCGATGTTTAACCCTGCATGTTTGTGACGTGCAGGCTGGGGGAGCTTGTGAAAAGCCCCCTTATTTCAAAACCATGGACCAACACTAGAGAGGATTACCATGACCGTTTTTTCCCGCAGTCTCCTGGCCGCAGGTGCCAGCTTTGCCTTTGCCGTTCCGCTGGCCGCACAGACCGAGATCAAGATTGGCTATGCACTGGCAGAGGACAGCCATTACGGCGTGGCTGCCAAGACATTCGAAGAGGTTGTGCTGGAGCAGACCGGTGAGGATTTCAGCTTCACGCATTTCCCGTCGTCCGGTCTGGGCGGTGAGCGCGATGTGATCGAGGGCCTGCAGCTTGGCACCGTGGAAGTCACCATCGTGTCTTCCGGCACGCTGGCCAACTTTGTCCCTGAAACTGGTGTTTTCGACATCCCGTTCCTGTTCCGGGATCTTGGCCACGCCCGCTCGGTGCTCGACGGCCCCATCGGTCAGGACATCCTTGAAAAGTTTGACGCTGTTGGCCTGCATGCGCTGGCATGGGGCGAGCAGGGCTTTCGCCATATCACCAACAACCGTAATGCAATCAACACTCCTGCCGACGTTCAGGGGCTGAAGCTGCGCACAATGGAAAACCCGGTCCACCTCGCGGCGTTCAACGCGATGGGCGCCGCGCCGACACCGATGGCGTGGCCCGAGGTGATCTCTTCCATGCAGCAAGGGGTGATCGACGGACAGGAAAACCCGCTCTCGGTGATCGTTTCGGTGAAACTGGACGAAGTGCAGAAATACCTGACCCTCTCCGGTCACGTTTATTCGCCTGCGATGCTCTTGGTGTCCAAACCCTTCTGGGAAGGTCTGAATGACGAGCAAAAGGCTGCGTTTGAAGCCGCCGCCGCCGAGGCCGTGGGTGCCATGCGCGGATACGTCGATGGCATCGAAGCCAGCGGTGTTGAAACGCTCAAGGAACGCGGCATGGAAGTGAACGCGCTGAGCGCCGATGAAAAAGCCGCGTTCCAAGCGTCAATCCAGTCTGCCTACGAGGGCTATTACAAGACCTATGGCGAGGATCTCGTGAAATCGATCGTCGCGGCTGAGTGATGAACATACGACCAGCGCTGTTGGTGCAGCGCTGGTCTACCCCCGGGGGGCGTGAAATGAAGAAGCTGGAACACTACTTTGTGGCGCTGAATGGCGGCCTTCTGATGGTGCTGATGGCAGCGATGACCTCCGTCGTCGGTGCCAATATTGCGCTGCGGTATTTTACCGGGCACTCACTGCCCTGGGCGGATGAAGCCGCGCGGTATCTGATGATCTGGATGACCTTTTCCGGCGCGGGGCTTGTCTTGCGCGCAGGGGGGCATGTGGCGATCACAAATCTGCAAGACGCATTGCCGAGCTTGGGACAGCGGCTCTTGAGAGGAGCGATCGTGTTGGGGCTGCTCTTGTTCTTTGGATTTATGGTCCACGTCGGTCTGCAATATACGCAGAGGATGCAATATCAGGTCACGCCTGCGCTGCGCCTGCCGTTTCTCTATATCTATGCGGCCATGCCCGTCGGGTTTCTTTTGTTAATGGTGCATCTGCTTCTTGTAGCGCATCCGTTCATCACGGCTGGACGTTTTAAGCCCACAGGCAAGCCTTCTGATGCGCCAACCGCTTTGCCCGGAGGCGCAAATGGCTGAGATCCTTTTCCCTGCACTTTTTGTCTTGCTGGCGCTTGGACTGCCGGTGGCCTTTGCAATGATGATCGCTGTTTTTCTGGCACTGAGCCTTGGGTCGTCTTACCCGCACCTCGTTGTGGTCAAAGAGATGTTCTCTGGCCTTGACAGTTTTCCGCTCTTGGCGGTGCCTTTCTTTATCCTCGCGGCAGAGATCATGACGGGCGGGGCCGTCACCATGGCGCTGTTGCGATTGGCGCAGTCCTTCGTCGGGCATCTGAGAGGTGGGTTAGGGCACGCCAATGTGGTCAGCTCCGCCATGTTTGCAGGCATTTCCGGGAGCGCCTTGGCCGATGCGGCTGGACCCGGCTCGATGATGATCCGGATGATGGAAAAAGGCGGGTATGATCGCTCGTATGCCGGGGCGCTCACGATTGCCAGCGCGGTAGTCGGGCCCATCATCCCGCCTTCGATCACCATGATCATCTACGCCATGCAGGATCAGAATGTCTCTGTTGGGTCCTTGTTCATGGCGGGGGTGTTGCCGGGCGTCTTGATCACCTGCATGGTGCTTGTCGCCAACGCTTATGTGAGCCGCAAGCGTGGCTACATGAGCGGTGATGTCATGCCGACCCTCCTCGAGATCGGGCGGATTTTTGTCTATGCGCTTCCTGCGCTTTCGCTGATCGTCCTGATCGTCGGAGGCATCAGGTTTGGGGCCTTCACGCCCACAGAAGCCTCGGTCATCGCGGTATTTTATGCGCTGATTGTGGGGATGTTTGTCTATCGTTCGCTGCGGATTCGTGACCTGCCGAACATCTCGCTCAAGGCCGCAATGACCTCCGGGGCGGTTCTGTTGATCCTGGGGGCGGCGCGGGCCTTTGCCTGGGTCCTGATCATCGAGGGCATCCCGCAGCAACTCGCCGAAACGATCATCAGCTGGGAGCTGTCGCCAGTGGCGTTTCTGTTGGCTGTGAACCTGCTGCTGCTGGCCTTCGGGCTCTTCATGGATCCGTTGCCGGGCGTCATGATCCTTGTCCCGATCTTGGCCCCGATCAGCTTTGCGCTTGGGATCGACCCAAACCATTTTGCCATCATCGTGATCGTGAACCTGACGATGGGGCTGACCACGCCCCCGGTCGGGAGCCTGATCTTTGTAGTGTCCTCAACGGTGCATCTGAAGCCGTCCGCTCTGATCCGCGAATTGCCGCCTTTCTTTCTGGCCTTGGCCGCGGCGCTTTTGCTGATCACATTTGTACCAAACCTGTCTACCTGGCTTCCTGAGGTCAGCGGATTCTGAGATCTACCGTGTCTGTGCGCGTGCTCCGGTTGCCGGGGCACGCTCAGTCATAGAAGGGCCAAGGGCCGGGATAATCTCCGATGGGAAGCAAGTCGCTGACCAGGCCGCCTGTGACGTCGTGCCAGTTGTAGACCGTCACTTGACCCGGCTCCAGTACAAGGCTGTTTACCGCATCTGCGCGCTGATCGAGATGCACCGCATGGCAGGGTGCGGGGGCCACCTGATGCAGCACCCCGTCGACGAGCGCGCTCATGGCGCGGTGCAGGTGGCCGGAGATTACGTGCACCGGGGCGTCATGCTCACGCAGAAGATCCAGCATTGCGGGCCCGTTGCGCAGATTGTTGCGGTCCATATCTGCCATACCCGAAGGGATCCAAGGATGATGCGTGGCGACCACAAGCGGCTTGTCTGGGGTGGTCTTCAGACTACGCGCCAGAAACCCAAGCCCGGCCTCACACACCATCCCGTAGGGAGCGCCCTCAACCAATGTGTCGAGGCCCACCATCGCAAAGGGACCAAAATCGTGATGCCATTGAATTGGGCCAGACGCAGGCATCCAATCTTCGGTGGCGAAAGCTGCACGCATGGCCTCGCGCGTGTCGTGGTTGCCGGGGATAGCCCGCACAGGCACGTTCAATGGCGCAAGCAGTTGGCGCAGATGTGCATATTCCTCCGCGCTGCCGTGATCCGTTAGATCGCCTGTCACCACCACGCAGTCCACGGGATCGAGGACCGGCAGTCTGCTGTTGATTGTGTCCACCGCGCGCGCCAGCGCCGTCGCGGTATCCGAGCGCCCGTAGGCGAGTGAACCTTCAGAGACGATATGCGTGTCAGTGAGTTGAATGAAGGACGTCATGTGCAAACTCTAGTGTTGGGGGAGGCAAATCAGGGCCTCAGGCGGAATGGACAGGTGTAGGGTGTCGCCGACAACGGGCGCAGAGGTTCCGTGGTGCAGGGCAAACAGGCGCTGATCCGTCAGCCCGGTGAGCCCAAGCCGGTAATGGGTGCCGAGGAAGGTGACAGTTTCCACCTGTGCCCTGAGCGGGCCTTTGGGGTCGACGCGCAGATCTTCTGCACGCACATAGACGGCACCGTTTGCGGCATTGTCCGGCAGCGGCAGCGGCAGGGCACCGCCGGGGAGACGGAGCGTCCGGTCGGAAATTTCTCCGCGCAATGGCATCGCGTGGCCGACAAATTCCGCCACGAAAGCGGATTTGGGATTGCGATAGAGCTCTTCTGGAGTGCCGATCTGGCGGATATGCCCCCCCTCCATCACTGCGACCCGGTCCGCGATGGCGAGGGCTTCGTCCTGATCGTGGGTGACAAAAATCACCGTGGTTCCGAACTGGCGCAAGAGCGCGGCCAACTCGTCGCGCAGCTCCAGCCGGAGGGCGGCATCCAGCGCCGACAGGGGCTCATCCAGCAGCATCAGGCGCGGGCGTGGGGCAAATGCGCGGGCCAGTGCGACCCGTTGGCGTTGCCCGCCAGAGAGCGCGGTGATCGCGCGGTGGGCATAAGGTTCCAGGCGGCACAGAGTGATGACTTCGTCGACACGGCGCTGGATCTCGGCCCGCGGCAGGCGCTGCATCTTGAGACCATACCCGATGTTGTCGCGCACGGACATGTTGGGAAACAGCGCATAGGATTGAAACACCATGCCGATATTGCGCTTTTCAACGGGCAGGTGGGTGACATCCTTATCCCCGAACCGAATTTCTGCGCCTGTATCCGGCACTTCAAGCCCGGCAATGAGGCGCAGGAGGGTGGTCTTGCCGCAACCCGAAGGGCCAAGGAGCGATATGATCTCGCCGGGATCAATTTCCAGATCAGTAGGATTGAGGGCGCGGGTGCCATCGTCATAGGTTTTGGCAACGCGGCAGAGAGTAAGGGTCATGACAGTATCCTTTGGGCGCGGGCAGAGGCCCATTGCATCGCCATCAGAAGCGGGACGATCATCACGAAAAAGACCAGTGTATAGGCGGAGGCGATTTCCAGCCGCATCGAGGCGTAGGAATCCGCAAGCCCTACAGGCAGGGTTTTTAAAAGCGGCGTGTGAAGCATCCATGTGAGATTGAACTCTCCGATAGAGAGTGTGACGACCGTGAGGCTCCCGGCAAGAATACCGGGCAGAGCGTTGGGAACCACAATATCGACAAAGCGCCGCGCCGGCCCTGCGCCAAGAGATGCCGCCCCTTCCTCAAGCGTCTTGAGGTCGATTGCAGCCAGCACAGCCTGCACCGCGCGCACCATGAAGGGCAGGGTGTAAAGAACATGCCCGACAAGGATAAAGCTCCAATGCGCGCGAAACCCCTGCTGCGCGCCGTAGAGCTGCAAGAGCGCAAGTGCGAGCGCCAGCCCCGGCACGGCCAGCGGCAGGGAAATGAACTCTTCCAGGATACGCGACAGTCGGCCGGGATTTCGGGCCAGCGCATAGGCTGCGGGCACGCCCAGGATCAGCGTCATCACAAGGCATGCGACAGCGAGCCAGATGGAGAGAAAGATACTGTCTGCATAAAGCGTCCAGACCTCAGCCACCCATTTGAGTGTAAGACCCGAAGAAAGGCCACGGAAGTAGTTGGCGGTCAGCCCCGCGAGCACCGATTGCACCGTGGGCACCAGCAAGAAGGCGCAGGCCAGCAGCGTGACCATGAGTGATAAGAGATGAGGCAGTCGTCGCATGTCTTATCCTCCTGCAGCTATCGCGCCGCCGGAAAAGCTGCGCGCAATCAAGAGGACTCCCCATGTGACAATGCCCAATGCGATGGAGAGCGCCGAAGCCATGGCGAAATTCGCCGATAGCGTGAACTCGGTGTAGATCACCATCGGCAGGACATCGATGTCCGTGGCCAAGGTGAAGGCAGTACCAAAGGCCCCCATGGCGGTGGCAAAGGCGATCGCCCCCGCCGCGACCATGGCTGGGCGCAGCGCTGGCAAGAGTACATCCCAGAGCACTCGATGGGCTGGCGCGCCAAGGCTGCGCGCGGCTTCTTCCAGTGCAGGATCTATCTTCTCGGCCGCGGCCATCACGGTCAGCAGCACCCGTGGGATGGAGAAATAGAGATAGCCGAGGAAGAGCCCAAAGGTGGAATAGGCAATGACCACGTGACTTGGGGTGATCTGGTTTACCAGCCCCTGCCGACCCCCGAGAAGGATGATCATAAAGCCGACCACAACACCGGGAAACGCGAGGGGCAGTGTCAGGATCGACAAGAGGGCACTGCGTCCCCAGAACCGATTGCGGGTCAGAAAAAGCCCTGCAGTGGTGGAGACGGCCAAGGCCGCGAGAGTCACCGCGCCTGAAACCAGAAGGGTTTGCAGAAGGGCTGAGAGATACCGCGGGGTTTGCAGCATCCTGACATAAACGCTCCAGCCCTCTGCGCCCTCGGAGGAGGACAGCACAAGGCGCACCAAGGGTAGCGCGAGAAAAGCGAGCGTGAAGATCAACAGAGGAAGGAGGCATAAAACGCCAAAGGAACGGGCCGTCACGGGAGTTCTTTCCTGAAGTACCGGGAGCACACCGGGACGCGCGCTCCCGGTGTTGGATTATTTGACTTCGTTCAGGTAGCGTTCGCCAAAACCGGCCTGCGCCTTTTCCATCTCTGCATAGTTCACAGCCTGTGCACGGGCATAATCGCTGGCGGGCAGGAATTTCTCCGCCACCTCAGCAGGCAGCTCAACCGGGCGCGCGGGCTGCAGATAGGCGTTGGTCCAGATCGCCTGCCCTTTGTCAGAGAGAATGAAATCCAGAACCTTCTTGCCGGTCTCGCCGTGAGGCGCATTGCCCACGAGGCTCATGACATAGGGTACACGCACCGACCCCTCGCAGGGCAGGACAAATTCAAAATTTCCGTCTTCTTCGTATTTCGCGCGATAGGCGTTGAAGTCGTAATCAAACAGGATCGGGATCTCTCCCGATACGACCCGCGCATAAGACGTCTGCTTGGGCACGATCGGTGCGTTCTCTGCCAGCTCGGAAAAATACTCGATTGCGGGGTCAAAGTCTTGCAGATCGCCCCCAAAGGAAAGGTTGACGGCGACGGCCCCGGCATATCCGACAAAGGCCGACGAGGGATCCAGATAACCCACCATTCCCTGATAGGCAGGCTTTTTCAGGTCTGCAAAGCACTGCGGGACGGGCGCGCCGCCAAGGGCGTCCACATTCACAAAGAACCCGATGGTGCCGTAATGCACTGCGAACCACTTGCCTTCGGGGTCTTTGAGCCCCTCCGGGATCTCGTCAAAACCTGCGGGCTTGTACGCCTCGACCAGACCTTCCTTGCCCGCCTTGATGCCGGTGGTCACACCGTAATAGGCCACATCTGCCACGGGGCTGTCTTTTTCAGCCACAAGCTGTGCAAATGTCTGGCCGGAGTTCTTGTTGTCATGCGGAAGGCTGACACCGATCTCGGTCTCGATGGCCTCCAGCATGGACGCCCAATCCGCCCATTGCGGGGGGCAATTGTAGCAGATGGCGTCTTCGGCCTGCGCCGAAGATGCAAAAGACGCGGTCAGCGGTGCCGCAAGAGCGGTTGCAGCCAGAACCGTAAGAGCGATATGTTTCATGGGTTCATCCTTGTTTGTCGTTGGACGTGAACGGGGGAACAGACGGCGACTGGGCAGCACCCCGGTCGTCGTCAGGGCTTTTCGCGCGGGGTCCGGACAAGGTTGCCCCGGCGCGGAAAGTAAAAGGCAGGGGCGCAAGTTCTGTCATTGCGCCGCCCTGCAGTCCGGTCAAAAGCGTCTGTGCGGCCTGGCGACCCATTGCCTCTGGGGTGGTCTCGATCGTGGCAAGCGAGCGATCCAGCAAACGCCCGACCTCGATCCCATCGAACCCCACAACCGACAAATCCTGCGGGACATGCCGCCCCATCAAAGGCGCGGCTTTTTGCACGGCGATTGCCAGGAAGTCATTGGAGGCAAAGATCGCGGTCAGATCCGGGTGGTCCGAGAGGCGCTGGGCAAGGATACTGGGCGTGTTGGCTTCGGTCTCGGTGATCTCGATCAGCTTGGGTGGGGCCAGATTGAGGGCGGCACATTGCGCCCGAAACCCGTCAAACCGGTTGCGTGAGCGGTCCGAGGTCGAAAATCGCAACGCCAGAAATCCGGTGCGCTCGTGGCCGTAGAGGGCAAACTGGCGCGCGACTTCTGCGGCGGCCTGCGCGTTGGACACATGCGCGCTGGGCCAGTCGGGCAGAGGGTCGTGAAACATCAGGCAGACGGGGATGTCGCGCGCCCGAGCCTGTGCGAGCGGCACACTCTCCTGTGGCGCGGCCATTGTCACCAACAGGCCGTCGACATCCTTACTCAGGAGAGTTGTGAGAATGTCATTGTCCGTTTCGTCATCGTAATTGGAGCTGGCGACCAACAGCTGATACCCGTGGCTGCGCAACTCTTCCTGAGCCCCCTGCACGGCCTCCGCAAACACCGGGTTGGCGAGCGACGGAATAAGGCAACCGACGGTCATGCTCTTGCGGCTTTGTAAGGCGCGTCCAGTCGCGGAAAAGACAAAACCCATGCGCCGCGCTGCATCTTCAACACGAGCGCGGGTCTCAGCGCTGGCGGGGCCGGATTTATTCAGCACGCGACTCGCAGTTGCGACGCCACATCCGGCAGCGAGGGCGACATCCTTGATGGTTATGCGGGTCCTGTCGGTCATTTGAACCTTTTGCGAGTCGTGAGATGGAAACGTTTCCAGCCCAGCAAATAGCGGGATAGGGGCACAGTTTTGTGACGTTTGGCACGAAACGCAGCCGGATGACCTAACGGGCGCTCGATGGTTCGGCGTGCCCTGTGCATTGACAATGCCGCAGAGGCTGCCTAGCTCTTTTCCATTCTCAGGGCGGGGTGAAATTCCCCACCGGCGGTTATAGCCCGCGAGCGCCACCTCTACGGGGTGGGTCAGCAGATCCGGTGGAATTCCGGGGCCGACGGTCATAGTCCGGATGGGAGAGAATGTACTGCGTGTACCGATGGGTGCAGGTGGTCTTTTGCGCTCTGGGATTCTGTCATGTTGAAAGGATCAAGAGCTATGACAAAATCCCCAAAATTCGCCTTCATCAAGGCGCAGTGGCATGCCGATATCGTGGATCAGGCATTGATCGGGTTCCAAGACCAACTCGCCGATTTTGGGCTTGACGCCGCCGTCGACGTCTTCGACGTGCCCGGCGCGTTCGAGATGCCGCTGCTGGCTCAGAAACTTGCGGCCACGGGTGAGTATGACGCGATCGCCGCGGCCGCTCTGGTCGTGGATGGCGGGATCTACCGCCATGATTTCGTGGCACAGGCGGTGGTGTCCGGGTTGATGGAGGCCGGCCTCAAGACAGGCGTGCCGGTGCTGTCGGTATCTCTCACGCCGCATCATTTCCAGCCGAGCGAGGAACACCAGACCTTCTATCACGCGCATTTTGTGAAGAAGGGCCGCGAGGCTGCACAGGCGGCAGTGCGGATGGCCAATCTGTACCGCGATCTTACCCCAACTCCGGTCGAGGCCGTGGCCTAAATGGCCTGCGCCGCACCTCTCAGAAAAAGAAGTGCGGCGCTTCTTTGAGTTCAGGATGCGGTAAGCGCACGTTGCAAGGCACGATAAGAGGCCTTCGGCGTGCGCTTCAGCGTCTCAAAGTCGACATGCACCAGACCAAAGCGTTTCTCGTACCCGAGCGCCCATTCGTAATTGTCGAGAAGTGACCACAGAAAGTAACCCTTCACCGGGACGCCCTCTGCAATCGCTTGGCGTACCCGCGCAAGGTGTGCCTCAACGTAGGCGATGCGGGCTGCGTCCGGCACCTCGCCCTCCAGAAGCACATCCGGGTTTGCCATGCCGTTCTCGGTCACGATGAGCGGCAGACCTCCGGTGTAGTCTTCGGCTGTGCGCTTCAGAAACTTGTAAAGCCCATCTGGATAAATCTCCCACCCCATCTGGGTCGTGGGCAGTTCGCCCACCAGCTCTGCGTAATGGGGCCAGGGGCCATTGTCTGGACCGATCACCTTGCGAGTGTAATAGTTCAAACCGCACCAATCGACCTTTTGGGTGATGGTGGCGAAATCGTCCTGCCAGCCCTGCGGCAAATGGGGTTCGAGCCCGCGCAAGGCTGCTTCGGGATAAGCGCCTTTAAAGACCCCGCCGAGGAAAAAGCGGTTGTAGATCGCATCATAGGTTTCTGCCGCGGCCTGAGCTTGGGCACTCTGATCCAGCGGCTCCGCCCATTCAAAATTGAACACCGCACCAAGGTTGTTCATTCCAAGGCCCCGCATCACTTCGATGGCGCGGCCATGGGACAACAGGACATGGTGCATGGCCCGTGCGGTGGCGCGGATGTCGCGCAGACCGGGCGCGTGATGGCCCAGAAAATGCGAAAGCCACCCAACGCACCAGGGTTCGTTGATGGGTGCCACGGAATACATCCGATCGCCGATCCGGGACATGATGACTTCGGTGAATTCGGCAAACCAGTTGCTTACATCTCGATTGCGCCAGCCGCCCATGTCGGCCAGTGGCTGCGGCAGCTCCCAGTGGTAGAGCGTCGCGCAGGGCTTCAGGCCGCGTTCGAGCATCGCGTCGGTCAGCCGGTCGTAGAAATCGAGCCCCTCGGCATTGGGCGTGCCACGCCCCTCGGGCAGCACGCGTGCCCAACTGGTCGAGAACCGATAGCACTCAAACCCCGCTGCAGCGGCGAGATCGAGGTCCTCCTCAAAGCGGTGGTAGTGGTCACAGGCGCGTGCGCCATCCTCAGAACGCACCACATTGCCGGGTGTTGCGGCAAAACTATCCCAATGGGTCGGCCCTGCGCCGCCATATTGATGGCCTTCAATCTGATAGGAAGACGTCGCGCAGCCGAACAGGAAATCCCCTGGAAAGTCGCGGCGTGTAAAAGTGAAATCCGTCATGTCTTTGATGTCCTGTTGGGGGCGGGGCCTGTTGAGCGACCGACAGTGAGTTCGGCTTCCAAAAGCTCAGTCAAGGGCGCATCGCCCGGGTCTTCGATCTGTGAAATCAGGAGTTTGGCCAACCTGCGCCCGGCATCGCGCACCGAGGAACGAGTGGCGGTAAAGACCGGCACATCGGCCCCGTTTCGCAGATAAGACAGGTCGTCGTCATGGGTGATAACCGAAATGTCGCGCCCCATTTTGAGCCCGGATTCTTCGATTGCGCGGCGCACACCAAAGGCGGCGATGATCGAGGACACCAGATAGGCGGTGGGCGGATCTTCCAGTGCCTGCGTGCGTTGCACGGTGTCGTAGCCATAGACTTCGGTCATCTCTCCTGCCGTCATCAGGGCGGGATCAACTGGGATTCCGCGTGCCTGCAGCGCCGCCTCATAGCCCTGGCGGCGGCGGTGCGCGAAATCCATGCTCTCTTGACCGTTCACAAGGCAGATCCGGCGGTGGCCCAGATCCAGCAGAAAGTCGGTTGCGCGCCGAAACGCGCTGGTATTGTTCACGTCGAGCCAGCTGTAAGGTCTGGAAATATCGGTGGCGCGCCCATGCACTGCAAAGGGCAGGCCGATCTCTTGCAGCATCGTAATCCGAGAGTCGCGCATCTTTGGTGCGTGCAACACGATGCCATCCACGTTCCGCTTGGCGGCCATTTCGTGATAGGCGCGGGACTGATCTTCGTCGGCGACCAGTGAGAGCACCATGTCGTAGCCTGCTTGGCTGTAGCTCTCTCCGGCGCCCGCAATGAAGTCGCTGAAAATCGGGTTCATCATCTCGTGCTGGGTCGAGAGCGGAATCACATGACCGATTGCCATCGCGCGCCCCGTCGCCAATGCCTTGGCACGGGTGTTGGGGCGATAATTGTGATCTTGGGCGGCCTGCATCACGCGCTTGCGCGTAGCCTCGCTGACTTCGGGATAGCCGTTTAGCGCTCGGCTCACGGTGGTTTGTGACAGACCAAGGACTGCCGAAAGTTCTTTGAGGTTCATGGGGCTGGGCCTCCAAAGCGCTTTAAAAAGTCTGCGAGAAGTCGGTCTCCGAACCCGAAGCTCTATTCAAGTTATGTCAAAGGCAACATCGCTAGTTCAAGTGTAAACTAATAATCCGAGCAGAGAATTGTTGACACTTGGGCCCGAATCCGAAATTTTGAAATCAATCAAAGCGCTTTGAATCGCTTGAGGACGCGCCGCCGAGCGAAGGCATCAAGACTGATGCGGCTCTATGGTGGATGCGGAGAGTAAAGGGAGGAGACCCAATGAAACGAGTATTGATGTCAGCCGCAGCGATCACCGCGTTGATGGCAGGAACGGCGAGCGCCCAGGATCTGATTTTTCCGGTCGGCGAAGGCGCCTTCAACTGGGACAGCTACGCAGAGCTGGAGAAGATCGACCTGAACGGTGAGCAGGTCACCGTGTTTGGTCCATGGCTCGGGCCTGACCAAGAGGTTGTTGAAAACGTACTGGCCTACTTCGCAGCCGCGACCGGTGCGGATGTGCGCTATGCAGGCTCCGACAGCTTTGAGCAGCAGATCGTGGTCGATGCCGAGGCAGGCTCTGCCCCCAATGTTGCTGTTTTCCCGCAGCCCGGTCTGGTGTCTGATATGGCCAAGCGAGGCTTCATCACGCCGCTTGGTGAAGAAACCGCCGACTGGGTGCGCGACAACTACGCCGCGGGTCAGTCCTGGGTGGATCTCGGAACCTATCCGGGCGCAGATGGCAATGACGGGCTCTTTGGTCTGTTCTACAAGGTCGATGTGAAGTCTCTGGTTTGGTATAACCCGGAAAACTTTGAGGATTTCGGATATGAAACTCCGCAGTCCATGGAAGAGCTGAAGGCGCTGACCGAGCAGATGGTGGCCGATGGCAACACTCCATGGTGCATCGGCCTGGGATCCGGTGGCGCGACTGGCTGGCCTGCGACCGACTGGGTCGAGGACATGATGCTGCGCACGCAGGAACCCGCAGTCTACGACAAATGGGTCTCCAATGAGCTGAAGTTCGATGATCCTGCCGTCATCGGTGCGATTGAGGAATTCGGTTGGTTCGCCAAGAACGATGACTTCGTTTCTGGTGGTGCTGGTGCCGTGGCGTCTACCGACTTCCGCGATAGCCCCAAAGGTCTCTTTGCCAGCCCGCCGCAGTGCATGATGCACCGTCAGGCGTCCTTCATTCCGGCCTTCTTCCCAGAAGGCACCGAAATGGGTCTGGATGCTGATTTCTTCTACTTCCCTGCCTACGAAGGCAAAGAACTTGGCAATCCGGTACTGGGCGCGGGCACCATCTGGTCGATCACCAATGACAGCCCCGGTGCTCAGGCGCTGATGGAGTTCCTGAAGGCGCCGATCGCTCATGAAGTCTGGATGGCGCAGCAAGGGTTCCTGACCCCGCTGAAGAGCGTCAACACCGACCTCTATGCCACCGACACGCTGAAGAAGATGGGCGAGATTCTTCTCTCTGCAGATACCTTCCGCTTTGATGCATCCGATCTGATGCCGGGTGGCGTGGGCGCCGGGTCGTTCTGGACCGGCATGGTGGATTACGCAGGTGGCAAACCTGCCGAAGAGGTTGCAACCGAGATCCAGTCCTCCTGGGATGCGCTCAAGTAACCAAGAGCGCCTCTCCTGCAGGGCCGTCCCTCCGGCCGGCCCTGCCCCTTGCCGGTGGCCACGCAGCAATAGCGTTTCACCACTCACCACGCCCAAACGGGCGCTCTGTGGCCCCGGCACCCATGTTTTCTTCAGGAGCCAGTCATGCATCCAGCCATTCAAGGGCTGCTGACCATCGCTTTCGGCGTCGGGGGCTGTGTCGGCTATTTCTACCTCTCGAATATCATCCTCGACACCTTTGTTTTCCCCGCCCGAGGCAAGGACATTGCCAAGAATATCCGCCGCGCCAACATGGTGCGCCCATGGCTCTTTTTGCTGCCTGCGCTTCTCGCCCTGGGGCTCTACCTCGCTTATCCGGTGTTTGAGACAATCCGTTTGTCCCTCACCGAGCGGGTGCCCGGTGGTGGCTCGGAGTTTGTCGGGCTCGACAACTACAAGCAGATGCTCGCAGAGGCAAAGTTCTGGGAGGCGCTGCAGAACAACTTCCTCTGGCTTCTGGTGGTGCCTGCGGCCTCTACCGCCTTTGGTTTGCTGGCAGCGCAGCTCACCGATCGGTTGGCTTGGGGAAATATCGCTAAGTCATTGATTTTTATGCCAATGGCGATCTCCTTTGTGGGCGCTGCGGTGATCTGGAAGCTCGTTTATGACGCCCGCCCGCCGGGCACCGAGCAAATCGGCATTCTCAATGCGATCTATATCTGGCTCGGTGGCGTTGAACCCCAGCAATGGTTGACGATCCCGTTCTGGAACAACTTCTTCTTGATGATGGTTCTGGTTTGGATTCAGACCGGCTTTGCCATGGTGATCCTGTCGGCAGCCCTGCGCGGTATCCCCGAAGAAACCGTCGAGGCCGCCATCGTGGATGGTGCCGGACCCTTTCAGATCTTCTTCAAGATCAAAGTGCCGCAGATCATGGGCACCATCGTCGTGGTCTGGACTACGATTACAATCGTGGTGCTCAAGGTCTTTGACATCGTGTTTGCGCTGACCAATGGCCAGTGGGAGACGCAGGTTCTCGCCAATTATATGTATGACAAGCTGTTCCGGGCGAATGACTGGGGCGTGGGATCGGCTTCGGCCATGGTGATCATGCTTCTGGTGATGCCGATCCTGGTTTGGAACGTCTACAACGCACGTCGCGAAATGCGCTGAGGGGGATGGGGTTATGAATGCAATCGCAGGACAAAAGCCTGGCCTGATGTGGGCGCTTCGCATCTCTGTCATCGTGTTGGTTGGCCTCTGGCTGTTTCCGACGCTGGGGCTGCTGGTGTCGTCGTTCCGCACCGGTGATCAGATCGCCACATCCGGTTGGTGGAAGGCTTTGTTTCCCACCGAGCAGAACCAGACGCTGCGCACAGCTGCGCCAGAAACACAGGTGCAGGTGGGTGACCTCTGGGTGATCGAAGGTAATCTCTTTGAGGGCGAAACTTCGGCCGAAATCTCTGTCTGGGGCACCAATGCCCGCGAGATTGACGCCTACAGCGCGGGAGAGACCGCGACCCTACGCGGCGGTGAAGAGCTGACCGTCGAGGCAGATGGAAGCTACCGGATGACCTCCTCCACCGAAATGGAAGGACGCCGGGGCGCGCGGGTCTTTGTGACTGCTGTTGTGCCCCCAGAGTTCACAGTTGAGAACTATGAGACGATCCTGATTTCAGGTGGGTCTACCGACAACATGGCGCGGGCCTTTTTCAATACGCTCACCGTGACGATCCCGGCGACGATTATTCCGATCCTTGTGGCGGCTTTTGCAGCCTATGCGCTGGCGTGGATGGAATTCCCGGGCCGCGCGCTGCTGATTGCGGCCATCGTGGGCCTTTTGGTGGTGCCCTTGCAGCTGGCGTTGATCCCGCTCTTGAAGTTTCACAACGAGATCGGCATCGGCAAAGGCTACCTCGGAGTCTGGATGGCGCATACCGGCTTTGGCTTGCCTCTCGCGATCTATCTCTTGCGCAACTACATGGTCGGCATACCGCGCGACATCATCGAGAACGCGCGGGTGGATGGGGCGACCGACTTTCAGATCTTCACCCGGATCATTTTGCCGCTTTCTTTCCCGGCGCTCGCCTCCTTTGCGATTTTTCAATTCCTCTGGACCTGGAACGACCTTCTGGTGGCCATGGTATTCCTGATTGACGCGACTGGCGAAACAACGGTGATGACCAAGCAGATCGTCGAGCTTCTTGGCACCCGCGGCGGCAATTGGGAAATCCTCGCCACCTCGGCTTTTGTTTCCATCGCCGTGCCGCTTGCCGTTTTCTTTGCCATGCAGAAGTACCTCGTGCGCGGGCTACTGGCCGGGTCGGTCAAATAGCGACCCCAAACTTCACACTTACCTCCTGACGACGGACCTCAAGACATGAACGCTCAGACCACAATCAACCCTGCTTCGGTGCTGTCCAATGACCCGGATTGGTGGCGCGGTGCGGTGATCTACCAGATTTATCCGCGCAGCTACCAAGACAGCAATGGCGACGGCATCGGGGATCTGCAGGGTATCACGTCACGTCTGGACCACATCGCCTCTCTTGGGGTGGATGCCATCTGGATTTCGCCCTTTTTCACGTCACCGATGAAAGACTATGGCTACGATGTCAGCGACTACTGCGATGTTGATCCGATGTTTGGCAACCTCGCAGATTTTGACGCGCTGGTGGCGCGGGCGCATGATCTCGGCCTGCGGGTGATGATCGATCTGGTGCTGTCGCATAGTTCGGATCAGCACCCTTGGTTCGCCGAGAGCCGTCAGAGCCGCGACAACCCAAAGGCCGACTGGTACGTCTGGGCCGATCCCCAAGAAGACGGCACGCCGCCGAACAACTGGCTGTCGATCTTTGGCGGTTCCGCCTGGCATTGGGACGCGCGCCGCGAGCAATATTATCTGCACAATTTTCTGGTCTCGCAGCCTGACCTAAATTTCCATTGTCCGGACGTGCAGAATGCGCTTTTGGATGTGACCCGCTTCTGGCTCGAGCGGGGAGTCGATGGGTTCCGCTTGGACACCATCAATTTCTACATCCACGACAAGGAGTTGCGGTCGAACCCAGCGCTTCCCAAGGATCAGCGCAATGCCAATATCGCCCCTTCGGTGAACCCCTATAACCATCAGGAACACCTCTACTCCAAGAACCAGCCGGAAAACCTCGATTTTCTCGCGCGGTTCCGTGCGCTTTTGGACGAATACCCGGCCAAGACCGCGGTTGGCGAAGTCGGCGATGCGCAGCGCGGGCTGGAACTATTGGGACAGTACACGGCCGGCAACACCGGTGTCCACATGTGCTATGCCTTCGAGTTCCTGGCCAAAGATCCGCTAACCGCCGCGCGCGTGGCTGAGGTTTTTGAGCGCACAGATGAGGTAGCAGCCGATGGTTGGGCCTGTTGGGCCTTCTCCAACCATGATGTTCAGCGGCACGTCAGCCGATGGGGGTTGTCGGACGCTGCGCTGCGCCTCCATGCGACTTTGATCATGTGCCTCCGCGGCTCTGTCTGCATCTATCAGGGCGAAGAACTGGGGCTGCCAGAGGCCGATATTTCCTTTGAAGATCTGCAAGATCCCTATGGGATTGAGTTCTGGCCTGAATTCAAAGGACGCGATGGATGCCGCACTCCGATGGTCTGGCGCAGCGACAATACGCATGGCGGCTTCTCCGAGGCGCGTCCTTGGCTGCCGGTCAGCCTCGAGCATGCGGCGCTGTCCGTAGCAGAGCAAGAAGCAAACCCCGATGCGTTGCTGCACCACTACCGCCGCGTGATTGCCCTGCGACGCGCCCACGCGGCACTGTCGCACGGAACCCACGACAAGGTCGTGGCAAGCGGGTCTGTCGTTCATTTTCTGCGCAGCGCCGAGTCCGAGGACATCTTCTGTGCCTTCAATCTTGGCGAGGCGGCGGCAGAGGTCAGCTTGCCCGCGGGAACGTGGGAGCAGCTTGGTGCTGACATCGGCACTGCCGAAATCAATGGTGATCTGGTGAAACTTGGCCCTTGGCAAGCCTGCCTCGTACGGCGCGTATAACACTCTCTGGGAGGAGACCATGGCGAATTTGAAACTGACCGGGGTAGAGAAAACCTACGCTGGCGCGGTGAATGTCCTGAGAGACATCAATCTCGACATCAAGCAGGGGGAGTTGATTGTCTTTGTGGGTCCGTCGGGATGCGGCAAGTCCACGCTCCTGCGCATGATCGCGGGGCTGGAACGCATAACCGGTGGGACATTGGAAATCGACGGCGCGGTGATGAATGACATCCCGCCCGCCCAGCGGGGCATCGCCATGGTGTTCCAGAGCTACGCGCTCTATCCACATATGACGGTGCGCGACAACATGGGCTTTGCGCTCAAGATCGCAGGTAAAAGCGCAAGCGAGATTGAGGAGGCGATCACACGAGCAGCCAAGATCCTGCAGCTTGAGGACTATCTCGACCGTCTGCCCAAGGCGCTTTCAGGTGGGCAGCGGCAGCGGGTGGCAATCGGTCGGGCGATTGTGCGCGATCCAAAGGTCTATCTCTTTGATGAGCCTCTCTCCAATCTGGACGCGGCCCTGCGGGTGGCGACGCGGATCGAGATTGCGCAGCTCAAGGAAGCGATGCCGGACAGCACCATGATCTATGTGACCCACGACCAGGTGGAGGCGATGACGCTCGCTTCACGCATCGTTGTGCTCGCCAATAAGGGGATCGCGCAGGTGGGCACGCCGCTCGAACTCTACGAGCGGCCCGAAAACGAATTTGTCGCCCAGTTTATTGGTTCTCCGGCGATGAACCTGCTGCCGGGCGAGGTCATCGCAACGGGCGATCTGACCCGCATTCGCCTGGAGAATGGTGAAGAGGTCGCCTCCACCGTGCCCACCCGCACGAGCGACATGGGGCTCAAGGTCAATGTGGGCGTGCGACCAGAGGATCTCTTTGAGGAGGGGGAGGGCGGCGCGATGATCGACGCTACGGTCGACATCGTCGAAGCACTTGGTGAAGTGACGGTGCTCTATTTCAAGGCGCAAGCCGGGCAAGATGCGCCTGTTGCAAAATTGTCTGGTATTCACAAAGGTTTGCGTGGAAGCCAAGTGCGACTCTACGCGGATCCGAAGAAGGTACACCTCTTTCACAATGGGCATTCTCTTCTGTATCGCGAGGGGTGAGGTCAGGATCGTTAGGGGCGCAAGCGCGGACGTCGAAGCCGCGCGGCGCCCCTTTCACCAGAGCGCCGAATTTGGAGTTTTCCAGAATAGGCGTTTGCAGGTCATTTTGTGCTTGCACCCACCCGATGGCAGCGATACACCGCGCCACAGTGGACCGATAGCTCAGCTGGATAGAGTACTTGACTACGAATCAAGGGGTCGGGGGTTCGAATCCTCCTCGGTCCGCCACTTCCCCCCTGTTGAACGTCAGACGAAATTGACCTAGGCGTCATAAACCGACCCAGTCCGATGTTATTGCCGTGTGGCTTGTTGCGTTGATCTGACCTTCCTTTTGGAAAATCAGGGCTGATTTGCAGGTTCGGTCTTTGAGCCCGCCGGTTCCTGCTGATCTGCCCCATGTGTCCAAAGGTCGGCGAACGCGGGAGGGGGCGAGGCAATGCTATTCGACCGGGTTGGTGCGGCCCGCAGGCGTAGCCGAGGACACGGCCCGGTCTAATCGGATTGCCCGAGGGGGAAGGCAGCACCCTCTCCCTGACGGCCAGGGGCGTTTGGCTTGTTCAAATCCCGCTGGCCCACAAAACAGAAGCGGCGGGCCATCAGTCCCACCTCCGTGTTGCGGTCATTCAATTTTGAAAACTGAGTTCACAGGTTTAGGCTTAACCGCTAGGACGTGTTGACAAAAGGGATTCACAAGGCGCGCTGATCGTGATTCAAGCTGGTATCTGCGATGGAGACCAACTTGGCACGAGACCTGATGTCGGACGAGGAATGGGCGTTCTTTGGGCGTTTCATCCGGACAGTCCGCGCCCCGAACGGGCGGAAACCTTCCAACCACCGCCTTGTTCTTGATGGGGTTTTCTAGATCGCGCGCACAGGCTCTCCCTGGCGCGATCTGCCGGAAGAGTTCGGCAAGTGGTCAAGCGTCTACCGCCAGTTCCGGCGTTGGACGCTGGCGGGGCTCTGGGAGCGGATCATGGACGCCCTGAACGAAAGCGGCGTGGTCCCGCACGCACTGCAAATGATCGACAGCACCGTGGTTCGCGCCCATCATCAGGCAGCGGGCGCAAAAGGGGGATTCCGCGACAGGGTTTTGGCCGTTCGCGTGGCGGCTTCTCGACCAAGATCCATCTCCTCGTCAATGCAGCAGGGCTGCCCATGAGGACCGAGATCACAGCGGGGCAAACCTCCGACTATCTCGGCTTCATCGATATCACGTCAATTCGCCTTTGGGTGCGCCATTTGTCAACATGACCTAAGCCGGGTAGACGCCTTGTTGCGAGATGCGGGGTCCTCGCGTGAACAGATGCTTCAGGCCATTGTCTGGCTGGCGGATATGGCGGATTTTGCCGAGATGAACGAGGTCTGGGATGCCTGGGTGCCCGAGGGCCACGCCCCTGCGCGGGCCTGCGGCGAGGCAAAGCTCGCCCGGGCAGAGCTCAAGGTGGAGATCATCGTGACAGCGGCCTATCCGGTCGACTGACGGCGCCCCCAAAGAGGCGCAGCGTTGCCCTCTTATTCGTGCTTCGAGAACGTTCAATCCGCCATGGCGAGGATCGCGTGGCTGGAATGCATCGTGGCGTTGGGCCTAAGGGGGACGTCTGTTCCACCGGGCGTCTCGCGCCTTCGAGCAAGACGGTGTCCACAGGTCGATGCGGGATAAGGCATCGCAAGTCGCTCAGACGGGACCACCCAATAGTTCTGGCGACTAGATCTGTCTCGAACGCGCCTACGCTGGGCGCGCTATCATCACATCGATGGGTGCGCGTCAGTGACGGGCCCGGGCTTGGGTATCCCGAAATGCAGCTGGAACAACCGTCTCTTCCTCGTCATCTTCTTGATCCGGAAGGGTCATTGGGGGCGGTAGCTTCAAGGAAAATCGAATAAGGGTGCCGGAACTCACATTTGGATCGCACCAGATCTCACCATCGTGGCGTTTTGCAATCTTTGCGCAGGTCGCAAGGCCAAGCCCGCTTCCCGGCAGATCGCTGCTTCTTTGAAGCCTCTTGAAGGGTTCAAAAATGCGTTTGCGATACTCTTCTGGCACGCCGATCCCATTGTCTTGAATCGCAAACTGAACGCCAGAACTAAGCTGTTTGACAGAGATGTCGATTTGGGGCTGCTCCTTACTGCGATACTTTATCGAATTGCTGATAAGATTTTGAAGCAATTGAGAAATATCTGGAGGGAAGCAGGAAACGCTTATGTCATTGTGCTCAGTAGAAATGATCGCGTCGCTATTGGCGATGTCTTGCGAGATCGCCAGACAAGCGGACTCCACAAGGCTCTCGGCCGCAATCATCTCCGGCGCGCCTTCGCTGTGAGGGTTGATGTGACTTGCAAGCCGTTCGATCAAATCGGACATCTTGGAGACCGACTTCTTCATCAAATCGAATTCTCTTGTGACTTCATCCATATCCCCGGCTGCAAAATCCTCAAGGATCTGATCGCTGAGGAATTTGATCGCCCGAATAGGCGCGCGCAGGTCATGGACGAGCACATCCGAAAACTGCTGGAGTTCTTTCTGGTGTTCCTCGATACGCCATTTCATCCGGGCCACCTGAAGGCCATTTGCGATCATTCTTTGCAGCGCCCCAGGAGTGATTGCTGATTTTGAAATATAGTCAGCGGCACCACTCAGGATGGCGCTTTTTGCAATCTCTTCATCCCCCTGACCGGTCATGATAAAAATCACGCAATGCGGCCAACGGCGAAAGAAGCTGGACATCAAGTCGATACCGGATATGTCGGGCAGTTGATAATCCAGAAAGATGACTTCGACTTCTTCATCGACAAATGAACGCGCTGTTTCGCCGCTTTCGGCTTCGAGTATGGAATTTGTCGGATAGAGCTTGGACAGATGGCGTCGCATCATTTTGCGGTCACCCGCATCATCATCGACGATCAACATTTTCTTCTCATCCATATTTCAAACTCCTAACATCGGCGGCGGTGAACTCCATGAGGAAAAGGCGAGGTGTGTTTGTGCCCAGGTGAGGCCCAATATCGAGGTTGCAAACTGGTGGGGTCTCCGCCTCTTTTGAAGAAGGGAAAGAGCATAGGAATGACGTCATGCTGCTTTGTCCTCCTCCTGAACGATTTCGTCTGGCCAAGAGAATTCAAACACTGTTCCACGCTCGCCGTCGGAGAGAACATCGATTTTGCCTCCAACCACTTCGATATGTTTCTTCACAATCGCCAATCCCATTCCGCTGCTTTCTAGCTGGTCGCGAGAGCGCAATGTTCTGAAGATGTCGAAAATCCGGTCGTGATAGGCGGGTTCGATCCCGGGGCCATCATCTTCGACGCGAAAGCGCATGAATCCGTCGCTATGTTTGACATCGATCGATACATAGCCCGAACCTCGATCGTGGTGCTTAATACTGTTGCCGATCAGATTCACGAGGACCGTTTCCAGGGGCATTTTCTGGACAGTCAAATGGTAGAAGTCGTCCGAAAACACGATCCGGATATTTTCAGGGACGTCGAGGAGTTCCAGGATGCTCTCTGACAATTGGACCCCTGTCACCTTTTCAACCGAATCCGCAACCCGCCCGATCCGCGAGTGTTTCAGCAGATCACTGAGCAGGGCTTCCATGCGGCGGGCACGGTTACGCAGCAGATCCATGCTCTCTCGAGTGTCGTCGGTCAGATGGGGGCGCAGATCTTCTTCGAGCCAGGAAACGGCATTCTCGATCACCCGCAATGGCGCCTTGAGATCGTGAGACGCTATATAGGCAAATTGATCGAGTTCGGCATTGGAGCGCCTGAGGGCGGCAATCAGCGCTTCGGACCTAGCGGTTGCCGCCGCGCGCTCCGTCACATCGCGGATAAGGGCCACAAAGCGGCTTCCCTCAGCATAGGACGTATGCCGCATCACGAGATTGATGACGATGGGTTCGCCCGCTTGTTTCTTGAGAGAGATTTCGCGCTGTTGTGGAGGCTGATCCCCGCGAGCGGAAATGGTTTCGCAGAGGATTTCCTTTCCGTGCTCCTCATCAAAACCCAGCATTTCAAAGAGATTTCGCCCGGTGAGATGCACGCTGTCTTCATCCAAGATCCTGCAGGAGGCAGGATTTGCGTCTTCGATGGTGCCGTCTGGCAACAGGGTCACGATGCCTTCGGCCACATTGGTCAGGACCATATCCAAACGCTGTGTTTCACGCACCAGATCGCTGGTCAACTGTTTGAAGTTATTGGCAATGAGTGTGACTTCGTCGCCGCCCTTCGACAGGGAGCCGGCCTGATCGCCGCGCAGGCCCGCGCTTTTCTTGATCTCGTCGATGAGGTGTTCGAGCGGTGACAGCAATCGTGCTGCAAAGACATATCCAAGCCCCGAGGCAAGAAGGGTCAGCACAAGGGCATGGGCGAAGTTTCTCCAGAGTTCGTGCCGAGCCTGTTGAAAGAGAGCCCCGGCATCAATGTCGGTGGCGATGAAGAAATCGAATGGCACATGGGCGTCGGAAATAGGGACGGAGCTGAGGTAGAGGTTTTCATCACTGCCCAGATCGATCAGCTGACCTACAGATTGTTGCGCAACCACCTTGAAGTCGAGAACCCGTGGGGTTTCTTCGGGAGAGAGCACAAAGCTCTGATCGTCGGTCGCAAGCGGGAAGGCGGGTTCGACATGGTTTTGGATAACGTAGTAGGTCCGCCCCAGCTCTCCTTCGTATTCCGGCACGGACAGAAGTTCGGAAAGAACCGCGTTGATGACCACCGCGCCGATCACGGCCCCGTCGTCATTCACCAATCTCTTGATGGAGCGCAGTGTCGGGGGGCCGACGACACTCCCTTTTTCTCGGTTGCGCGTCACGTTTGAAAATAGCGAGTCATCGGTTTCAACAGCTTGCAGCAGCCTGATGTAGGGCTCATCACCTTTCTGCTGCAAATCCGTGGGGTCAACATGACTGACCTCACCCGCAACAAAGTTCACCCGAACGATTTCGGACCAATTGTTCTCCGGCAAAAGAAGCCGGATCTGGCTATAGCCGCTCCGATTGGTCAGCACGCTTTTGAACAATGTCTCTAGACGCACAAGCCAATCCTGCAGGGACGACCCGTCCAAGGGATCGGTGAGTTCATCGGATTGGCGCGTGCGCAGAATCCCAGAAATGGGGGGGAACCCGATAAGGGTTTCGGCGTCCTGACGCATCGTGGTCAGAGTGTCCTGGATGTATCTCGCATGCGTTTTGTGATCCCTCTCCAGCAGTTGCTCTGTGTGAGTGTGGATCCGGGAGACGGTGTCACGGTAGTTTAGAAAGAAGAAGGCGCTGAAAGCCGCCCCTGAAACGATGAAGATGACCAGGGCGACCTTGAGTTTGATCGGCAATCGTTTTGGCGACATGCACGCCACCTTTCTATGGGAGGGAGATCATCGAGCTTGGACGGGCATGCGACGGTCACTCAGAAAGATCTCGAAAAGGCCCATGGAGGATCACTGAATGCGTTTGCGAAGCTCGTTTGCCGTGAGCTTGCGGCCCGACCCAACCACACTCTCCAGATCGTCCATAAAGACCACAAGATCCTTCGCGCCACGCTCAAACATGGAGAGGTTGGCCAGCAGCGACATCGGCCAGGCGGTCCAGCTCATGTCACCCATCCAGGACGTCTCGCCGATGTTGGCAATGGTGCCGTAAAGCGCTCCAGGCAACTCCCAATTGCGGACGGTCGCAATGATGCCTGCGCCGCCTTCAGCCGCTGGTCCACCGGCCATGTGCATCTCTTGCCAGATCGCGGTGCCGCCGAAGATGCAGAGCCAGAAGAAGACGGCAATGGTCGGCACGCAGAGCACCCCAACCATGAACTCACGGATGGTGCGGCCATAGGAAATCCGCGCGATAAACATGCCCACCAGCGGTGCCCAGGCGATCCACCACCCCCAATAGAAGATGGTCCAACCGCCCTGCCAGGCGACATTTGGTTCTTCGGTTGCGGTCCAGTATCCCATCGGGATGAAGTGCCACAGGTAGTCCCCGACTGAGGTGATGAAGAACGCCATCAGCCATTTTGCTGGTCCCAAAACCAGGAACCCCAAGAGCAGAGCGATCGAAAGCCAGATGTTCCATTCCGAGATAAAGCGGATGCCGCGGGCAACGCCTGATACGGTCGAGGCAGTGGCGATGACAGATACGATCACGATAAGCACGATTTTCAGGGTCAGGGTTACTTCCAATCCGAACAGCACGTTCAATCCCGTCGCGATCTGCGTGGAGCCCAGTCCCAGCGAGGTTGCAATGCCAAACACCGAACCAAACACCGCCAGCAAGTCCACAAGATGCCCCCACGGGCCGTAAATCCGCTCGCCTAGGATCGGATAGAGCGTGGAGCGCATGGTCAGAGGAAGCCGTTTGCGAAACCCGAAATAGGCGAGACACAAGCCGACCAGCACATACAGCGCCCAACCGTGAAAACCCCAGTGGAAGAACGCCACCCGCATCGCGTCCCGGGCGCGCAACATGTCCATGTCCATATGGCCCGCCATATCGGCGTGTGGGTTATTGGGATACCCAAAGGCGCCGGAATTGTCGAAGTAGAAGATCGGCTCTGCCACGCCAAAGAACAGGATGCCGACACCGATCCCGGCCGAAAACAGCATCGCAAACCAGCTGAACTTGCCAAACTCGGGGCGCGAGTCGTCCTCTCCAAGCCGCAACTTGCCAAATCGCGACCCCATCAGCCAGAAGCAGAAGAACATCACGCCGATCAGCAGCGAAATGTAATACCAGCTGAACCAGCCTTCGATCCAGGCGCGCACGGACGCGTATAGCCCGCTTGCCAAGTCCACGTTCAACACGGTGAAGATGACAAAAAAGGCGATCATTCCTTTTGCGGCAGTGCCCATCCCCGGATGGAGACCGGCAAAGAAGCCGGACTTCGCCACCAGGTGGCTCTTGGAGTTGTTATCAGACATTCAGTCCTCCCTTTGATCTGGTTGGTATTGCCCTCGTTGTCCTCCGCCGCGGGCAGCCCGTTGTTCGGGCGGTGTGGTGTTCGTGCGTTCTCCGACCGCTGGTATTCAAAAAGAGCGGGCCGAACCGGGGAGGATATCCGGCCCGCGAAGGGAAAGCCCGACAGCGCAGCTGCCGGGGGCCCAAGTTATCCGCGCTGTCCGACGTGGCGCCCGGCGCCTTCCGGCAGCGGCAGTCCCGCGTGAGCGGCGGCATAGGATGTCAGCTTGTCCGCTACTTCTGGCGAGGGCAGCGAGGTGGCGCGCGCGTTCAGGTCCATGTGCAGGAGCAGCGTTTCCACAGTTGCCGCCAGCTTGCCCGCAGGGCCGAACAGGCGGTGGAACAGGTGCATCTTTTTGCCGGTCCCCTGCAGCACCTGAGTGGTCACGGTCAGCGCATCGCCCTCGTGCAGTTCATCGAGGAAGCGCACGTGGTTCTCGACGGTGAAATAGCTTTGACCTGCGGCGATATAGTCCGCATCCGCGCCGATCAGTTCCATGAAACGGTCGGTCGCCTGCGCCGATGCTTCGGTGTAATGTGCCTCGTTCATGTGCCCGTTGTAGTCGGTCCAGCTCTACGGAACCGGGCGGCTAACGGTGATTGGCAGTTCAACTGGGGCCGGCACCGGAAGCGTTGCCTCGTGAGTGTTGATGACACCTCCCGCACCGCTGCCGGATTTCTTCAGCGCGCGCATCATGCCAACGAGGTTGTCGTCGCGCAGACGTTCCAGCGCGCGGATAGACAAATGGCCGGATTGAGCGTCCGACTGGCCCGCGATCAGATCGACAAGCTCCTCGGTGAACTCCGGCACATCCATCAGCTTGGTCCAGGGCCATACCAGTGCTGGGCCGAACTGCGCCATGAAATGCTTCATACCTGCTTCGCCGCCCGCAATGCGGTAGGTTTCAAAAAGCCCCATCTGAGCCCACCTGAGGCCAAAGCCCATTCGGATCGACTCGTCGAGCTCTTCGGTGGTGCAGATGCCGTCCTTGATCAGCCACAGGCCCTCACGCCAGACGGCTTCCAGCAGCCGGTCGGCGATATGCGCGTCGATTTCCTTGCGCACGGTCAGCGGGTACATCCCCACCTCGCGCAGCAGATCCGAGGCCTGTGCGCAGCTGTCGGCATCGCCCACCAGCTCGACCAGCGGCAGAAGATAGACCGGGTTGAAGGGGTGGGCCACAACGGCGCGCGCGCCTTTGGCGTTGAGTTCAGAGGGCTTGAAGCCGGACGTCGAGGACCCGATGATCGCGCTCTTGGGCGCATGTTCCTCGATCTGTGCGTGGATCTTGTGTTTGAGATCGAGCCGCTCCGGCACGCTTTCCTGAATCCACGCGGCCTCTGCCACCGCCTCGGCCATTACTGAGTGGAAGGTCAACGCGCCTTCGGCCGGTAGTGCCTTGTCATAGAGCGAGGGCAGCGAGCGACGGGCATTGGCCAGCACTTCGTTGATTTTGCGCACTGCCTCCGGGTCGGGGTCGAATACGCGCACATCCCAGCCATTGAGCAAGAACCGCGCAGCCCAACCGCCCCCGATTACACCACCACCGATGATTGCTGCTGTTTTCATGATCTATCCTTTCGGGGAAACTGCGTACCCTTGCGGGGCAGGGGCCTTGCGCGGCTCATGCCGCCACCGGCGCACGTTTGGTGAGGCCCAGTTTTTCGCGGACTGCATCGGGGCCGACGATTTTGGCGCCCATGCCTTCGATCACGCTGACGGCGCGCTCGACCAGCTGGGCATTGGTGGCCAGCACGCCTTTGTCGAGGAACAGGTTGTCCTCAAGGCCGACGCGCACATTGCCGCCTGCCAAAACCGACGCTGCGGCAAAGGGCATCTGATCCCGGCCCAGCGAAAACGCCGACCAGGTCCAGTCCGACGGCACATTGTTGACCATCGCCATAAAGGTGTTGAGGTCATTCGGTGCCCCCCAGGGCACCCCCATACAAAGCTGGACCAGCGCGTTTGGCTCCAGGATACCTTCTTTGACCAGTTGCTTGGCAAACCACAGATGTCCTGTGTCAAAGGCCTCGATCTCGGGTTTGACACCCAGATCCGTCATCATCTGTCCCATCGCCCGCAACATGCCGGGCGTGTTAGTCATCACGTAATCCGCCTCGGCAAAGTTCATGGTGCCGCAATCAAGAGTACAGATTTCCGGCAGGCATTCGGCGATATGGGCCATCCGCTCGGTGGCACCGATCATGTCTGTTGCGGCCTCGTTGACCGGCAGCGGTGCTTCGGTGGATCCAAATACGATGTCGCCGCCCATGCCCGCGGTCAGGTTCAGCACCACGTCCACTTCGGAGTCGCGGATGCGATCCGTGAGTTCGCGGTAAAGCTCAAGTCGACGAGAGGGCGCGCCGGTTTCCGGGTCGCGCACGTGGCAGTGGACCACCGCAGCGCCTGCTCGGGCTGCTTCGATAGCGGAGGCGGCGATCTCTTTGGGCGAGCGGGGCACATGAGGGGACTTGTCCTGGGTGCCGCCAGAGCCGGTTACGGCGGCAGTGATAAAGACGTCTCGGTTCATGTTTAGGGGCATGGTCTCGCTCCGTCGAGGGTTAAGCTTGCAATTCGGGGTGGTCGGTAAACAGCGCCAGCGCTTGAGGGTTGGCGAGGCCGGAGAGGTTGCGCACAGGGTGTTTGTTCACCACATCGCGCACCGCCAGCTCTGCGGTCTTGCCGGACTTGGTGCGTGGGATGTCAGCGACGAAAAGGATCTTCGCGGGCACATGGCGCGGCGAGGCATTCTTGCGGATTGCCGTTTTGATCCGGGCGCTGAGCCCGTCGTCGAGCGCAACACCTTCGGCAAGCACCACAAAGAGGATTACTCGCACGTCATTGTCGACGCTCTGGCCGACGACCACCGCATCCGCGATTGCGTCGATCTTGTCGAGCTGCCGATAGATTTCGGCGGTGCCGATCCGCACGCCGCCGGGGTTTAGGGTCGCATCTGATCGACCCAGCACGACATAGCCGCCTTGTTTCGTGCGGATCGTGAAATCGCCCTGCCGCCAGACATTGGGAAACGTCTCAAAGTATCTGGCGCGGTAGCGGGCATTGCCGGGGTCGTTCAGGAACCGGGTCGGCATCGACGGATGGGCATTGCGGCAAACAAGTTCACCTGCCTCGCCCTCAACCGGTTCGCCCTGCCTGTTCAGGGTTGCCACGTCCAACCCCAGCATTGGTGCCTGAATCTCACCCTGATGCACCGGCAGCAGCGGGCAGCCGCCAATGAAACAGCCCAGAATATCGGTGCCGCCACAAATTGACGCCAGCTGCACATCCGCCTTCCAGTCTGTGTAGACATGGGCAAAGCCCTTCGGCGAGAGCGGTGAGCCCGTTGACAGTACCACTCGCAGACAATCCAGAGTGTAGCTTTGGGCAGGCTTGTGTTGGCGCTTCAACGAGGTGTCGATGTATTTTGCCGAAACGCCCAGATGGGTGACGTCTTCGGCCTCAGCGATGTCGAACAGCCTCTCGCGGTTTGGGTACATCGGGTTGCCGTCAAACAGGACAATCGCCGCCTCGGAGGCCAGTGCTGCTACCTGCCAGTTCCACATCATCCAGTTGCATGTGGTGTCATAGAACATCCGGTCGCTCGGCTTCAGATCGCAGTGAAGCTTATGCTCCACCAACATCCGCAATAGTGTTCCGCCGCCGCAATGCTCGATGCACTTGGGCTTGCCCGTGGTGCCCGAGGAAAACATCACATAAAGCGGATCGCCAAATGCCATGGGACGACAGTCCAGTTCCGGCGCGTCCTGTAGTTTGAAGGCATCATAAGACGTCATGCATGCGGGCAAGTCCGCTGCATCATACGCATAAGGCCAGACCACGATTTGCTGGATCGACGGCAGCCGATCGGCAATCTCGGCTATGGCGGCACGGGTTTCAAACCGTTTGCCGCCGTAAAAATACCCGTCGGCTGCAAACAGAAGCTTGGGCGCGATCTGGCCAAGTCGGTCGACCACCACGTCTGGTCCGCCTTCCGGCGCGCAGGAGGACCAGATCGCCCCGAGAGAGGCGGTGGCCAGCATTGCGGCAACTGCCTGCGGCATGTTTGGCACAATGCCCGCGACGTGATCGCCCGCTTCGATCCCGGCATCGCGCAGGGCGGCCGCCAGCATCTCCACCTCTCGCTTCAGATCGGCGCGGCTCCAGACCGTGCGACGGCCATCCTCGCCGATAAAGACAATCGCCTCCCGCGTATCCGCATTCTTTGGAAAGGTCTCTACGATGTTGAGGCGGGCTTCGGGGAAGAAACGCACCTGCATCGGGTCTTGATGCGGCAGCAGAGGGACGGGGCCTGCTTCCCCCACAAGCCTGCAAAAGTCCCACGCCAACGGCCAGAACTTCTGCGGCTCCGTGGCCGACCAGGCGTGTAGGTCTGCAAAGCTCCGTATCGTTGTGTCACTGGTCTTTGCGGCCAGTGTCAAAAAATCGGACAGCAGAGGTTTACGGCAGGCCGAAAGGTCCGGCTGCCAGAGAGGTGGCGCAGTGGTCATGGGGGCATCGGGGTCTAGAGAGCGGGTGCCTGCGAGCGGTTCGGATTGGGCCAAACGACTTGACTTGCAGACTGCGTAACGCATCAAGTGACGTAACGTTTATACAGTTTTGGACAGAAACTACGCAGATGCCGCCAAAATCGCCGCCTATTTTTGAATTTCTGCTGTTTGAGGGGTTCTCCAACATGGTGCTGGCGAGCGCCATGGAACCCCTGCGCGATGTGCGGATGAACTCAGGCCAAGAGGTTTCCGGTTGGCGCGTCACCACGCTGGACGGCGCGCCGGTCCGCAGCTCCAGCGGATTGCAGATCACCCCCGATGGAAGCTTTGACGAGGGTGAGACCAACCGCACTCTGGTGCTGGTTGCGGGGTACCATGTGCGGGATCAGGTGACGCCGACGCTCTTGGCCAAACTCAGGACCGCCACCCGTCAGGCCGAGCGGGTGCTGGCGCTGGACACGGCCGCCTGGCTGCTGGCGGCGGCGGGCGTTTTGGAGGGCCAGGCCGCGACGATCCACTGGCAAGAGTTGGAGGCGTTCAGCGAGACCTTCCCCAAGACCGAAGTATCCACCGCCCGGTTTGTACGCTCTGGTGCGTTCCTCACCTGTGGTGGCGCCAGCACGGCGCTCGACATGATGCTTAGCCTCATTCAGGAGCTTTATGGCTCCGCCGCGGCCTTTGGGGCATCGACGATGTTTGTCTATGATCCCTCGCGCCAGTCGGAGCTGAACCGGGGCGCTGCGCGGTTGGAGCAGAGAGGCTCACCAAAGGTGCTCGAGGCGGTGAACCTGATGGCAGAGCGCATTGAGTCACCGCTCAGTACGGCTGAATTGGCCAAGCAAGTCTCGCTCTCTGAGCGCACGCTTGCACGCGCGTTTCAGCGTGAATTGGGTATGACGCCCGGTAAGTATTACAAAATACTGCGGCTGCAGCATGCACGCTATCTCTCGGAGGAAACACATCTGAGCCTTGAGCAAATTGCCCATCGTTGCGGGTTCTCTTCCGCTTCGTCGCTTGGCCGCTCCTTTGTAGGTCTCTACGGGCGCACCCTTCGCGACACGCGTACTCAGGAAAGGCCCTGGGTGAAGTCCGCAAGATAAGAAGAATGCCCAAGGTACCGGGCGCGCGGTCGACCGATGGGGCGCGACATCTGGAGCGCCACTGGTTGATCCCAACATTCCAAGAGGTGGGTCAACAATAGGGTGCTATTGTTTCCCAACAAATCAAGGCAATTTTGTGTCAATTTTGGTACCTTGAAATGGCAACATTCATGAAGCTTCTCCTCTGGAGAGTCTGATCTGACCAGTGCCGCGCGCGTCCCGAAAAGGAGAACCAAGTGCCTGATTATGCAAAAATATTTACCTACGAAGTCGAAGGGTTGTCCTACACGGTTTCGCTCTACGAAGAAGATGGCAAAATCCTCGCTGACATCACTCTGACCGAGGGCAGCATGGATGTGAACGCGCTCTATTATGGCGATGATGAATTTTCGGGCACCAGCGAAAACCTGAGTGGGCCGCTCAACCTCAACGGAACCAGCCTTGAGGGTGAAAAGATCCAATGGGACGATGCCGTCGCGTTGAGCGATCCTGGTCTGGGGGCAGAGGGGGATGAAAAGGAAACCTATCTTCATGAAGGCGATACGCTGACCGTCGAATTGGGGGCCGAGTCCCTTGATGAGGTCGACATTTTTGGCATCCGCGCCACATCGACCACTACGGAAGATGGCTCTATCAAGGCGGTCTCCGATGATCCCGAAGAGCCCGTAGATCCTGTGGAGCCAACTTATGAGAAGGTTTTCTTCGGGTGGGAGTTCTCTGAAACAGGCGAGCCGCTGAGCGGCACTTGGATCCTTGATCAGGAACCCGATCCTAACCCCTATGGTGTGACCGCTCTGCCTGAAGGCACGGAGCCAACCTTTGAAAACTACCTTTCTTACTATGCCTCGGACACGGTTTGGGGCGATGTAGATCTGCTAGAGGGCGTTGCCTTTTACGAGACGGATGAAAATGGCACGCTGCAGGAGGTGTTCCGGTTTGACGCCCCCGAGGCCGGTTTCCAAAGCACTGAAGAGGTGCTTGACGCCTACTATGCTGCGCTTGACGCGTATGAGGCCGAGAGCGGCACAGACGGGGCCGACCTTTTGGCGGCGCTCTCCATCGATATGGACCCAGAGGCAGAAGCCACAGCCGAAGAGTTTAGCGAGGCGGACGACTACGAATTTGTCTAGTTGGAGATGCGTTGAAATGTCAAAGCCGCTCATAGGCGAAGCGGCCTGTTCGTGCATCGCCGGATATCGCTATGCGCGGGCATGTTGGCCTGGCTATCGCGCCTGATCCCGATTGGTCTCATGTGCCAGCAGGCCGTCGTGATCCGGGAAACTGTAGGCCTGTATCTATTCCGAGTGTCTGCGGGTGCGGAACTGTTCGGCAGATGCCAAAACAGACTTTACGGTTGCGGGAGCATCGGTTTACCCTCGTATAAGTTGCGCATTCGTGGCGCCTTATTGATGCATTTGCACAGGAGAACCCATGTCCACTCTGCGCACGCTTACCTCTGCGGATTTCGAAGCATTGCTGAACCGGACCTTCGCTGTACGATCCGAGCCTGAAGACGTGTACCTGTCGCTGATCGAAGTGAAGGTGATGGGATCCGGTGAGCGGGAGGGTGGGGCGTTCTCTACGCTGTGGCAAGGGCCCAAATCGCCGTTTCTGGAGCAGGCCATTTACAGCCTCTCTGAAGAGGAATTTGGCGAGCAGGAAGTATTCCTTGTACCCGTCGCCGAAAAGGACGCAGGCATTCAGTACGAAGCCGTATTTACCTGATCTGCCGGAAGATCCCAGCGCATCAGGTCGTAAACGCCTTTGTCCTCTTTTGTAATGAAACCAAGCCGGCGATAGAGGGTCTGGGCCGGATTGGCCTTTTCGACGTGGATGCTCACGGACTTTTGCGCACGAGTGGCCTCCTCGAGGAGGTCGCCGAGAATTGCGCTCCCAAGCCCTTGGCCGCGCGTCTGGGGTAAAAGGGCGATGTCGATGATGCGGTGCTCGCGCTCCCAGCGCTCAAGATAAAGACGCCCCACGGCTTTGTTGTACTGCTCAATCACGAGCCATAGCGCATCAGGATAATGTGCCTGGTAATGCGCATGCTGGGCCATGAACTGCATGGTGATGAAGGCTTGTTTCTCGGTTTCCTGCCAAGGGGTTCGATCAAGTTCGACCTCGCGCGTCGATCGATAGAGCGCGACCAGAAACGCTTGATCCTTGGGCGTGATCCACCGATAGCGCGCGCCCAGAGTAGCGGCGCGGCGGGCGAGTGGTGCCTCCGCCCCAGATGGGGGACGGATCTCAAAGGATGTCGGGGGGGCTTCGGGCAGCGTCATTCGGGGTTCGGTGTGATGTCCTGCGTGGTTGCAATCGTGGCATAGCCGGACCCCAGAGCGGTCCAGACGGCCGCCCAATGATCAAGGGTCTGCTGGTTGAGATAGGCCGCGTCACCGTTGGGGTCGCATGAAAACAGGCTCAGCATTGCGTTTGCATTGGGCTGCAGAACCAGATCGCAATCTTGCGCCACATGGCCAATGACATCCCATGTGGACCAGTTTTCCGAGGTGGGGCCGGTTTGATACTTGGCGTAGAGCGGGCAGTTCGTTCCGGTGCTCAACTGAGCCACAAGATACAGCCCGTCATTGCATGCGCTGGACAGGGCCATTGAGTGTACAGAAGACGGGAAGGTGCCAAACAAAACCCAGGCTCCAAAGCTGCTGGCGCTGACCTGTTGCTGGGCCTTCATGTAGATCTTGTCGCCGATCCGCGCAAAGATGTGAACCAGCGCATTCATGTCGAGACCGCACACCAATTGCTCAAAGCCGGTTAGCCCGTCGGAAATCTCCTCCCAGCCATCCCAGCCCTCTGGCAAAAAGGGCCGATCACTGGACTGTAGGTTCATGTATGGGATGCCGTCGGAGTTGATCCCTGCAAGCAGAATGCGACCATCCGCGTTTTGTGTGGCGGTGAGGCTGCTCAACGCGCCCGGCAGTTGTTGCCAGTCTGACCAGGGTTGCGCAGGCGGAACTTCGACGAGAACTGTCACTTCGATTGGGGTATCGGTTCCCGGCGGCACCACGGTGATGGTCTCTTCAACCACGGTATTGGGATTTTCGTACTTCCACCAGATCTCACCGGTGGGATCTGCGCTGATCAAGAATACATTCGGGCGACCATTCAGCCCGTTGAGCAGCAGGGTTTCACCCAAATTGGCCACATTGTCTGGTTTGCCCAGATCCTGCGGCGCGGCAAAACGGCTGCCTGTCTCATCGCGGCGTTCGCGAATGTAGGTCACATGGCCCGTGCTTGCATCCACGGCCAACACCGAAACATAGCCGCCTTGTGTAACAGAGGCATTGAGAAGGGAGGGCTCATAGGTGGTCTGCGTTAGAGGCGTGAAGCTCGCAGAAAAACTGCCATTTTCGATCGTCTGGTCGTTGTAGCCCAAGCTGCCCTCCGAGGTGAGGGCAGTGAAGAAGATCCGAAAGTAACTGGGATCTGTCAGCAGGTTTCCTGAAAAGTCCTCATGGGTGGCGTCTTCAACTGACATGTCGAATGTCCTTCCGATATGCGGGCCGATAGGCGGATCTGGGGGCGGGCGATGACGCCGAGGCAAAGGTTAACTGCGTGACGGGTAAAGGCCCTGAAGCGCGATAATGAAATTCAAGGTAAGATAAGGCTGCATGTTCTGGTGCGCCGCGCCGCCACCCGTGTTGGGCAGGGCCTCTGGGGCAAGGTCGACCAGATTGGTCCCGGTCGCCGTCTGGTAAAGGTTGTCAAAGCCGGTATCGCCAAGCGTGGTTGTATCGCTTGGAGTGCCAGTGCTCGACGTGTCCAGGCTGGCGATGCCTGAATGGGTGTGGTTGGGCAGTTGCGCTTCGCTCAAGGTCACGTTTTCACTGCCGCCACGCTGGCCGAGGCGGCGGTCGGTGAGGCCGGGACCGCGCCCCGGGTGCATCGGTGCGCGTCCCTGCAGATTGGGCAGCGCAGTTGTCGTGCGACCATCGCCGCCATAGGTGGTGCCGATCAAGGAAAACAGCGCTGTGTTCTGAGAGACCGGCAAAAGCTGGCCGTCACAAAAAGCCCAGCTGCGCGGCGCAAAATTCCCGGCAAAGATCCGTATCTCAGCGATGAAAGGTTCAGACATATACGCCTCCTAATGTCGGCTCGGATAGATGCCGAACAGCGCCACGATGAAATTGACGCAGAGGAATGGCATCAGATTGGTGTGTGACCGCGAACCACCCGTATGCGTCACCATATTCGACGCCATAGGCGAGGTTGGTGACGATGGCGTGTAGTGGTTGATCCCGGACCCCGCTGCCAGCACCCTGCCTCCAGGGTCTTGGTCTTGTGCGAGTTCTGTCGAGGCCTGCAGGGGATGTGTATGGCTGGGCATCTGGTTGACGGTCAGGGTGACCTTTTCTGCACCTCCGCGCGCGCCCAGTCTGCGCGGGCTTAGGCCGGGGCCGGCCCCCGCATGAAGCGGCAATCGTCCGCGCATATCCGGGAGGCCAAATGTCGTGCGGCCGTCGCCGCCATAGATCGTGCCAAAAAGGGAAAACAGTGCATCGTTTTGCGACACCGCGAGCAGCTGACCATCGCAGAAGGCCCAGCCGCGAGGAGCGAAGTTACCCGCAAACATACGGATTTCGCCTACAAAAGGTTCCGACATCCTGTGTCCTTTCGTGATCAGTTGCGCGACGGAAACAGCCCTTGAAGGGCGATGCAGAAGTTTACGGCGATATAGGGCTGCATGTTCTCATGTGCCTGAGAGCCGCCAGCATTGGTTATGGCACGGATGCCCACCAAAGTTCCCGGGGTCGGGGCATGATAGGCCGCATCAGGAGATATTTCTGCAGCCAGCAGGTGGCTTGCGGGCGTGCGGCTGTTGCCGACTTGTGAAGAGGCATGCGCGGCGTGCGTGTGCGCCGGCATTTCACCAATACCGAGTGTGACGGTTTCAGCACCACTTTTTTGACCAAGTGAATGTCCCGGCCCCCTGTGCAAGGGGGTGCGACCGCGCAGGTCGGGCAGCGCAAAAGAGGTGCGCCCATCACCGCCATAGGTCGTGCCGAGCAAAGAATAGAGCGATTGGTTCTGATTGATCGGCAGGATCTGCCCATCGCAGAACGCCCAGCCCCGAGGCGCAAAATTGAACCCGACAATGCGGATCTCAGCGAGAAAAGGTTCTGACATAATCTCCCCCGGAAAATGCGCGTTTCACGTATTCACAACCGGACAGTGCCCGATGTGTATTTGGCGGCAATATTCTATAGGTAGTATAATAAAGTGCGCATCTTTGATTCTTCGAGCGTCACATATGAACAGCATTGTGGCAATCAAAATATTTTTTAGGTTGCATCAGGCCTTGTCAGTGTGGTGCCACGAGCGCCTCGCATGCAGGGACGTCGTACGCCCTTCACTGAGCTCAGGTACGTTGACTTTTATCTATGCAGGCTTGGCTATCACTTGAGGGTCAGGGCCTAAGCGTGAGGAGGCCGCGGCGCGTTTTTCGATCGGACCGTCTCGCACCGGGTGCTGATACGTTTCCTTGGAAAAGGTGCAAGTATTCCTAAATACTCCCCATGATTGATTTTTCTTGATAAGCGGAGCGCGTCATTGTGTGCGCAATCGTCCAAATCATAATTGTTTTGGAGTTTTTTAAAATATAGCTATGGTTGTGCCAAGGTGTGCGCTCCGTCTTTTGGGGCGTTGTTGGCGGTTTGAAAGTGAAGTATTCATGATTGAGTTTTTGTGCGAATGTGTGGTGCGCGACAAACGTTGCGCCATGACACCTCCGGTTTCAGGGTACAAAACTGGGCGGGGGCCGATTGTTAAACGCCTCAGTGGCGTATTCTTCTTTATCATGGTCTCGCTTTTTGTAGCCCCACAGGCGGCACAAGCGTCGTTTACGAGTTGCCCAGCCAATACCTCTGGCGGTGACCCGCTGACAATGAATCTCACTGTGGATGAGTGCACCTTGCAAAGCGGCGCGGCCGTGTCGGCATTGTCTGACGACCTGATACAAATTCAGATTGCTGGAGGATCGAGCACCAACTTTTTCATCTTTGACCCTTCGGCAAATGATCTCCGTGATCTGATATTCAGCGTCAATAACGGCAGCCCTCAAGGCACGCTCGATGCGGATGGCGGCAGCTTGTCCGGGATCGATTGTGCGGCGGGCTGCACGGTGAGCGGCACCCACGGGGGATCGCCATTCACCTTTACCTACACCGCCTCAGGCGGCGGCGGATCTCTGAGTTCTCCGGCTGAGATTGACGATCTCGTTTCCTCCACGGGCAACACGGTTGCGGATGGTGGAACCGACACGATTGCAGCTGCAATCGACAGCGGTACCCCGACGACCATCACCTACGATGTCAGCAACAGTGGTTCGGGCACGCTATCTCTGTCTGGGTTGACACAGGGCACCCCGACGAATGCTTCATTTGGGGCGACCTCAATAGATGCGGCATCCGTGGCTTCAGGCGGGACAGAGACCGATGCCATCAGCATCACATTTACCCCAAGCTCCACCACGGATGGTGCCAGTTTCTCTGTTCCGTTCAGTTTCACAACCAACGATGCGGATGATGGAACCGATGAAACCACCTTCAATGTCACCATCTCCGGCACAATCAATGCCGAAGCCGAGATCAGCGATCTGACCTCTTCAACAACTAATACGGTTGCGGATGGAGGTAGCGATGCGCAGGGCACAGTAGCCTCCGGAAGCGCTCAGGCTCTCATCTACACGATCACGAACTCGGGTACGGCGGACCTCAGTGTTGCGACGGCCTCCTCGTCAAGCGCCAGCAATGTTACCGTGAATTCGATTGGCGCGCCGGGCAGCACAACGGTTTCCGCAGGCGGCGGCACGACACAGTTCACCGTGCAATATACGCCCAGCGCGGCGGGGGCCTTCTCTTTTGATCTGTCATTTGTGAACAGCGATGCAGACGAAGACCCCTTCAATTTCACCGTAAGCGGCACGGCGACGGCGGCGCCTGGGTTCAGCCAGGCGATTGCACCGGGGACGATCCTTGCGGATGGGACGGCGACGGTGACCTTTACCATTGACAACAGCGCTAATGCCACGGCGGCAACGTCGCTCGACTTTAGCAATAGTCTGCCCGCAGGGGTTGAGGTCGCCGCAACGCCCAATGCGTCGACCACCTGTACCGGTGGCACGCTGACGGCGGTGGCTGGCAGCGGCACGCTCTCCTATACCGGTGGCACGGTGGGCGCGGGCGCCAGCTGCACGGTGCAGGCGGATGTGACCGCTGGAACGGACGGCAGCTACAGCAACACCAGCGGCGATCTGACCTCGAGCCTTGGCAATTCCGGCAGCGCCTCGGCCTCGCTGACGGTGGCCTCGCCAGAGATCGATCTCCAGCGCCCGGCGGCAACGTCTCTGGCGGATGGTGACACCGATGCGCAGGGCAATGTTGCGGTGGGGGTGCAGCAGGTGCTGACCTACACGGTAGAGAACACCGGCAATGCGACGCTCACCCTGAGCGGCACGCCCAGCAGTTCGGCGGCGAGCAATGTGAGCGTGGACAGTATCTCTGCACCCGGCTCCAGCAGCCTTGCGGCCAGCGCCAGCACCACCTTTACGGTGGCCTATACGCCGACCGCGGCAGGGGCGTTTTCCTTTGAGCTCGATGTGAGCAGCGACGACGCCGACGAGGGCACCTATGATCTCACCGTAAGCGGCACGGCGACGGCGGCGCCTGGGTTCAGCCAGGCGATTGCGCCGGGGACGATCCTTGCGGATGGGACGGCGACGGTGACCTTTACCATCGACAACAGCGCCAATGCCACGGCGGCAACGTCACTCGACTTCAGCAATAGTCTGCCTGCGGGGGTTGAGGTCGCCGCAACGCCCAATGCCGCGACCTCCTGTACCGGTGGCACGCTGACGGCGGTGGCTGGCAGCGGCACGCTCTCCTATACCGGTGGCACGGTGGGCGCGGGCGCCAGCTGCACGGTGCAGGCGGATGTGACCGCTGGAACGGACGGCAGCTACAGCAACACCAGCGGCGATCTGACCTCGAGCCTTGGCAATTCCGGCAGCGCCTCGGCCTCGCTGACGGTGGCCTCGCCAGAGATCGATCTCCAGCGCCCGGCGGCAACGTCTCTGGCGGATGGTGACACCGATGCGCAGGGCAATGTTGCGGTGGGGGTGCAGCAGGTGCTGACCTACACGGTAGAGAACACCGGCAATGCGACGCTCACCCTGAGCGGCACGCCCAGCAGTGCGGCGGCGAGCAATGTGAGCGTGGACAGTATCTCTGCACCCGGCTCCAGCAGCCTTGCGGCCAGCGCCAGCACCACCTTTACGGTGGCCTATACGCCGACCGCGGCAGGGGCGTTTTCCTTTGAGCTCGATGTGAGCAGCGACGACGCCGACGAGGGCACCTATGATCTCACCGTAAGCGGCACGGCGACGGCGGCGCCTGGGTTCAGCCAGGCGATTGCGCCGGGGACGATCCTTGCGGATGGGACGGCGACGGTGACCTTTACCATCGACAACAGCGCCAATGCCACGGCGGCAACGTCACTCGACTTCAGCAATAGTCTGCCTGCGGGGGTTGAGGTCGCCGCAACGCCCAATGCCGCGACCTCCTGTACCGGTGGCACGCTGACGGCGGTGGCTGGCAGCGGCACGCTCTCCTATACCGGTGGCACGGTGGGCGCGGGCGCCAGCTGCACGGTGCAGGCGGATGTGACCGCTGGAACGGACGGCAGCTACAGCAACACCAGCGGCGATCTGACCTCGAGCCTTGGCAATTCCGGCAGCGCCTCGGCCTCGCTGACGGTGGCCTCGCCAGAGATCGATCTCCAGCGCCCGGCGGCAACGTCTCTGGCGGATGGTGACACCGATGCGCAGGGCAATGTTGCGGTGGGGGTGCAGCAGGTGCTGACCTACACGGTAGAGAACACCGGCACTGCGACGCTCACCCTGAGCGGCACGCCCAGCAGTGCGGCGGCGAGCAACGTGAGCGTGGACAGTATCTCTGCGCCCGGCTCCAGCAGCCTTGCAGCCAGCGCCAGCACCACCTTTACGGTGGCCTATACGCCCACTGCGGCGGGGGCGTTTTCCTTTGAACTCGATGTGAGCAGCGACGACGCCGACGAGGGCACCTATGATCTCACCGTAAGCGGCACGGCAGATGGGAGCGCGGAAATCGGCGTTGGCTCAGCGACCGGCGGCAGTCTTGAGGATGGCGACACCGATACAATTCCCGGCACCCCAAGTGCGGGTTCGCCGACGGTGATAATCTATACGTTCACCAACTCTGGCTCCGGCACGCTCAATATCACGACGCCGACGGTTGCTGGAAATATCTCAAATGAAACCAATGTCGTGGTGAACAGTTTGACTCTTGCGTCCAACACTGTGGCCGGCGGGGGCGGCACCACAACGCTGGAGATCTCGTACACGCCGCAGGTCAGCGGGGCCTATCGTTTTGATCTGCAGGTCGCCAATGACGATGCAGATGAAAGCCTGTTCAATATTACGGTCGCGGGTTCTGCAAGCGGCCTCCCCGAAATCGAGGTGTCTTCCTCGGCAAGCGGTGCGTTGAGCGATGGTGACACCGATAGTATCGCCACGGTCGCGACGCCCGGCGTCACGGCGTCCGTCACCTATACCATCACCAACAGCGGCACCGATGTCTTGACCCTGGATGCGCCGTCGGTGGCCAGCAACATCCGCAACCAAAGCAACGTGACGGTGGATCGTCTCAGTCTTGCATCAACAACTGTGGCCAGTGGCGGTGGGACAACCACATTGCGGGTTGACTATACGGCCACCGCAGGTGGTGCGTATGGGTTCGACCTGAGCCTGGGATCGGATGACGCGGATGAAGACCCGTTTGACATCGTTGTCAGTGGCACAGCCCAGAGCGTCGCGAGCGCGCTCGCAGCTCAATCCGGATCGGGTCAGGTCTCTGAAGTGGGCGCGCAGTTTCCTGCGCCACTCGTGGTTTTGGTCACAGACAGCACTGGTACAGGAGTGGCGGGGGTCGATGTGACGTTTGCCGCCCCTGCAAGCGGCGCTTCGGTGGTTTTTGCCAGTACGGGCACCCATACAGAGACGGTGACCACCGGCTCTGATGGGACGGCGAGCACCTCTGCCATGACCGCCAATGGAACGCCCTCCAGCTATGCCGGGGGATCGACACTTCAATCTTATGATGTCACGGCCAGCGCGACGGGCCTCGCCAGTGTCACCTTTGCGTTGACCAATGATCGCGATTCAGAAGCGGATATTCAGAAAACCCAAGAGGTGATAGCGGCCTTTGTTTCCAATCGCGCCAATGCCATCGTGTCCAATCAGCCCGATCTGGTATCGCGGCTCAGGCAAGGTGCGCTGGCGGGCCAACAAGGGCGCAACGGGTTTGATCTGCGGGCCACATCGGGTGGTCGATCCGCGAACTTCAGCTTTAGTCTGCGCGCGTTGCTGGAGGAGGCTCGTCGGCGCAATGACGGCGCGCGTTGGCGCGAGACGCTGCGCCATGCGGATGCGAGCGCCGGGCCCGGCGCAGACTCCGCAGCAGACCGTGCGATGGCCAGTCAGGCCTATGCGCTGCGTTTTCGCGGAACCGACCCGGCGCAAGCAGCGCCCGTGGTGACACCCGTAATCTCATCAGGCTGGGATTTTTGGGCCGAGGGGACCTACGCCATCACGGAGAGTGGCAACTTCGAGAGCCGGTCAGGCCTGTTCTTTGCGGGTGCAGACTACCGCTGGTCGGATCAGGTCCTGCTCGGGGTCATGGGGCAGTTGGACATTGCCGATGAGGACAATGTCGCGGCCGGGACGTCGGCCAGCGGTACCGGCTGGATGGTCGGGCCCTATGTGGTGGTGCGCCTCGATCAGAACCTCTATCTCGATGTTGCGGCCACCTATGGTCGATCTTCCAACACGGTCAACGCGCTTGGTTTGTTCGAAGACGATTTCGATACTGAACGTTTCTTGTTGCAAGGTGGTTTGACGGGCGATTTCAAACTGAATGCGCGCACCACGATCAGCCCGTTTGCGCGGCTGACCTACTACTATGAGAAGCAGGAAAGCTATACCGATACGCTCGGCCGGGTGATCCCCTCGCAGGACTTCGAACTTGGTCGGTTCGAGTTCGGTCCAAAGATTTCATGGGAGATGTATTTGCAGGAGGGCACGCAATTTTCGCCCTATGTGTCTTTTTCCGGCATCTATGATTTCAACAAGCTGCAGGGGGCGACACCGACAGATGCGACACTGGCCTCTTCTCAGTCGGATCTGCGGGGGCGGCTCGAAGCGGGTGCCACTTTCCTTGTGCCTGATCGCGGGATCAAAGTTGCCGTCGAGGGGTTTTATGACGGGATTGGAACGTCCGACTTTGAATCCTATGGTGCGAGCCTGAGTGTCCTGATCCCGTTCTGAAGGCCCCATCCTGGCAGAGATTGCCTGCGGAGGCCTATCCAGGGGCACGCATGGGGGATGATTTTGGCTGCAGATGAACTGCGCCCGCGATCCGGCCCACGGGTGCATTTCAATGCGGCCCCGAGCGAGGCGTCATCGGCGACTGAGGGCCGTGCTGCTATCCCAACCGGCCCGCGCGGCGCAGCAGACTATCCGTTGCGTGCCGTGCCTTGGCGCGGCGGCAATTGGTCTCGCGTTTCGTTTGCACATCGCTTTGCGCTGCGAAGGTCCTGAATGCGAGAACCCCGGAGCCAAATACCAGGCATAAGGTGATGACGGATGAGGTCATTGCGCGGGGTCCTTTCAAGCGAACGCCGAGGCCCGAACCTCTGGGCCTCGGCAGGTGCCTGTTGGCTGTTTTGTTGTGACAGAACGAAGCGGTATGTGGGGGCTGCGGGACGCGGCTTCAGGTCGCAGCGCCTGCCTGCCAGCGAAGCGCGGTTTCGGCGACCCGGCGGCCCAGGTATTCTGCGGTCCTCAGGTCCGAACCCGCAGGCGCCACTTCGGGTCCGACATCCGCATCCGCTTGCGACATCGCGCCCATGAACCCACCAAGACGATTGAGATCCTCGGGCGAGCCCGTGCTGGTGTTGTTTCCAGGCGGCAAGCCAAGTCCGACCCAGATCATGCCATGTTGCATGGCAAAATGGTTGATCTGCTGGAGCGTTGCCAGCTTGTCGCCGCTCATCCCCGCCGAATTTGTGAACCCCGCTGCCAGCTTGTTGACCCAGCGCCCTTCGAGCCAGCGGCCAGATGTCTCATCCAGAAACGATTTGAACTGGGCAGACGCGCTGCCAAAATACGTGGGGGAGCCAAAGACGATCGCATCGGCGGCGTCAATAATCTCCCAGTTTTGCGCATAGTCTTCGACCGGGATCAGAGAGACCTCTGCGCCGGCAACCTCATTGGCGCCTCGGTATACCGCTTTGGCCTGTACTGCCGTGTGGCCATAGCCGCTGTGGTAGACGATAGCTATCTTCACCATTGTTTTCTCCTTCTAGGGTGGGCCGAGCTGGCTGGCCGGGGTGCCCTGCATGCGACATCACGTCTGGCAACGGAGCTGACCCCGTTCCTCATTGGGATGTCCTCCATGCTTATGTCGCTGGAGATCAACGATTGATAATATTGAGTTCTCATGATTATGATCGAAAAATAAGATCATATAGGTGCCCCATGACATTGGATCAGCTCATTGCCCTCGACGCGATTGTGGCTTCCGGAACTTTCCGGGCGGCGGCGGATCGGCTGAACAAGGCGCAATCCGCCGTGAGCCATCAAATCAAGAAACTTGAGGATGAACTGGGGTTCGACCTCTTCTCGCGGGACACTTATCGGCCCAGATTGTCCCCGGAGGGCGAGGTCTTTTATCGCGAGGTGACGCGGGTTCTGGAACAGGTCAACGGTCTGAAGACCGTGGCGGCGGGGCTGCGCAGCGAGCAGGAGCCTCTGGTCTCGATTGTGATCACTGCAACGATGTCGCTTGATCCGATCCTGACCCTTTTGGGGGAGGTGGGGCGCGCCTTTCCTGCCACACATATCAAGCTGGTAACCGAGATGATGGGTGGCCCGCTGGCGCGTCTCATGAGTGGTGAGGCCGATCTGATTATTGCCGGGCTGGACGACGTGCCAATCGATGAGGTCGAAACGCGACCGGTTGGAACCATCACCATCCGTCCCGTGGCCAGTCCGGCGTTTCCCGCAGCAGACCCTGCGCGCGTCAAATCGCGCCGCGAGATGCAAAGCTACACGCAGGTTGTCGTCTCGGGGACGGGGGGCAAGGAGTATGACCAAAGCCGCGATCTGCTTTCGGGGGGGCAGCGCTGGACGGTTTCGGATTTCCAAGCCAAGATCTCGATCATCAAGGCGGGCCTTGGATGGGGCGGAATACCAGAGCATCTGATCCGCGATGAACTCAAGACGGGCGCGTTGGTGCCCCTCGCGATCGAGGGCTATCCCCCGCGCCACACGGAGATCTTCGCCATCAGGCGCCGGGACCGCCCCATGGGTAAAGTCATGTCGCGGATCTGGGACGATCTTGGACGCGGGGGTATCCAAGACGGCTAAACCCGCGCGGCACGGGAGATTGTGGTAGAACTGGATCATTCCTGTGCGCCGCGAGCGACCTTACTGCAACGCAACGGCACGCGGGCGATCAGCCTGCTCGAGCGTTTTGGCCCTCCTTCCCGCGCAGGGCAGTTTTGCACCTGTAAGGGTCGGATGCGCATTCAGTTGATCCAAAAATCAGATCATGAGTGTGAAAACTCGATGTTATCTTCAGGCGGTCTCCCTCGTTAGATCGGGAGAGACGCCAATACGGAGCATCTCATGACACTCAACTCCAAATGCCTGGATCAAGGCCGCGCCAGCGCAGATCCAAAAGCCCGCCTCAAGGACTCTGTCGTTTCGCCACCCCTGTCAGATCAGCGAGGTGTCGCAGGATGAGCAACTCCCCTGATGCCGAAGTCCAAGACCTCATGACGCGCTATTTTGAAGGGCTTTACCACTCCGACAGTGACGTCTTGCGCACTGTTTTCCACCCTGATCTTGCCTATGTGAACGCAACTGAGGGCACCTACGAGCACATGGGGCTCGAAGCCTATATGGCGCGGATCGATGCGCGCACGCCGCCTGCCTCCCGTGGTGACGCCCGAGAGGAGGTGATCGAACGGATCACCTTCAAAGGCGCGCGCATCGGCATCATCGAGGCGCGGATGACGATGATGGGCCGCAATTACCAGGATTTGCTGACGATCATCCACAGCGATCAAGGCTGGCGCGTCCTCACCAAAGTCTTCTCATTTGTGGAAAGAAGGGATTGAGACAATGCCCTATGTGAATATCAAGGTGACCCAAGAGGGCGGCCCCAATGGGACCGGGCCCTCGACCGAGGAAAAGCAAAAACTGGTTGCGGGCGTGACGGATCTTCTTGCTAGTGTTCTTGGCAAGAACCCGGCCACTACGTTTGTTGTCATCGACGAGGTGCCGCTTGAAAACTGGGGATTGGAGGGTCGGCAGGTCAGTACCATTCGCGCTGAACAGGGCTGACCTTTTCGCCACCAAACTGATCTCCACATGTGTCGGCGCCCTTCTTGCGCGCCGGCCAGAAGGGCAGGCCGCATGTCAAAGTTACGTCGGATCATATCAAGGCTGCAGCCGATGGGGCGCGCGACGCTTGCGGGTTGTGCCTGGATGTCGCTTGCTGTCTTGATTTGGGCAAGTTGGCTGGTGCTGACCTCATCGGGTCGCACGACCGCGCTATCGGTGGTGGATCTTGCGGCCTTTCGCGCGGTGATCCCTGCGGTGCTTTTGGCTCCATTGCTTTGGCGCAGCCGGGATCAGATTGTGCAATTGGGCGTGAAACGCGGTTTGATCCTATCGGCTTACGGGGCGCCTTTTACGCTTCTGGTTGGCCATGGCCTGGGCTATGCGCCCGTCACCCATGCAGGGGCGATGGTTCCCGGCCTCATGCCGGTTTTTGCCGCGGTCCTGGCCTATGTGTTTTTGGGACAGCGTCTTCGCAAACGAACGGCCCTTGCCCTGATGCTTGTTCTTGCCGGGGCAACCACGATCCTCATTGGGGCAGGGCGGCCGCTGCCGGCGCAGGGCATGGGGACCGGGCATTTGCTCTTTTTGTTGGGAGCGCTTTGTTGGGCGTGCTTCACCGTGACGCTCCGCGCCTATGAGATCCCCGCTGTCCTCGCGACGGCCATCGTAGGCGCGGTGTCAGCGGTCTGGCTGTTGCCGCTCTGGATCGCTTTGGATCTCTCCAATATTGGTGCGGCGCATTGGGTCGACATTGCCTTTCAGGCTGTTTTTCAGGGCACTATCTCGGGATTGATTTCCATGTATGCCTTCAGCCGCGCGCTCCGGCTAATTGGTGGGCGGGCCTCTGTTCTGTCGGCCCTCACCCCCGGTGTTGCGACCCTATTAGCGATCCCGGTGCTGGGCCAGGTTCCACAGCCCTCGGACCTCCTCGCGCTGGTGTTGGTGGTGGCGGGGCTTGTCATCTGGAATTTGGGACCAAAGACCACCTGATACAGGTCGGAGCCCTCGACGGGATCACGCGCGCCGAAGGCCACAGCAGCAAATGCGCTCGGGTCGTGCCTGCCGCCAGTTCTTCGATGAAGGCGTTCTCACGACTAGGAACAACTCACCCAAACACGCGGGAGCTGGCCCTGAGGGAAAATGCCTCAGGGGGTCCGGGGCATCTTGTGCAGCACAAGTTCGGCCTGTGCAGGAAAGTCGCGCGTGAGGACCGGGTAGGCCGATGTCGTGCGAAACAAGACGGTGTCGCCCGACAGGATACGCGCCGAGATCGTATAGCTCATCCGCGCATCAATGATGTCTGCATCATAGTGCAGCGTGACCGAGAGCGGCACGCGATCCATCTTGAAACGCTGCGAAGAAAGCCGGATCGAGGGCGCATCGGCTCGTGATACATCCAGTAGCTCAACCTCCAGAATGGCATCCGGCGGCAGCGCGATACGCTCTCTGTAGCCTGCGGTGATCTCAATTTCCGCGCTATCGGCCATGATCTTGCCCGGTGCAAATACCAGGAAAATCGACGCCAGCACGGCGAGCAATATGTGTTTCATGTGGCTGTTCCATTTCTTCTGCATGCAATATCTGTGGGCTGCGTTGAAACCCGTCAATCTGTGGGCCTCAGGGGCTGTGGCGCAGCCGGTTTGCCGAACGTGAGAGGGTCTGGGCTCTGACACGGTGGTCGGCGAAATCTCCTCATTCAAAAAACCAGACTGATAGTTTTGTGTGCCAAGAGCTCTTTGGGCGAAGCGCGCCCGTGACAGGGTCAACGTTATCAAATACACTTTATGCGGTCTCTGATCTGCATCAAAGCCATCCATCGGTGAAAAAACCGTGCTGTCATTAGCTGCTCAAGCGAGCGCGGAAGTTGATTTGATAGCCCATAAATAGAGCCATATTGTGCGAGCCGAGTCTAGCATCACGCGGTGTTCCGTCTCAAGCTCAGGGAGAAAGTTCGACATGATACGACGTCTGCTGCATCTGTTCATTTGTCTCCTTGTGGTTGTTTTTCTCCTTGGGCCGCGCACGCCAGCCAGTGCCGAGACGCCAGTCGGCTTCAATATTGATCACCGGGTCATAGTGGCCATTGACGCTCCTGCCGCGGGTGTTCAGCACCTTTTGCCCAAAGGGTGGGTTTCGATGCCGTTTCCCGCTGGGCCGGTGACAGGCGCCAATATTCTGTTCGTTTTTGCGGACTCCAAACTGCAATTGGACGGCGAAGGCCAACCGCTCAGCCCTGCGACGCGTCATGCGATCGTTTTGGTCGGCATGGCCAGAAAAGTTGAAGGCGATGAGGTTCGCCTTTTTGTCTTGCGCATCTATTCGACCACGCCAGAGGTCGATCCTTATGGCGTCAGTGTCGCGGCCGAGATGTCGCGTCAAACGCAGCTCATCGGGGCAGAAAATGGCGCGCGCACCAGTATTTATACGTGGAAGATGCATGTGGCCGAGGCGCAGTCGCTCGACTTTCGTCTGGGATACACGGTAGGCACTCCGATGTGGGGGCCCGACGAGGTGTTTCCGCATTCAGCAACCACGCCCGAGTTTTCGCGCATCTATCGGATCGAGCAGATGGTTGATCTGGTGAAAAGCGTGCCACTGGAAATGGATCGTGTAAGCGAGATGACCCTGACCAGCAGCGTGCCAGCCCTTGCGGGCATTCTCGATGGTTCAGAAGAGATCGTGGCCGTGATGGATGTGCCGGTTTACCTGCGCCATATCTGGCTCCCGTGACCGCGGATTTGGCAGAGTATCGAGACTTCCAGCTCGTCAGATTTTGAGCCCGGGCCCAATCCTGTGTGTCATGTCCTGCGCTTTGTCGACATCGCTTGTTTTACTGGTCTTTGCGCACAGTACGACAGAACAATTGACCCGTAATCTTAACCCGACAGCAATAAATTCACCGTCATATGTCATATAAAATGCCAGTATTTTTCGGCTTTACGATTGCCCGATGTATTTCTAGTGCCTCGCCGACAGGACGACACACCCAAGCTGCCCAGGTAGGTTATGAATTGTCTTGCGAACTTAGACGTGAACTTGGCTTCCGGCGCTGCTGCTTCGCTATGGGTGGTCTGCTCGATTGTTCTGATCCGGATCGCGAGAAACATTCCTTTTTCAGGTCAGCTCTCCTTTGTGCTGACCCTGGCGGCGATGCTGTGGTGGCTCTTCACTGTTATCTTTGACCTCGCGTCGCAAAGCGAAGCTTGCAAGGTCGCATGGTCATTGGCGGCCTGGCCCGGGATCGTGCTCGTGCCCGTGGCCTGGAGCTTTTTTGTCTTCGACTACACGATGAACAGCTGTCGGACCCGCCGCCCGTTCCGGTTGCTGATCTATATCGGCCTTCCGAGCCTTGTCAGTGCGATTGCCGTGACCAACCACTGGACGCATCTGCTCTATGGACCGGACACCCGCCTTGTGATCGAGGGCGGGGATAGCTTTGTCATTTTTGACCATGGGCCGCTGTTTTTTGCGGTCGCCGCGACACTCTATGTCTTTTTGATGATCGCCTTGGGTCTGCTCGGTTTTGCGTTTCTCAAGGCAAAAAAGATCTTTCGGCCCTTCATGGGCGCCCTGATTATTATTACGGCGGCTCCGGTTGTGGCCAACCTGGCCTATATCGGGTGGGGGGTCACGGTGTTTGGTTTCGACCCGACCCCGTTCACCTTTGCGGTGTCCCTCATCGCACTGAGCTGGCTGCTGGTGAACAATTCGATGATGGATACGGCGGCTCAGGGGCGGACCCTGATGTTCTACGCCACGCAGGATCCTGTGATCCTGGTTGATGCTGGCGGACAGTTTGTCAGTGCCAACCCGGCCGCAAGACAGCTGATTGGCGATCGCATTCCAGATTATGGCGAACCCATAGAGCAACTGCCCGAAGTCGGGCCGCTGGTCAAGGATCTCGTCAAAGCGGGTGGCCTCGGCAAACCCGGGCCGATCAGGCTGGCCGGACGCGCCTTTGACCCGCGAGCAGTTCCGATCGACAGCCCGATCCAAGCCCAGATCCCCCTTCTGGGCTGGTGCATTTCTCTGGTCGACATCACCGAAAGAGAACGCGCCGCCGAGGCTCTGCGCGAAGCCCTGTCACTGGCGGAGGCCGCAAACCGTGCAAAAACTCAATTCCTCGCCAATGTGAGCCATGAAATCCGCACACCGCTGAATGGTGTGCTGGGCATGGCGTCTGTTCTGGGGGAAACCAAGCTCGATGAAGAGCAGCAGGAGTTTTTGCAGGTTATCGAGGACTCCGGGCAGGTGTTGCTGACAACGATTGGCGATGTCCTTGATCTTTCAAAAGTCGAAGCGGGCAAGATGACGCTCGAGACCAAACCGTTCACACTGCGCAATGCGCTTGAGGGGGCGCGTGCATTGTTTTCCGCCCGCGCCAAGGAAAAGGGCATCGGTCTGCATCTCGAGATGCATGATGATCTGCCACGGGTCATCTTGGGAGATGATCACCGGTTTCGTCAGGTTGTTCACAACCTCGTATCGAATGCGATCAAGTTTACCGAAACGGGCGCTGTCACCATTTCTGCCGCACCGGCGGAAAATGGGTCGATCCTTCTGGTTCGCGTCAGCGACACAGGGCCGGGGATACCCGCCGAGGCGCGGGATATGATCTTTCAGCCCTTCCAGCAGGTCGAAGGCGGTGATGCGCGCAAATTCGGGGGGACCGGCCTTGGGCTTTCGATCTCTCGCCAGCTTTGCCACCTGATGGGAGGCAGCCTGCAAGTGGCTGATGATGAACCGCAGGGCGCGACGTTTGAAATCAGACTGCCGCTCCTTCCCGCCAATGAGGCGCAAGAGCTCCTCTCGCAGCCCGCATCAGGCGCGGTGTCGGTGCCTCATGGCCCGGCGCTCGATGTGCTTGTGGTCGACGACAACCGTACCAACAGGCTGATCCTCGAAAAGTTCCTCTCCTCCACACCTTACCGCGTCAAATCCGTCTCCAATGGGCAAGAGGCCATTGGCCTTGTGCATTCGTTTTCCTTCGATGTCATCTTGATGGACATTCAGATGCCGCGAATGGATGGCGTGGAGACCACGCAGAAAATCCGTTCCATTGAACAGGCGAAGGGTCGCGAGCCCAGCTTTATTGTCGCAGTGACTGGCAATGCGATGCCCGAGCAATTGAGCCACTACCTTTCGGTGGGCATGGATGATGTGCTGGCAAAACCTGTCTCAAAAACGCTTCTACTCTCACTGATCCGCGAGATCCGGCGAGAGGTTGCCTAGGGCGATCGCCAAAGCACGACTTGCGCGAGCAGCGGCTTCCCCGACGGGGTATTTTTGTTGACCTCTTCACCCGATAGCCGAAAACAGACACGCGATGGGGAGAGTCGCACTCTTATGCCAAGGTCATGGCTGCACGACGGCAAGACAGGGCGCCATGCCCAAAATTTGGACAGATGCGCCAAATTACTGTTCCATCTGCATTGGGTCAGATGAATTGCGTGCGACTCTCTTGTGAGCCGTATTTCTGCGATGCAGAAAAAATCCATGCAGACCCGTTTCAGAGTTGTCGTTGTAGTGTTTCCTCCATTCTTCGATCAGGATTTGGGCTTCTCGCAGGCTCTAGAAGATTTCGCCATTTAAGAACGCATCCCTGAACCGGGCGTTGAAGCTTTCACAGTAATCTTTCTCTCAGGGTGAGCCGGGTTCGATGTAAGCCGTCTTTGCAACGACGGCTTTGATCCAGTCCTGCACGGCCTGCGCAACGAAGCGAGCCATTAAGGGCGCCATTGGTTCGAGCCCAGTTGCGAGCGGGCCATTGTCAGACCGAATAATCGAAGGCACGCCGCGCGGGATGAACAGGTCGCTCAGCGCATCGATGACGTTGCCAGAGTCCAGCTTGCGATCCACGCGGATTGCCAAACATTCTCGGCCGTATTCGTCGATGATGATGAGCGTGCGGAACGCCCTCCGTCATCAGTCCGGCAAAGCAAGAAGTCGTGAGACCAAACATGATCACGGTGTTTCGGCCGTAGCCGAACGCACGATCAGTCATTCAGCCAGAGCCGCCCCTTCTTTGGTCATTCATGGGCACTTTCAGCCCCTCTCGTCGCCACAGCCTTTCGACGCGCTTGTCATTCACTTGCCAGCCCGCATCTCTCAGTAGCGCTGCGGTCCGACGATAGCCATAGCGGCCATATTGCCGGGTCAGCTCTATCATGCCGGCCACCAATCGTTCTTCTTCCAGGCGACCAACTGACACCCTACGCTGCGTGGATCGGTGTTGTCTCAGAACGCGGCACGCATGGCGTTCCGAGACATTCAACTCACCACAAACGCGATCAATGCAAACACGGCGACGAGCGGGGCTCAAGGTCTCTGCCCGTTTGGGCGCTTGCAAGATCTACAGGATCGTTCATCACTGCGTGAACCGCTTCAAATTCCTTTCGCGGCTTACACCAAGATCAGCTTGTCCAGCGTCAGATCAAAAACAGCTTTGCGAAGCCGCTCATTCTCGTTCTGAAACCGCTTCAGTTCCCTCAATTTCTCAGTGCCGTTTCCGCCGTACTTGTTTGGCGGTAATACCGTCCACTGGACGCTTTTCTTTATCCACCTGCATTCCAGCGGTAATGGGTCTGTTCAGTCCCGCCAATCTGCCAGGTCGCATCCAGAGCCGCATTCCTTGCGCAGTCAGTTTCTCAATCTTCCGCAACTTCGTGACTATCTCATCTGGCCTTGGTTGCTTGTTGGCCATGCGTTTCCTCCGTTTTACTAAACATAGCGGAGGACCACTTCAGTGGGGGACGACCAGTTTGGGTACAGCAAAGGGATCGCATGGATCGTCTACGCCAGCGGTAGTCCATCCTGTTCGCCCCAAAGTAGCACCAGATCGACACGCGCTTCAGGATGTGCCGCCAAGCGGCAGCCCCGCCAGATGGGCGACCAGCTCAAGCCCGTTGCGCGCGCCGAACTTGTCCATCAGCCGGGCGCGATGCACCTCGACCGTGCGGGGGCTGATCTCGAGGCCACGGGCAATCTCCTTTGAAGTCAGCCCTTCGGCCAACATCTTGGCCACCTGCCGTTCGCGGCGTGTCATTTCCGTGACCGGGCGCTTCTCCGAGATATCGGCAAAGCTCCAGACCGATTGAGCAAAGGGATCTTGTGGGGCGAGCGATTGCCCGCGCACGCGGCACCAAAACAGGCTCTCATCCTTGCGGCGCATGATGCGTTCATCGGCATAGCGTCCAAGGCCGCGCATCTTTTCGACCCCGATCTGGCCAATGCGCTGAAACTCGTCGGAGGAGGGGTAAAGCTTGGATAAGGAATGCCCCTCAAGCTCGGCCTTTCGGTAACCAAACATCTCGGAGAACCGCGTGTTGCACAGCTTGATCACCCGGTCCTCGGCATAAATGAGGCCGACCGGTGCGCTTTCAAACGCGAGTGTTGAAAGAGGCTCCATCGCTTGTCACCCGTTAGGTAGTTTCACGGATCGCACGCCCGGACCCGCTGGAGTATTCCTCCACACAGGCAAGGGAGGCAAGTATGGACGCAAGAATAGTTGGCTGGGGGCACACAAAATTCGGGGTGCATAGCGGCACCTCGCTCGAGGCGTTGATCCAACAGGCGGCCGCCGAGGCGATCGCAACTGCCGGTGTTGCGGCTGAGGACGTCGATGCGATCTGGGTTGGTCATTTCAACAACGGCATGGTGCCGGATGCATTTGCAAGTTCGCTCGCTCTGGGGCTGGATGATGCGTTGCGCTTCACGCCCGCAACACGGGTGGAGAACGCCTGTGCGTCGGGTTCGGCTGCGGTCTATGCAGCGCGCAGCGCCATTCGGGCCGGTGAAGCGCGCTGTGTTCTGGTACTGGGCGTCGAGAAGATGACCGAACTGGACACCAAAGGCGTGACCGCGGCGCTGGCCGGGGCCTCCTACGCCGCAGAGGAAGCGGGCGTGAGCTTTCCACAGATATTTGGGCGCATCGCAGATCGGTATTTTGACGCCTTTGGCGACCAGTCCGAGACCCTTGCGCAGATTGCGGTCAAGAACCACCAGAATGCGTTGAACAACCCGCTGGCGCATATGCAGCGCGATGTCAGTTTCGATTTCTGCAACACGGTCAGCGACAAGAACCCGATGATCGCAGCGCCGCTCAGGCTGACGGATTGCTCGCTGATCACCGATGGAGCGGCGGCGCTGGTGATGGTTACTGATGACATGGCGCGGGACTTCGATCACTCGGTGGGGTTTCGGGCAGCGGTGCAGATGAACGATTTTCTGCCCATGTCCCGTCGCGACATGACAGAGCTGACCGCGGCCAGACGCACCTTCGATGCAGCCTACACCCAAGCCGGGATCACGGTCGACGATCTTGATCTTGCCGAGGTGCATGATTGCTTCACGATCGCCGAGTTGATGATCTACGAGGCGATGGGACTGGCCGAGCGAGGCCGTGGCGCGGATCTTGTCGCGAGCGGTGCGACGCTGCGGGGCGGGCGGCTGCCGGTCAACCTGTCGGGCGGATTGAAGGCCAAGGGGCATCCCGTCGGGGCCACCGGCGTATCGATGCATGTTCTGGCCGCGCAGCAGGTCTTGGGGCGGGCCGGAGACCTGCAGGTGGACGGCGCCGAACTGGCCTGTGTCTTCAACATGGGAGGCTCCGGCGTCGCCAATTACTGCTCGATCCTGGAAGCCAAGACATGAACCCGGCAGAGTGGTTGAAGCGCACCGCGACCCGGTATCCCGACCGACCGGCGCTCTACGCCGGAGAAACGCTGAGGGCGACCTATGCGGCCTTTGACAATTCGGCCGCTGCCATCGGTGCTGCCCTCGAGGCGCGCGGGGTGGGGCCGGGTGCGCGTGTTGCGATTTTCATGTCGAACCGGACCGAATATCTCGAGACGCTCTATGGTGTCTGGTATGCGGGCGCGGCGGCGGTTCCGATCAACGCCAAGCTGCACCCAAAAGAGGTAATGTGGATTGTCGCCGACACCGATGCCGCTCTGGTGATTTCGGACGACGCGCTTGGGGTAGGGCTTGCGCCACTTCTTGAGGGACGGCAGATGCTCTCTGTGGATAGCGCGGATTTTGCGACGATGCGAAAAGGCGCACGCATGCCCGCACCTGTGGGCCTCGTGCCGTCGGATGTAGCCTGGCTGTTTTACACCTCGGGCACGACCGGCAAACCAAAGGGCGTCGCCCTCACCTGTGGCAACCTCGCGACGATGACCTTCACCTATTTCGCCGATGTGGATGACGTGCGCGCAGAAGATGCCATTCTTTATGCCGCGCCCATGTCGCATGGGGCCGGGATCTACAATTTCATGCATATCCTGCGCGGCGCGCGTCATCTCGTGCCCGAGAGCGGCGGGTTTGACCCGGCAGAGATCCTGACCTTGGGCAAGAGCATGGGGCCGATCTCGATGTTTGCGGCGCCAACGATGGTGCGTCGCCTCGTTGATGTGGCCAAAGCCAAAGGAGAGACAGGCGCGGGGCTTAGAACTATCGTCTATGCCGGTGGCCCAATGTATGAGGCAGACATTCTCGACGCGGTCGATGTCATGGGCGCGCGCTTCATACAGATCTACGGCCAGGGCGAATGCCCGATGGGGATCACCGTTTTGCCTCGCAGCACCGTGGCCGACCGAGCCCACCCGCGCTGGCGTGAACGCCTGAATTCCGTTGGCACCGCCCAAAGCGCGGTGCAGGTGCGGATCGTGGATCAGGACGGTGCCGAACTTCCACGCGGAGAGATTGGCGAAATCGTGGTGCAGGGGGCAACGGTGATGCCCGGCTACTGGCAGAAGCCAGAGGCCACCGCAAAGGCCATTCGCGAGGGCTGGCTCTGGACCGGGGACATGGGGCGGATGGACGCGGACGGCTATGTCACACTACAGGATCGCTCCAAGGACATGATCATTTCCGGTGGATCCAATATCTACCCGCGCGAGGTCGAAGAGGTGCTACTGAGCCATCCCGATGTGCATGAGGTTGCCGTTGTCGGCGCTGCCGACCCCGAATGGGGCGAGGTGGTGGTCGCTTTTGTGGTCGCGTGCGCGGGCAGGGCGGTGACGTCGGGGGCGCTGGATGCGCTTTGCCTGGATCGTATCGCCCGTTTCAAACGCCCTAAAGCCTATCGCTTTGTCGAGGGCCTGCCCAAGAACAACTACGGCAAGGTTCTCAAGACCGAGCTGCGCGAAGAACTGAAAAAGGACATCGCAACATGACGGATCTTCGGGGAAAAACGGCGCTGGTCACGGGGTCGGTGCAAGGGATCGGGCTGGCCATTGCCGAGGCGTTGGCCGGGGCTGGCGCGCGCATTGCTGTGCATGGCCTCGCGGATGCGGCTCAGGCACAGGCTGCCGTTGATGCCCTGCGCGCTGCCGGTGCGCCTGAGGCGCGCTTTTTTGACGCCGACATGCGCGATGTCGCGGCTATTGAGGCGATGATGGATGATATCAACGCCTGGGGCGGTCTTGACATTCTTGTCAATAATGCTGGCATCCAGAAAACCGCGCGGCTTGCTGACCTCGACACCGAGACGTGGGACGCGATCATCGGAGTGAACCTTTCGGGTGCGTTTCACACCATGCGGCTTGCTTTGCCGAAGATGGCTGAGAAAGGCTATGGCCGGGTCATCAATATCGCCAGCGTTCACGGCATCGTCGCCTCGGTCGCCAAAGTGCCCTATTGCGCCTCGAAGTTTGGGCTGGTGGGCATGTCGAAAGTGGCTGCGCTGGAATACGCGGCGGCGGGCTCCAAGCGCGAAGGCGGCATCACCGTCAACTGCATCGGGCCTGGCTGGACAGAAACTGCAATCATCAAGCCGCAGGTCGAGGCGCGCGCAGCGCAGTTTGATGGCGACCGCGACAAGGGGATTGCTGATCTGCTGGCGGAAAAACAACCCAGTCGGCGCACCTCTGATCCTTCGGAGATCGGTGCGCTTGCGTTGTGGCTCTGTGCGCCAGTCGCCCACAATGTTACCGGCACGGTGATCCCGGTCGATGGCGGCTGGACGGCGCAATAGGCGCCGCACCCGTCCCCCGCAGATACGCCGAGGTTACCCGGCGACTCCGGTGATCATGGAGACGATCTCGTTCTTGTCGGTCTCGGCGGTGTTGCGAATGCCGATCTGTTCGCCGCGTCTGAGGACGCAAATGCGGTCAGAAAGTTTGAACACCTGATCGAGGCTGTGGCTGATGATCAGGATCGCGAGGTTCTTGCGCTTGAGGCTCTCGATGAGAGTCTCGACCTTGCCCGTCTCGGCCACGCCAAGAGCGGCGGTGGGTTCATCCAGCAGCACCAGTTTGCTGGCCCAATGGGTTGCGCGCGCAATGGCAATCCCCTGGCGTTGCCCGCCGCTCAGATCGCTGATCGTCGAAGATGCCGAGGGGATGCGGACATCGAGCTCGTCCACCAGATCCTGAGATTCCTGCCGCATGCGCGCCTTATCGAGAAGGCCAAAGGGCGGTTTTGTCAGCTCGCGCCCGAGGAACATGTTCATAAATACGGGTTGCTGATCGGCCAGTGCCAGATCCTGATAGACGACCTCGATCCCCTTGCTGCGCGCCGAGCTGGCATCGCCAAAGCTCGTCTCCTCGCCATCCAGTTCGATCTTGCCGGAGGTCGGTGTGTAAACACCCGAAATGATCTTGATCAGGGTCGATTTCCCCGCTCCGTTGTCCCCCACAAGGGCGACAATTTCCCCGGCTCTGAGATCAAGCGAAAAGTCCTGTATCGCAATGACACCGCCAAAGGCCTTGTGGATGTTCTTCAGGGACAGAACTGCGGGTTCGTTGCTCATGAAATTGCCTTTTCCGGCCAGCCTGCGGCCTGCCCAAAAATATTCTCGATGGTGGTCACTTTGGGGGTGCCGCGCGAAACGCCGGAGAGGCCGACGATATTGGCGCGCGTCACAAAGGCCTGACCGCGGAAGCCAAAGACAACCGTATCGCCGGTTTTGGGTTTCACGCGGCCTGTTGCATCGATCATGCCGTAGTAGTCGATGGCCGAATAATCGGGAATTTCAACGCTTGCGAGGGCTGAAGCCGCGGTAGTGGGCTCTGAGGATACCAGGGCCTTTACGTCATATTTGGGGAACACCGGGTCGATGTAGAGCCCGCCACCAAAGCAGAAGGCGTTGCCGCCATGGTTGTGTGACACCTCGGTGAGATAGAGCACAGCCGGATCTTCGGGCAGATCCTCCACCGCATGCAGAGGGGTTGTGCCATGCAAGGCGTTGCCCGGCTCGCATTGCGTGGCGCCCGCTTCGGCCAAGGCCGAGAGCACCACAGCGGAGTTTGTCCCCGGTGCGTTGACTTCGATCCGATCGCGTCCCGCTGCGGCCAGCGCTTCGCGTGCTTTGGCGAGGGTCTGGAGATTGGGCGTTGGCTTTACCTTGCGGGTGTCTTGATCAAACAGCAGCGCGGGGAACGTGGTGATCCCTGCAAATGCCCCGCCCTCAAGCGCCTCCAGCATATCTGCGACCGCGCAAATATCCTCTGCGGCAAAGCCCCCCTCGTGGCCGCGGTAGAACACGTCGCCACTGGTCTGGATGCGCGCCAACAGGTTTTGTTCCCGACCCGCACGATGCGCGGCTGCTGCGGCCTCTCGGGCCTTGTCGTTGCTGAAGACGGTCCAATAGTCGGGTCTCAGGTCGCGAGCGGCAAGATCCACATGCACGCGGGGCACCTGGACCAGATGGCCAAGGTGGCCGGTCTTCATGCCGGCGCGGTCGCAGGACACCGCGCAGTCCAGATCCACGGCGACAGATTTCTCGATCCCGCCGCGCATCACGGCCTGACAGAACCCGGAGTGACGACCAACCTGCTTTGTCATCGCAAAGGTTTTGAGCCCCAGTTTTCCGGCTTCGGAGGCAAAGTAGCGCGCGTTGCTTTCGACCTTGTCGAGGTCCAGAACATAGGAATTCGGCGGGATCAGCCCCTGTTGGTGCAGGGCCTGTGCGGCTTCGATAAAGCTTGGGTTGCGGCGGATCAGGACATCTAGGAACATTTCTTTTCCTCCCTTAGCGGCTGGTGTCGCGCAGTGAGATGGCAACGGCCAACAGGATAATCAGGCCACGGACGATCATCTGGTCCGACACCTTGAGGTTCATCAGAATAAGGCCATTGTTGAGCATCCCCATCAGGAGCGAGCCCAAGAGGGCACCGATCACGGAGCCTTTGCCGCCCTTCAATGCGGTCCCCCCGACGATCACGGCGGCGATCACGGTCATCAGATCGCTTTCACCGAGGGTGTATTTGGCCGCCTGCAGACGCCCTGCATAAAGCAGCCCCGCCAGCCCTGCGGTGCCACCACAGATCATCATCACATAGAGCCGCACGCGGGGCACCTTGATCCCTGTGACCTGCGCCGCGCGGGGATTGTCACCGGTAGCCAGCACATGCGCGCCGAACCGTGTGTGGCGGTAAACGATATGCCCAAGCCCCACGGCAATGACGGTCCAGATCAGGAGCGATGGGACCGAGAACAGCTTGCCCGAGCCAAAGAGGCCGGTGAAGCTGTCGTTCATCACCGGAACCGATCGCAGATCGGTCATGGACCGCGCGATCCCGGCAAAGAGCCCCATGGTCGCCAGCGTCACGAGGAAAGAGGGCAGCTTGAGATAGGCCACCAGAGCACCATTGAGCGCCCCGATCAAAATGCCGACGCCAAGACCAGCGGCAACGCCGACAATCATAGGATGCTCGCGCAACACCACCGCAACGGTCAGAGCCGACACCGCGACGATGGAACCAAAGCTAAGGTCGATTTCCCCCGCGCTCAGCGCAAAGACAAGACCAATCGCCATGATCGTCGCAGGGGCGGTCTGCAGCACGATATTGGTCAGATTGCGCTGGGTCAGGAACCCGTCGTCATGGAGCGTGATGGCAAAGAACAGGAAAATCGCGACGAAGCCGAAATAGACCACCGTCTGCTGGAAGTCGAACCCGGAGAAGCGTTGTTTGATGGCGGTCATTCTAGTCTCTCAGACTGCGGCCGGTCGCAAAACCGGCGCCAAGGGGCAGGTGTGGAAGGCAGCACCACATGTGCAGGGTGCCAAAGGGCCCGGTCCGCCTGCGCGTGAGGAGATCTGGGGCAATCGCTCTGCGCAGGCCATGGCAAACGCAGAGCAATCACTTGGGTGGTCACACGGGCGATCAGTTGCCAGTGACGCTCTTTGGGGCGTCGATGTGCAGGGATCGCATCCAGCCTTCGGCCACATTCTCAGCGGTGACGGTCACTGCGGGGGCCACCACGAATGGAGGGACGTCCTTGCCCAAAAGATCAAGGATCGCAGCTGCGGCCATGGCGCGGCCTAGCTCATAGGCTTCGTCGGCAACGATGGCTGCAACATTGCCGCCCCGAACCATATCGAGCGCCACCGGCTCCGAGAGATCAAGCGTCACCACTTTGGTGGTGTCATTGCCATTTGCCCGAAGTGCGGCCAGAACGCCCTCGGCGGGACCAGCCCAGGTCACGTAGATGCCCCCGATGTCAGGGTTGCGCAGCAACATCGCGTTGGCAATGTCCTCAGCGCGGGCAGGGTCGCTGATGCCTTGCTCTGCTACGATTGAAATTTCCGGGTAGTCGTTTTCAATGGTGGTCTTGAAGGCGTTATCGCGCTGGTTGGTCACATAATAGTCGGCGTCATGGTAGATCCAGCCCACGGTGCCCGCCCCGCCCATGGATGCGGCCAGCGCGTCTGCAGCCTGCTTGCCCATCTGGAACAGATCGTCGGTGACAATCGCCGCGTAATCCTTTGCGTGTTCATAGTCAGAGGGCACGTTGGACAGGAACACCAGCTTCACGCCGTTTTCCTTGGCTTCCTCAAACGCGGCGGCAGAGGTTACCGGATCGAGGGGGAGTGACAGGATGATGCTCGGGTCTTTGCTCAGGGCGGTTTCGATATCGCTTCGCTGTTTGGCGGCGTCGAACCCGGCGCTTGCGGTGGCGACGACTTCGATCCCGGCGCGCGCCAGCTCATCGGTCGCGCCTGCCGTCACAGCATTTACAAAATCGCTTTGGTCATGCCAAAGGAGCGCGGCGGTGTGATTGCCGCTGCGGATCGTCTCGAGGTCTCCGTCTTCGACCATGATCGATGCCGTTGGTGTCGCGGCCTCGCCCTTGGGGCCAACCGTCTGGGCAAAGGCCGATGACGTGGCCAGGGCCAGGGCGGCGCCAAGCGCCACGGTGCTGAGATAGTGTTTCATTGGTTTCCTCCCGTTTTATTCATTGGTCCCGCAGTAGCGCGTCATGAACAGCGCATAGGCGCGGATCGCGGCGAGATACTCCTCGACGTTGATGCGTTCCTCGAAGGTATGTGCCACGCTGATGTCGCCCGGCGCGCAATAGACGGCGGGGCAGCCGATCTGGTTCACCAAAAACGGTGTCTCCGACCAATAGGGCGCGCCGGCAATCTTGCCGCGGGCCTTGTGCGTGTCCTGAATACAGCGTCCAAGGCTGAGCGCGTCGCCATGATCAGGGGCGATCTCGACCGGCGAGCCGCCATAGGGATGATCGCGACCAGCCGGATACGAGATGCGGATTTTGATCCCCTCCTCTACGGCTACCGCGTCAATCACCGCTTCAAAGGCGGCAACAGCGGCATCGAGATCCTCGCCTGGGCGTAGTTTGCGGATTAGCGACAGCTCACATTCGCCGGGCACCGCGATATATCCGCCGCCTTTGATTTCAGTGACAAGAATATTGGAGGTGCCGACAAGATCGTGTTTTGGACCGAGTGCCAATTCTTCTTGGTGACGCCAGATTGCCGCGAGCAAGGCGTGGGTAGCCCTGAGCGCATCCACGCCTTTTTCCGGTGTTCCAAAATAGGCAGATGTCCCGGTGATCTTGACGTCAGCGATGAAGAACCCGATTTGCGCGGTGTAGACATCAAGGCAGGTCGGCTCCACGTAGACGGCAAAATCAGGTGTCGTGATCTCGCCCGATTGGATGCGCGTCACCAGATCCGCCGCCCCTGCGCTTACGCCTGTGCCTGATTCGCCGCTTTCTTCGTCGCCGATGAACGCATAGGTCACATCGCCCCGGAGCGTGACGCCCGCGCGTTCCAGAAGCCGCATGGCCGCAAGAGAGGCGCAAATGCCGCCTTTCAGGTCACAAGCGCCTCGCCCCCAGATCTCCCCGTTGATGAGCGGCGCCGCAAAGGGATCTTCCTTGACCGTGCCCGCCCATTTCTCGGACCAGCCGCGCACATGCACGGTATCGGTGTGACCGGCGAACATAAGCGTCGGGCCGTCGCCAGAGCCGGGTTTGCGCCCCCAGACATTTGGCCGACCGGGCAGAAAGTCGGCGCGCTTGGGTGCCAGCCCCAACTCCCCCATCTGAGACATCAGGAAAGGCGCGAAATTGGCCTCATTGCCGGTGACGCTTTCGCAGCCAAGCGCCTGTTGCAACAGGGCAATGTCCGCATCTCGATCCTGAAGATCAAGCAGCCGTTTGGAGAGGTCGCAACTCATGCCACACCCTCGCGAAAGGCGCTGATTTCCGGCGGCGGGATGACGATGTTTGCATTCGGGAGCCCGCTTGAGAACAGCGCGATGTGAAGCCGAGACAAGGCAACCGAAGCCCCCCCGGCCAGAGCTGCATGATTGCCCAGAACCGAGGTTTCAATCGGTATGTCTCGTGGAAAGCTCCGGGCAATCTCGCGTTCGATCATCTGGATCAACTCGGGACGCGCGCCGATCGAGCCGCCAATGACGATGCACTTCGGATCTATCACGGCGGCAATCGTGCCGATTGCGCGCGCAATATAGGCGGCGGTGGTTTGCAGCACACGGCTTGCCGCCGCCTCGCCCGCCAGATGGGCTTCAAAAATCTCGGGCACAGTTTTCTGCGCGCCGGTTTCTGCCAAATAGCCGTTCACGATGGCAGAGGTGGCCGCCATGCGCTCCAAGGCTCCAATCTGGCGGCTTTCGGGTTCTGTGGGATCTGCCCCAAAGGGGATAAAGCCGACTTCGCCTGCGGCGCCGCGTGCACCACGCACCAACTGTCCGCCGATCACCACACCTGCACCGATACCGGTGCCGATCGACAGGTAGACCAGATCATCCGTTTCACCCTGATGAGTCATCCAGTGTTCGCCAAGGGCGGCAAGGTTCACGTCATTTTCCACCAGCACTTCGATCCCGAGACGCTGGTTCAGCAGGGTGGGGAAGTCGATCTCGTCAATGCCCGCGATATTGGGTGCCATCTGAATGCTGCCGGTTTCGGCGTCAGGCGCGCCGGGCACGCCGACCACGACGACCCGGACCTTCTCCTGCGCGATACCATGGGCGCGGGCCGCCAATCCAACGATGCGGGCGATCTGGTCCACCACTGCTTCGCCGCCATCCTGACAGGTGGGTTCGGCGAGCTCTTCGACCACGGCGCCAGAGAGATTGCACAGTGCCACGCGCACTTTGGTTCCGCCGAGATCAACGCTGGCGACCAAAGCGGCATTGGGCACGATTTCATAGACAACCGCGCGCCGTCCGACGTTGCCCTCGGTGCGTCCGACGGTCTGAACCCAGCCGTCGTCCTCCAGCGAGGAGACAACCTCGGACACGGTCTGTTTGGAGTACCCTGTCATCTTCGCAACGCTTGCGCGCGAAACTGGACCATAGGTCGTGATCGCCTGCACGATGTTGCTAAGGGTCATCCGGCGCGAGAGGTTCAAGGGGTCGGCCACGGCACTTCCTTTTAGTTCGTCCAATGACCGAACTAATTGGATTCACACACCGAGTCAACACAGTTGATCTGTGCGGCTCGCGCGCGCTGATCCCATCGCGATCCGCCTGCGCGCTGTCTTAGACATCGCACAGGCCTGTTTTTATTGCGCTTTTATCAGCTCATTCCCCCGAGACAGATGTTCTTCAGCTCAACAAAATCGTCGATCCCGTATTTTGACCCTTCGCGTCCGAGGCCCGATTGTTTGATGCCACCAAAGGGAGCGACCTCGGTTGAGATGAGGCCGGTGTTGGCTCCGACCATCCCGCTTTCGAGGGACTCGGCAACCCGCCAGACCCGGCTGAGATCCCGCGCATAGAAATAGGCGGCAAGACCAAACTCGCTGTCATTGGCTAGGGCGATCACCTCTTCTTCGCTGTCAAAGCGTACTAACGCGGCAAGCGGGCCAAAGGTTTCCTCGTGGCACACCACCATATGCGGGTTCACATCGCGCAGCACGGTGGGCTCAAAGAACGTTCCGCCCAGATCCGAGCGGTGCCCGCCGGTGACAATCCGCGCGCCTTTGCCCACCGCATCGGAGATATGCGCCTCAACCTTGCGCAGGGCGGCTTCGTTGATCAGGGGGCCTGCAGTCGTGGCGTCATCAAAGCCGTTCCCGACCTGCAAGCTCTTCACCTCTCCGGCCAGTTTCTCCGCAAAGGCATCATAGACCGAGGCCTGCACGTAAATGCGATTGGCGCAGACGCAAGTCTGACCATTGTTGCGGAACTTCGCGATCATCGCCCCCTCGACCGCCGCATCGAGATCGGCATCATCAAATACGATGAAGGGTGCGTTTCCACCAAGCTCGAGCGACATTTTCTTAATGGTGCCAGAAGCTTGTTCCATCAGGATGCGTCCGACACGCGTGGAGCCGGTAAAGGTGATCTTGCGCACCTTCGGATTGGTGCAGAGCTCTCGCCCCACCCCCGGCGCATCATTGGAAGGGATCACATTGAAAACACCCGCAGGAATCCCGGCCCGCTCGGCCAGTACCGCCATCGCCAGCGCCGACAAGGGGGTCAGCTCTGCGGGGCGGGCGACAAAGGTGCAGCCTGCAGCCAGCGCCGGGCCAACTTTGCGCGCAATCATGGCATTGGGAAAATTCCATGGCGTGATGGAACCCACGACGCCGATGGGTTGCTTCAGCACCATGATGCGCTTGTCACGCTGCGGGCCAGGAATGACATCGCCGTAGATGCGTTTTGCTTCTTCGGCGAACCATTCGATGAAGGAGGCGCCATAGAGGATCTCGCCACGTGCTTCAGCCCAGGGTTTACCCATCTCGGCGGTGAGTATGGTGGCAAGGTCGTCTGCGTTCTCAACCAAGAGATCGTGCCAGCGACGCAGGATACTGCTGCGTTCCTTGCCAGCGAGGGCTGCCCACGAAGGTCCGGCGGCGTGGGCGGCGTCCACCGCTTTGGCGGCGGCAGCCACATCTAGATCGGCCACCTCCGCCACCAGTCGCCCGGTTGCTGGGTCGATGACATCAAAAGTGGTGGCGCCATTGATCCACTGGCCGTTCACATAGGCGCGGGTTTCCAGCAGGCTCGGATCGCGCAGGGAGAGGGAAGTTGGAGTGCTCATATCAGGCGTCCTTTGCAGCCAGGATGGAGGCCTCGAGGATCTCGAGAGCCTCGGAAAACACCGCATCCGGTATCGTGATCGGGGCGAGAAAACGGATCACATTGCCGTAGACTCCACAGGTCAGCAGCACCAATCCCCGCTCAAGCGCCTCGGTGCGGATGGCGTTTGCCATCTCCGGGTTGGGTGCTGAGCCATCGGTGGTGTTGAACTCTGCAGCCACCATGAAACCGGGACCACGGATGTCGGCAATCTCGGGCACGCGCTCCTGAATAGCGCTCAGGCGCTGTTTGAGCCGCGCCCCAAGCGCGTTGGCGCGGGTGCAGAGGTCTTCTTCTTCGATAACATCCAACACCGCATGCGCGGCGGCAATGCCGAGCGGGTTGCCACCATAGGTGCCGCCAAGGCCGCCCGGTGCTGCGGCATCCATGACTTCGGCCCGCCCGGTGACAGCCGCCAGCGGCAACCCTCCGGCCAGCCCTTTGGCCATCGTGGTGAGGTCGGGCGCAACATCATAGCCTTCCATCGCAAAGAGATGTCCCGTGCGGGCAAATCCGGTTTGGATCTCATCCGCAATGAGCAAGATCCCATGGGCATCGCAGAGCTCGCGCAGCGCGTGCATTAGTTCTTTGGGGGCGGGGTAGAACCCGCCTTCGCCCTGAACGGGCTCCAGAATGATGGCAGCAAGGCGATCAGGATCGAGGTCCGCCTTGAAGAGTCTATCAATCGCCCCCAGCGCATCCGCCGTCGAAATCCCATGCAGATCAACGGGAAAGGGGACGTGATACACATCGGGCATCATCGCGCCAAAGCCCTTTTTGTACGGGGCCACCTTGCCGGTGAGGCTCATTCCCATGAAGGTGCGCCCGTGAAACCCGCCTCCAAACGCGAGGATGGCGGAACGGCCCGTCGCGGCGCGGGCGATCTTGATGGCATTCTCCACCGCTTCGGCCCCGGTCGTGACGAAGGCGGTCTTTTTATCAAAGTTACCCGGGACCTTGTCATTCAGTCGCTCGGCGAGACGAATGTAGGATTCATAGGGCAGAACCTGATGGCAGGTATGGGTGAACGCCGCGCTCTGGCTGCGCACGGCCTCCATCACCTTGGGGTGACAGTGGCCCGTGTTCACCACCGCGATTCCGGCTGCAAAATCAATGTAGCGGTGCCCTTCGACGTCCCAGACTTCGGCCCCTTCTGCGCGGGAGACATAGACCTGCGTTTGCATGCCGACTCCCCGGGATATGGCAGCGTTGCGGCGGATGGAGATTTCGGCATTGAGCATCTGGATCAATCCTGTGTGGAGGGGCGCAATCGCCCAGGTGTTGAGATGCAGCGCAGAATATGGCGTTGAATTTTATGCGATAGTCTGTTTCTTGTGTGTGCTAAGATACTGAATTTAATAAGTTGGATCACAGGAGTTTTCGGATAGTGAACATATCTAACGCTCAGGGCGCAGACGAGGACCTCGGCCCGCGTCTGCGCAGCGTGCGGGAAAAGGCCAACCTGTCACAACGTGCGTTGGCCAAGAAAACCGGCGTGCCGAACTCGACGATCTCATTGATCGAGTCGGGCAAGATGAACCCTTCGGTGGGCGCGCTCCGGCGTATTCTCGACGGGATTCCGATCAGCCTTTCGGACTTTTTTGCCTTTGAGCCCGAGACCGAGAAAGCCAGCTTTTATGCAGCCGAAGACCTCACCGAAATCGGCAAGGGCAAGGTCTCACTCAAGCAGGTGGGCGCCAATCTTTTTGGGCGCCAGATGATGATCCTCTACGAGACCTACGAGATCGGCGCGGATACCGGGCGGGTGATGTATGGCCATGAGGGCGAAGAGGGGGGCATCGTGCTTTCAGGGAGGATTGAGATCACGGTGGGTGCGCAGCGCAAAATCCTTGGCCCCGGCGACGCCTATTATTTCGACAGCCGCGCGCCTCATCGGTTTCGCCAGGTCGGGCCTGAAAAATGCGTGCTGGTCAGCGCCTGTACGCCACCGACGTTTTAACCGCGCCAGGCAGTATGCGCCATTTGCGGTGAGAGATAGGCGTTGCGGAAATAATCGACAAAATGGCGTGCCGCATTGGGCATCTCCTGATTGCGCCGCCACGCCAGCCCCACGTCCATCGAGGGGATCTCCCGGTCCATCACCACGGTTGAGATCCGCCGCCCCTCCAGCGACCAGGGGCGATAGACCATATCCGACAGGATCGTGACCCCAAGCCCGTTGGCCACCATGGATCGCACCGCCTCGGTCGAGGACGTGCGCATCCTGACCCGCGGCATCAGACCCGTCGGTCCCCAGTATTTCATCGAGGTGTTGGCCGCCTCATCGACAGTGAGCATGATGTAATCCTGCGCGGCGACGTCTTCGAAGCTGGCAAATTCGCGCCCGGCCAGCGGGTGATTTTGCGGCACCCAAAGACGGCGATGAGAGCGCATCAGGGTCTGCGTCGCCAACTCGGGGTTTGAGGTGTTCGAGGTCAGGATCACCGCCACGTCAAAGCGATTGGAGATCAGCCCCTCTTCGATGCTCTCGCGGTTCAGCTCGGAGATGTTGATTGTCAGGTTTGGAAACCGGTGGCTCAGCCGGTCGAGATGATAGGGCAGGAAGTAGCCACAGACCGTATAGGTCGCGGCAATATTGATGGTGCCGGTCACATCGGAATGGTTCTGGCCGATGTCCTGCGCGATCTGGACCTTTTCCATCACATCCCGCGCCGCGCTCATCAGGTCGCGTCCGGTGGGCGTCAGATCCATCCCATGCGCGGTACGGTTGAACAGCGTCGTCCCCATGCTCTGCTCGAGTTCTCGGATCGCCGTGGTGACGGAAGATTGGGAAATCGACAACTCCGATGCGGCCCGACTGACCTGTCCCAGTTCGGCCGTGGCGAGAAAGTACTTTAGCTGCCTCAGATTCATCGCGTTGCCCTTTCCTGAGTGGGAGCAGAGTCTGCGCCTGACTATCGAGCGCTTTCAGAAACTCCGCAATCAGATTATCGAAATATCCGATACTGCACTCATGGGTTGCGTGGAAAACCTCAATACTCTCGGTCCTAGGCGCTATCCAGCCTGCAATATTGAACTTTTCTTGTGAAAATAAGTTCGGAAAATCCGATAATGTAGTTTTCGATAAATGAACTTTACAAAAATGGGGTCGGCTCCTCATGCTCGAAGGATCAGAAATTCCAAGGGCGTGTGATGCGAAAAATTGTCGATCTCAACTGCGATATGGGGGAAGGCTTTGGCCATTGGGTGCTTGGCGAGGCGCCCGACGATCAACTGATGGAGCTGATCTCATCCGCCAATATTGCCGCCGGTTTTCATGCAGGAGATCCAAATTCTATGGATCGCGTGATCAAGCTGGCCAACCATTACGGCGTGGGCCTCGGGGCGCACCCCGGCTACCGCGATCTCCAGGGCTTTGGCCGTCGCTACATCGACACCACGCCCGAGGAATTGGTCAATGACATCATTTATCAGGTCGGCGCGGTGCGCGAATTCGGACGCCGCCACGGCATCCGCCTGCAGCATGTGAAGCCCCATGGAGCGCTTTATATGGAGGCCGCGCGCAACGAAGATCTGTCGCGACTGATGATCGAGAGCCTCGCGGCAATCAGTGGAGACCTGATCGTCTATTGCATGGACATCTCCAAGACCTGTGCCATCGCGCAGCGTCTCGGTCATCCGGTGGTGCGCGAGTTCTATGCTGATCGCGATTACGGCAAGGACGGCTCTATCGTCTTTACCCGCAAGGTAGGGCGTCTGAGCCCCGAAGCGATTGCCCAGAAATGCCTTCGGGCCTGCCTTGAGGGCAAGGTGACGACGGTCGAGGGACACGACATCGACATCGCCTTTGAATCGATCTGCTTTCATTCCGACACGCCCGGCGCTGTCGAGATCGGCCGCGCGATCCGCCGGGTGCTGACTGAAAACAACATCACGATCGCGCCGTCTTCGGCTGTGCTTCAAGCGGCTTGAGCTGCGTCAAAACAAGACAACAACAGGGATACCGACATGTCCGACATCCAATCTCCGCTGCCAGGTACATTCTATCATCAGGCTTCTCCCGAAGAGCCGCCGTTCAAGGTCAAAGGCGACGCGGTCGCCGTTGGGGACGTCATCGGCCTCGTCGAGGTGATGAAGACCTTCATTCAGGTGAACGCAGAAGAAGCGGGAACCTTCGTCCAGTACCGAGTCGGAAATGCCACGCCTGTCACCGCCGGTGACGTGGTGGCGGAACTGGAATAAGCCATGACAATCCAACGACTTTTCATTGCCAACCGGGGCGAAATCGCGGTGCGGATTATCCGCGCGGCGCAAGCCCTCGGCATCCACACCATTCAAGCCCATTCCGAAGCTGACGCCGATATGCTGGCTGTCAAACTCGCCGACGAGGCGGTTTTGATCGGCCCTGCTCCCGCAAAAGACAGCTATCTCAACATCGCGGCCATCCTGAACGCTGCCAAGGACACGGGCGCCGACGCCATTCATCCGGGATATGGGTTCCTGTCCGAAAGCCCCACCTTCGTCCGTGCGGTCGAAGACGCGGGTCTGATCTTTGTCGGTCCCAGCGCCGATACCATCGAACGCATGGGGGATAAGGTTGCCGCGCGGCAAGCGGCCGAAGCCGCAGGCGTGCCAGTCGTGCCCGGATCAAAAGGGCGCGTCGACACCGTCGCCGAAGCGGTAGCAATTGCCGAAGAGATCGGGTTCCCGGTGATGATCAAGGCCGCGGCTGGCGGCGGCGGACGTGGCATTCGCGTGGCCACCACCGCGCAAGAGCTAAAGTCGCTCGCGCCACAAGCCAAAGCCGAGGCCGAAGCTGCTTTTGGTGACGGGGGGCTTTATGTCGAACGTGCGATCCTGTCGCCGCGCCACATCGAAGTGCAAATTCTGGGCGATGGCGAAAACGCCGTGCATTGTTTTGAGCGCGAGTGCTCTTTGCAACGCCGGCGGCAGAAGGTCTGGGAAGAGGCCGGGGCCGACTGTTTGGACGAGCAAACGCGCGCAGCACTTTGCGCCTCTGCCGTGGCGCTGGCCAAGGCCGTGAATTACCGTGGCGCTGGGACACTTGAATATCTCTATGACGCGGCAAGCAATGAGTTCTTCTTTATCGAGATGAACACCCGCATCCAGGTTGAACACCCGGTAACGGAGATGATCACCGGTGTCGATCTGGTGGCCGAGATGATCAAGGTCTGCGCCGGGGCAAAGCTCTCTATGACTCAAGACCAGATCACGCGCACCGGTCATGCGATCGAGGTCCGCCTCTGCGCCGAGGATCCCTTCATGGACTTCATGCCCTGGCCCGGTCAGGTGAAATCCCTGAAAATCCCGACGGGCGAGGGGGTGCGCTTTGATCACTTTCTGTCCGAGGGCTATCAGATCCCGCCGTTTTACGACTCGCTGCTGGGCAAGGTCATCGTCCACGCCGAGACCCGCGAAGCCGCCATCGACAAGCTGGTTGTCGCGTTGACCGAATTGGACATCGACGGAACAAAGACCACCGCACCGCTGCACCTTGCGCTGGCGGCTGATCCCGATGTCCGCGCGGGCGCGTTTCACACCCAATGGCTCGAACCCTGGCTAGAGGCCGGGAATCTCACTGCAAAAGGAGATGCCGCATGAAGACGCGCTATACCTACGGAGGGGACGAACATGTCTACGTCGAGATCGACGATGAGATGTCTCTCGACGCCTTCTTTATCGCGCTCTCGCTGTCCAAACTGGTGCGCGAGGCCAATATTCCGGGCGTCACCGAAATCTGCCCGGCCAATGCTTCGTTTGAGGTGCGCTTTGATCCCGATGTGATCGCGCCGGACGAGATGATGGCCCGCATTCGGGAACTCGAAGGCGCAGCCAAAGCGCAAGAGAAACGTCTCGACACACGGATTATCGAGATCCCGGTGTTTTACGAAGACCCCTGGACGCATGAGACCCTGATGCGGTTTCGCGAGCGGCATCAGGACCCCTCTGGCACCGATCTGGATTATGCGGCGCGGATCAACGGGTATGACGATGCTGCGGCCTTCATCGAGGCGCATCATTCCCAACCGTGGTTCGTGTCTATGGTAGGTTTCGTCTCAGGTCTGCCCTTCCTCTATCAGCTGGTCGAGCGCCAGAAACAGCTGGAGGTACCCAAATACCTGCGCCCCCGCACCGATACGCCCAAGCTCACGGTCGGCTATGGGGGCTGTTTTTCCTGCATTTACTCCGTGCGTGGGGCAGGCGGTTACCAGATGTTCGGGATCACCCCGATGCCGATCTTCGATCCCGAGCAGAAGATCAGCTATCTCAAGGACTTCATGGTTTTTTTCCGCCCCGGTGACATCGTCAAATGGAAGCCGATCGACCGCGCAGAGTATGACGCGATTACCGCGCAGGTCGAAGCAGGCAGCTATGTGCCAAAGATCGCAGAGGTCGCCTTTGATCTCGATGCCTTCAACAAGGACATGACCGGTTTCAACGCCAAACTGATGGAGGCCCTCAATGACGCTTGAGATTGTGAAGCCGGGACTTGCAACCACTGTGCAGGATCTGGGGCGCCCGGGCTATTTCCATCTTGGAATCCCCGAGGGCGGTGCGATGGATCGCCTTGCGCTGCGGGCGGCGAACATGCTGGTCGGAAACGAGGATGGCGCGGCCTGTCTCGAGGCGGTCTTTATGGGCCCCGAGGTGAAGTTTGGCGCGGATATGACCGTCGCTGTGACCGGGGCTGAGCTGCCGGTGCTGCTGGACGGCATGCCACGCAACACGTGGTCGAGCATTTCGGTCAAAGCCGGGCAGGTGCTCTCGTTTGGGTTCCTCAAAGAGGGGGCGCGGATCTATATCGCCGTCTCAGGCGGGATCGACACGCCGCCTGCGTTGGGGTCTCGTTCCACCTACGCGATCGGCGCGCTTGGCGGCTTTGAGGGCCGTCCCGTTGCGGCCGGAGATGTGATCCCGCTGGGGCGGGGCGCGGGGATGCCGGAGGGGCGCATAGTGCCAGACGCGCTGCGCCGCCGCCCTGCAAAACCCGCCGCCTTGCGCGTGCTTCCCGGCCTCTACTGGCACCGTTTGACCGAAAAAAGCCAGGCAGCGTTTTTTGAGGATGACTGGACCGTCGCCCCGGAAGCAGATCGCATGGGCTACCGGTTCAGAGGCGGGCAGGCGATGGAATTTGTTGATCGTGATCAACCGTTTGGAGCCGGATCAGACCCGTCCAACATCGTCGATGGCTGCTATTCCTATGGCTCCATCCAGGTGCCCGGAGGGCTCGAGCCCATCGTTTTGCACCGCGACGCGGTCTCGGGCGGGGGGTATTTCACCCTCGGGGCCGTGATCTCGGCGGATATGGACCTGATCGGCCAACTGCAGCCCAATACGCCGGTCAAATTCATGCGCGTTGATATGGATCAGGCGCTTGCCGCTCGAAAGGCCCGCAAAGAGACCATCGAGCAGATCCGTCAGGCGCTCTCCTAGCGCCTGACGCTCCGGAGCTCGTCTCCACCTAAAAATCAGCCCGGCGTTGTCTTTCGCCCAATACCTGATGAACCAACAAGGAGTCAGAACGATGAAGCTTTTCCTAAACACGGCCTCGGCGCTCTTGCTGTCGGTGGCGCTGCCTGCCACGGCCCAAGAGGCGTGGTTCCCCTATCCTGCCGAAGAGGTCACACCGGCGTTTTCCGCCGACGGCTCGGTTGCCGAGATCACCTATGAACCCCTCGCCGCCGCCGAGAAGCCTTGGAATATCTGCGTGTCCTTCCCGCATATGAAAGATGCCTATTGGCTGGGCGTCGACTATGGCGTGGTGGCCGAAGCCGAGCGGCTCGGCGTCAATCTCAATGTGGTGGAGGCGGGCGGCTATACCGAGCTCAACACCCAGATCAGCCAGATCGAGGACTGCGTGGCCAGCGGGGCGGACGCGGTGATCGTCGGGGCGATTTCCTATGACGGCCTGAACAATGTCATCAGCGAGGTCGCGGGCAAAGGCATCCCGGTGATCGATGTCATCAACGGTGTGTCCTCCACGGAGATTGCCGCCAAATCACTGGTCTCGTTTCGCACCATGGGGTTTGAGACCGGCAAATACCTTGCCGAAAAACATCCCGCAGGCGCGGATCCTGTGACCGTCGGCTGGTTCCCGGGCCCCGCAGGCGCGGGGTGGGTCGAGGCCGCCAATACCGGCTTTATGGCCGCGGTTGAAGGGTCTGCAGTCAAGGTGTTGGAGCCGCGCTATGGCGACACCGGCAAAGAGGCGCAGCTCAAACTCGTCGAAGACGTGCTGCAGGCCAATCCCGAGATCTCGTATATTGCAGGCACGGCCGTGACCGCAGAAGCGGCGCAGGGCGTGATCCGCGAACGGGGCCTCAAGGGTGAGGTCGACATCCTCGCGTTCTACATGACGCCGGGGGTCTACAGTGGCATTCAGCGCGGATTCATTACCGGTGCGCCTGCGGATTCAATGGTGATTCAGGGCCGTGTCGCGGTCGATCAGGCGGTGCGGGTGCTGGAGGGCAAGGACTACCTCAAGCACGTCGGGCCCAAGATCTTTGTTGTGGACCAGGACAACGTGAAGGACGTTGCGCGCGAGAATATCCTGCCGCCTGACGGGTTCTCTCCGGTTTTCAGCGTCACGCAATAAGCGACACTTTTGCAGGCCGGGTCCTCTCCCCGCTCGGCCTGCTTTTTTCAAGGAACAAGTGATGTCCAAGCTGATCGAGACTCGCGGACTAACCAAAAAATACCCCGGCGTTGTCGCGCTGGATCACGTTGATTTTGATTTGGAGCCGGGCGAAGTGCATGTGCTCTTTGGCGAAAACGGGGCGGGGAAATCCACCCTGATCTCCATGCTTGCAGGCGCCAATGCCCCAAGCGAAGGTCGCCTGCTGCTGAACGGAGAAGAGGTCCAATTCGAGAGCGTGGCAGATGCGCAAGCCAAAGGGATCTACACCGTTTTTCAGGAGTTTTCGCTGATCCCGACACTGACGGTCGCCCAGAATATCTTTCTGGGATGGGAGCTGCGCTTCGGCCCGTTTCTGGATCACCGCGCGATGCGTGCCCGCGCGCGCGAGATGCTCGCAGAATTGGGGTTCGACATTGACCCCGCCGCCATCGTCGCCCAGCTGTCGCGCGCCCAGCAGCAAATGGTAGAGATCACCAAGGCCTTTCACGGTGATCTCAACGTGCTTATCCTTGATGAGCCTACCGCCTCTCTAACGGATCGCGAAGTCGATCACCTGTTTGAATTTGTTGCCAAACTCAAGGCGCAAGGGGTGGGGATCGTCTATATCTCGCACCGCATCCAAGAGTTTGAGCGCATCGCAGAGCGCGTGACGGTCCTGCGGGACGGGGCGGTGATCGGGACTGTGGCCATGGCCGAGACCGATGAAGACGCCCTGGTTGAGATGATGACGGGGCGCGCCTTTGACCAGATCTACCCCAGCATCACCTTCTCGCCGGGCGAGACACTTCTCGAGGTCTCTGACCTCACCGCCCCGGGCATTTCAGGGGCGTGTTTTCAGGTGCGCCGTGGCGAGGTGCTAGGGGTGGCTGGATTGGTGGGATCAGGAAAATCGCGCCTGTTTCGCGCGGTGATGGGGCTGACCCCTGTTCAATCCGGCAGCATCCGTTTCAAAGGCGCCGACATCACCAATGCCCCCACCCGCAAGATCATTACGCGCGGCATGTACTATCTCTCTCCCGATCGCAAGGCGGAGGGTCTGGATCTGGCCAAAAACGCGCGCGACAACCTCGCGGTGAATATCATTTCCGGCCAGCGCCACAGCGGCCACGGGCCCTTCATTCCATGGGGGGCTGTCAACGCCAGGATCGATCAGATCTCCGATCATGTGGAGCTGCACGCAGGCTATCGCAGCAAGCCCACCTCGCAACTTTCAGGCGGCAACCAGCAAAAGGTGCTGTTTGGCAAATGCTTTGGTCAGGACGCCGATCTCATCATCTTTGACGAGCCCACGGTCGGTGTCGATATGGGTACTCGGGCCGCCCTGTACCTGTTGATCAAGGAACTGGCTGAGGCCGGCAAGGCGATTGTCGTTATTTCCTCTGATCTGCCTGAAGCGATGAATATCGCCCATCGTCTCCTGGTCCTCGCGCATGGAACCATCACCGCCAGGCTGAGCGCTGACGAGATGAGCGAAGACACTGTTCTCAAATACTTCTTCGATGAAACCGGAGCCTCACAATGACCACCCAAATCCTGCCATTAAATCCCTTCGGAGTGATCCGGAAAATCTTTGTCCGGGTGGGGGTGCTCCCCTTTTTCCTGCTGGCGGCGCTGGTGGTGTTTAGCCTGCTGTCGCCCAAGTTTCTGACCGGTCAGAACATCGTCAACGTTATGCGTCAGTCGGTCTATCTGGTACTGGTGTCCCTGGGGCAGATGCTGGTGCTGATCTCGGGCGGCTTTGATCTCTCGGTTGGGACCGCGATTGCCCTGACCTCGGTTGTCAGTGCTACGGCCATGGTCTGGCTTGCGGGTATCTTTCCCGATGCGATCTTTCTGGTGATCCTTCTGGGCGCGCTGGCGGGGCTTCTGGCGGCGGCCTGCGTGGGGCTCTTGAACGGGATCGGGGTCGCCTATTTTGATGTCTCACCCTTCATCATGACGCTTGGGGCGTCGTCGCTCGCGGGGGGCGCTGCACTGCTGCTGACCGGCGGTGTGCCCGTGTCGGGCTTGCCCTTTGCCTTTGCTGATGTCTTTGGCTTTGGCCGCCTCTGGGGGGTGCCGGTGCCCGTCATTGTCGCCATGATCTGCATAGCGGTCATGTGGGTTTTCATGTCGCGGACCTCGCTCGGTACCCAGGTCTATGCGGTTGGCGGCAACATCAAGGCGGCGCATCTTTCTGCGATCAACACCAAACGGACGCTGATGATGACCTATGTGGGTTGCGCTCTAATTGCCGCGCTGACAGGGCTTTTGCTGACCGCGCGCGTGGAAAGCGGCGAAGCCAACCTCGGCGGGTCGTTGACGCTCGAATCCATCGCCGCCTGCGTGATCGCCGGGGTTTCCCTGCGCGGCGGCATCGGCCGGGTCGAAAACGTGGTTCTGGGCGGGTTCTTCATCGTTCTGGTGCAAAACGGAATGAACCTCGCGCAGGTGTCTTCCTATATGCAGATGGTCCTTCTGGGCGCGCTTTTGATCCTCGCGGTGATCTTTGACCAGCTGCGCTATCGGATGATCATGGGCACAAACTGACGTTTGCCGACAATGGCTCGGGCGCGCAGAGGTCTGCCAAGGGCGTCTGCGCGTCTATTGTGCCTTGAGCGGCACAAACCCAAGCGTCAGCAGGCAGAATGCGGCGATCAAGCCGAAAATCCACAGCTGCAAGCGCGGTCCTTCGGCCTTCCAGACCGTGCGATAGCGATAGCCGGCGAGACAGGCGATGACGAAGAGCACAGTGGCGCCTGCGGGTGACAGGGTCAGATCGGTCAATTTTGTTTCCTTTGTCGGAACACATTTACTCAGGCGAGATTTGTAATACCGTATAAAGTGATAAAGAGAGGAATTGCCATGCCTGCTTCATTTACTCCCAAGACCCGCGGCTCCGAGACATCGGATAAAAAGACCAGCAGCCAGACATTGGACACCAATATGTCTGCTGCGCGGGCAACCGTTGGCGATGTGCTCGCAAGCAAGAATGGCGAGCTTTACTGGATCAATCCCGAGGACACTGTCGCCAAGGCCGTGGAGGTTCTGCGCGACAGGGGAATTGGCGCGCTTTTGGTGAAAAACGCGCAAGGTGACCTAGTCGGGATTCTCTCGGAGCGCGACATCGTGCGTCGGTTGGCGGACACGCCCGGCGCCACCTTGCCGCAAACGGTCGAAGGCCTGATGTCGCGCGACGTCATCACCGCAACCACGGATCAGTCGGTGGTCGAGGTGCTGCGCCTGATGACAGACGGGCGCTTCCGCCACATGCCGGTGCTGGAACAAGAGCAGCTCGTCGGGATGATCACCATCGGAGACGTGGTGAACTTCCGACTGACGGCGCTTGAATATGAAGCGCTGCAGCTCAAACAGCTTATTGTTGGATGAAACCTGAACCACATTTGGACAGGTGCAAACGCGCGCAGCACTGATGCGTGGCGCGCGTTTGATGCGGAGCGTGAGCAGCCCTAGGCTTTGGACTTCTGTAACGGCGGTCGTCAACCGGTTTTGCGCAAGACAATTGATCCGCCATAGCGGTTTTTGATGTTCGTGGTGCCCGTCTTGGCTTCTGTCGGGGGGGGCGGCTGAGGTCCTTGGGGCATAAGCTTCGGTTCGTGTTCAGAGCGGCGGCTGCAAGCCTGATGTTGGATCGATATAAGCCGTTTTGTGCCAACAGCCTTGATCCAGTCCCGCACGGCCTCAGCAACGAATTCTAGGCCCTCATCTGAACGTATGAATTACGATAAACCGCGCAGGGTGAACAGGTTGTTCATCACACCAATGACGTTGCCTGAGTTCAGCTTCCTGTCGACGCGGATCGCCAAGCATTCTCTGCTGTATTCATCGGCGATGTTGAGCGTACGGAACGCCTTTCCGTCTTCCGTGCGGCAATGCACGAAGTCATAGCTCAATACATGATCGCGGCGTTCCGGTCGTAGTCGAAGGCACGACCCATCATTGAGCCATGGGGGCTCCGCCCGTTTGGGCGCTTGCACGATCTACAGGATCGTTCATTACCGCGTGAACAGCTTCAAACTCCTTTCGCGGCTTCCACCAAGATCAGTTTGTTCAGCGTCCGATCAGAAACAGCTTTGCAAAGCTGCTCATTCTCTTTCTGAAACCGCTTCAGTTCCCTCAATTGCTCAGTGCCCACTCCGCCGTACTTCTTCTTCCAGCAGTAATAGGTCTGTTCCGTCACGCTGACCTGCCCCCCGCTGGTCGCTCGTTCATAACGAGAGTCTGCAGGTTGGTGATGTGCTACCCAACGTGCCCTCGGCCGTTGTTAGAATTTCCGCGGTTCCATCAGGTTCACGGGCTGGTGTCGTGAACTGATTTCATCAGGTCTGCCGGGACCTTGTTCCCGATAGCCCCGTGCGGGCGTTCTTCATTGTAGTCTCTACGCCAAGCCTCCAACTTTTCGGCTGCATCTTCAAGGCTCATGAACCAGTGCGCGTTCAGGCACTCCGCCCGGAACCGGCCATTGAACGCCTCGATGAAGGCGTTGTCGGTAGGTTTGCCCGGACGGGAGAAGTCCAATGTCACGTCGTTGGCATAGGCCCAAAGGTCCATATCCTTGGAGATGAACTCGCTGCCCTGGTCAACACGGATGGTGGCTGGGTAGCCGGTGCGCTTGCATACTTGCTCAAGCGTCGCGACCACGTCCTCCCCGCGATATGTGAACCGAGCATCAAGCACCGGGACATAGCGTGAGAAGGTGTCGACGACCGTCAGAACCCGAAGTTTCCAGCCTGTAGCCAGCTGATCATGAACAAAGTCCATAGCCCAGACGTCATTGGGGCTGACAGCCTCCTTGCGGTCATCCCGCAGCTTGGCCTTCACCCGGCGCTTAGGTGTCTTGCTCCGAAGTTGCATACCCAACTCCTTGTAAATGCGATAGGTCTTCTTGGCGTTGATCTCCCAGCCCTCCCGGCGCAGCAGCACATGCACGCGCCTGTAGCCGAAGCGCACGCGCGTCTGGCAAATCTCTCGTATCCGCTGTTCCAAAGCGGCCTGCCCAGGCCGGCGGGATTTGTAGCGATAGGTTCTCGGATCGAACCGGATCACCTCGCAGGCCCGGCGGATCGACACCTGCCAATCCGCCCGCATCCCGTCGACCAGCGACCTTTTCCGGGCAGGCCTCAAAGCTTTCGCTTAATGACGTCCTGCAGCATTTCCTTGTCGAGCGCGAGATCCGCGACGATCTTCTTCAGACGCGCGTTCTCCTGCTCGAGTTCCCTGAGCCGTTTCATCTCGGATGGCATCAGGCCAGCATATTTTTTCTTCCAGTTGAAAAATGTCGCCGTGCTGATCCCGGCCTTGCGGTAGACCTCGGCCACCGAGGTGCCGTCCTCCGCCTGCTTGATGATGAACGCCTTCTGCGCGTCCGTGAACTTCGATGCCTTCATGCGTTTCCGCTCCTCTCCCAGCCAGGGTTTCTCTGCGGAAAACTCTAATCAAAAACGGGGGCGTTTTCGGGGATCACATCAGCCGCCGCCACTCTGACCACGAACCGAAGCATGCACCCCAAGGACCTCAGCCGAAAGCCCCGACAGAAACCAAGACGGGCACCAAGAACATCAAAAACCGCTATGGCGGAACAATTGTCTTGCGCAGAACCGCTTGACTGGCCCCCCGATACCGAAGTCCAGAGCCTAATCTTGGCGGATATTAGTGCACTCTGACCTGTCTTTTACAGGCGCCATGGTGTGCATCACGTTTGTCAGGACGGCTCAGTGATCGATCGTATGACGAACTAGGGCATCGACGTCGAGAACCATCGTAGAGACAGACTGATTGTTCCCTCCTGCAACCTGTACCATTTCGCTCACGTCTTCATGCACGGCTGTGTTGCCCCGCGCCGTTGAAGCTTGGAATGGCAGCACCCTGTCGGCTGTGGTCATAATGATTTCATTCACAGTATCGACGAGTATCCCGTACTTTTGACCCTCAGATTGAAAAATCACAACCTTCTGATGCGTCGTCTGAGTTTCCTTTAGGTCGTATAAAATACGAAGATCCAACAGTGTGATGATCTCCTCCCGAAGGTTGAAAAGCCCCGCCACTGACTTTGCAACATTTGGAGGCTTCATTAAATCACATGGAGATTCAATCACTTCGCGCACTTTGGTAATATCCATCGCAAAGCGCGTATCCGCGCTGAAGGTAATGAATGTGCGGCGCTGTTTTGATGGGGTGTCTTGTTCAACGTTTTCTGTGATTGCCCCGGGATAGAGTTCCTGGCAACACTGCGCCGCAGCGACCAGATCAGGCTGTTTCATGGTCTCTTCATGATCAAAAAGCATGATCAATTCACTGTTATCAAACGCGATACAGCCTTTGAAAATTGCCTCGTGAGGCATGGCGAGTTTTGAAATCGGCATCACGTCTTCATCGTAGTATTGAACGATATTGTCGATGGAGTAGACCAATAGCCCGATCTGTCCTCTCAGAAGGTTCATGATGAGCAGCTTCTTTGATCTGGAGGCTGCGACTTGCCGACTGTCAGTGCGCTGCTTTCCGACAAAGCCGCGAAAATCGACGACGGGGACGATACGACCACGCAGATCGATCGTGCCCAGAATATGCCCGCTCGTGAATACCGAGTGTCTGATCTCCGGCACCTCCAAGACTTCCTGAACATGCTCCAGGTCAAAGGCGTATTTGCTGTGACCGACTTCAAAAGATACGCAGTGTTTCCGCGCGCCTTTCGCAGCACGGCGACGGGCGAGGGGTTCATCTTTGGCGAGGCGCGGAACTTTTTCCAACTTGAGAACCGCATATGGGTCCAGTACCTGCAAAAGCCTGCGCCCGTTATCGAGCTTCAGAACCCCTTCGGAGATCACATCCTTGATCCCATTTTCTCGGGAGAGAAAGGCAACGCGTTCCGCTCGGCGCGCGTGGACCACTTCTCCGGTGCGATCAAAGACCAACCCCAGATGCTTTTCTCCGTCTTCGATAATGACAATCTTTCGCCCGCCTCGGCTCTCTGCGGCTGGCAGGCCGAAAATCTGGCGCAGATCGACCATTGGAACAATCATGCCGCGAAGATTGAACAGGCCGATCATATAGGACGGGGACAGCGGTACCGGCGAAACGTCTTCGGGTTCGTTCACAACTTCTTGGATCACGCTGACCGGCAGAGCGAACTCCATATCTTTGATCAGGAAGGAGCCAAAAGTCTCGATCTCTCTGGCGCTTTCCGACAAGGGATCTGCAAAAGCACTTGCTTCAACTGCATCGGAAGGCTCAGCAGGAGATCGGCCAGCTTCCGCGCAAGGCAAGGCATGGTCGGACAAATCATATACGTCTTCAGTCATTACACTGTTCCTCCAAGACGGGGAATTTGTTGAATGTCGTACTCTCCGCTGTCACAGTTGATCGAGATACGACGTCCGTTCAGCCCACCAAGATCGTCGCCAAGCAGACGCAGCCCAGCACTGCGAATGGCTTGGCGTGCAAACTTTGCGTTTACGCTTCCAACCAGTTGAGAGGGGGGGGTGTCGAATGGCATCGACATGTTCGCACCGCCCGCCAGAACAACCCGAAGTTGGCGCCGCTCTTCATCCTGGATATCCATCATTTTCAATAGGCTCTCGATGGCCTTGTCCACATGGCGACCATTCCCGACAAGTTGCCCGTCTTCTCGCGTACGGCCGGTTTGCGCAGCGGAACTGGCAACAGGTTGCGATGAAGACTGGGATAAAAGACAATGGGCCAGCCCGTATATCTGCCGCTGCGGAAAGAAAAAACCAATCCCCACGCAGGATCCAAGGATGGCCGTCAGGACTTGCCCGGGGCTGCCGATTTTGACCTGACCGATGCGAACGTGCAATTCAGAGACTTCAACCTTGTCCATGACTTCAATCCGGCTCAAGCACGTAGATAAGTGGAGACACTTGATTGAAGTCGGTATCAAGCCGCGTGAGGCTTTCACTTTCCCCGATGATCAGAACAGCATCCGGCTGCATTTGTCGCGCGACGTTGCGCAAAATCCGTTCCTGCTCAACACTGGAAAAGTAGATCAGGACGTTTCTCAGAAAGACGATGTCAAATTTCTGCGCCGGCACCAGCGGCTTGATCAGGTTATGCATCTTGAACGTCAGCCTAGACTTTATGTCCGGGCGAACGGAGTATCCATCCTCCTTGTTGCCGACCATATGGCGTTGAAACAAGCTGGGTTGTTCGCGCTGGAGGCGGGCGATTGCCTTACCTTGATAGCGCCCTTCTTGCGCCTTCTCTATCACGCGCGATGAAATGTCGGTTCCAAAGACCTGATAGTCAAACCCCGGTGCGTTTTGCCGAACCTCCTCGCAAAAAATCCCGATGGTATGGGCTTCTTCTCCAGTAGAGGAGGCGGCCGACCACGCGCGCATTGGGCGTGGCAGATTTTTTTCACAAAACGCGGGAAGAAACTCTTTCTGAAAATAGTCCCAAACCCTTGGCGTGCGATAGCAATAGGTTTCGTTTGTCGTAATCCGGTCAATCAGTTCCTGAAGTTCGGCCGCGTCATTTGCGACACGATCAAGATAGCCTGAGTAACTGGTGTCTTGCGTTTCCCGGAGCCGCCCCCGCAAGCGGCTTTCCAAAAGCCCCTTGCGGTTTTCAGCGACCGTGATCCCCGTTTTCTGGTGAATAAGCTCTCGCAACTTGTTGAAACTGCCAAGGTGAAGTTCGATATTGTCCTGTGGCATGAGACCGGACCTCCTTGACCTGATTTATTGACCGAGTTTGGCAATTTCCTGAGTAAGCTCTTGTGCGCCGCCATTGAGCTCATTTGTCGAGGCTGCAATGGCGTCAGAGGCGATGACGGCCTGCTCAGTGGCATCAACGATATTCTGGATCGCATCCGAAACATCCCGGGCAGCTGTTTGCTGTTCGCGGGCTGCAACCGAAATTTGCTTGATCGAGTCCGTTGTATCCTTGATGCCGCTCAGGATCTTCTTAAAGGCGTCCCCCGCCTCAATAGAAACCTGGCTGCCCTGGCTGACGCGTTTCACGGTTTCGTTGATCAGTTTGCTGATCTCCTTCGTGGCTTGCGACGACCGCTCGGCGAGTTTGCGCACTTCGTCTGCCACCACCGAAAAGCCCAGACCATGTTCGCCAGCCCGCGCAGCTTCGATTGCTGCATTGAACGCCAAGAGGTTGGTTTGGCTTGCGATTTCGCTGATGACTTTGACAATCTCGTTGATCTCTTCGGAGGAAGAGTTGATCAGCTCCATGGACTCGATCGAGCGTTCAATTGCTTTGGCGCCAAGATCTGCCTCGTCCCGCGTACTCTGCGCGATGTCATCAGAATGTTTGGAGTTCTGTGCGATCGAGTCGATGGACGCACTCAGTTCTTCGATCGATGCACTGATTTCTTCTGTTGTGCAGCCCAGCGATTGCGCACCTTCTGCAACTTTGTTGGCCTGGCCCGAGATGTCTTCGGAGCGGGTCACAAATTCAGAGGCAATGCGTGATACTTCGCGTTCCAGTTCGACGGCTGTGGTAATGTCGTTGGCGAATTTGACCACTTTAACAACATTGTTTTCCTGGTCGAAAATCGGGCTGTAGGATGCGCTGAGCCAGATCTCCTTCTCCCCTTTGCCAAAGCGCTGGTACTTCCCGGTGTCCGAAATACCCGAGCGAAGACGCTCCCAGAATGCGGTATACTCCGGGCTTGCGGCATAATCTCTTTCGCAAAACATCCGGTGGTGGCGGCCCTTGATTTCTTCCAAGCTGTAGCCAGTTGTGGCGCAGAAATTCTCGTTGGCATCAATGACATTGCCATCAGGTGTAAACTCGATCACTGCACTGGCGTTGGAGATCGCTTCCAGCTTGCAGTTGAAGTCCTGCTGTTGCAGCTTCACATCCGTGATGTTGGTCTGGATTGACACGAATTTCTGCAGCTTTCCTGCCTCGTCAAAGACCGGGTTGATCGCAAGAGAGATCCAGTAAGCTTCACCATCCTTCGTATAGTTGAGAATTTCATCGTAGAATGGTTTTTGCGCATTGATGTTTTCGCGGATCCGTTTCCGCGTTTCGGGGTCTGTGTGGCGGCCCTGCAAGAGTTCGCCGGGCTTCTTGCCAATGACGTCTTTGTATTCGTGGCCAGTGAGCTTGGTGAAGCCCGGGTTCACATATTCGATGCGTCCGTCCGCATCCGCGATCAAGACGGAGTTGTCCGTTTCATTTGCTACCAATGACAGAGTCTTTGCGGTTTCGCGCAGTTTCATCTGGTCCGTGATATCAACGGCGAATTTCACCACCTTGAAGACATCGCCATTCCCGTCAAAGATGGGGTTGTAGGTTGCCTGGATCCACAGTTCCGAACCGTCCTTTGCAAAGCGTCGGAATTCGCCGGTTCGCGTTTCTCCCTGGGCGAGGCTTTGCCAGAAATCTTTGTATTCCGTGGAGCTCGCAGTCGTCTCATCCACAAAAATGCGGTGTTTCTGACCTTTGATCTCCTGCAGTCCATACCCGGTCACGGCGAGGAAATTTTCGTTCGCAGCTGTGATGGTTCCATCGAGTTTGAATTCAATGATCGCCTGCGAACGATCCAATGCGTTCAGAACACCCGCATTCAGGCGCGCTTCGGTGACATCAGCCCATTCGAGAAGGTTGCCGACGTAGGTTCCGTCATCATCAAAAATGCCGTCAACGTTTAGTGCGAACTTCATTTCGCCAACAGTGATATCCGTTTTGAACGGCAAATTTTTGGGATCAGACAAAAGGTTGCGCTGATGGGCCGGGTTCTTGTGGAACCGGTCAATACAGCTGCCGATCATCTTGGTCGGGTCGAACCCGGGCCAAACCTCTGAAAACACGTCCTTGTACTCATCGAGCAAGGTGTTTGTCGCCGCATTGATGTCTTTTACAACAAAATCGCGATCGACTGTCATCATCGCCACGGATGAGTGTTCAAAGCCGGCTCTACGGCGCAGATTTACCGCTTCACTCTCTTTTTGGGCCGTGATGTCGGTTGCCAGCTTCACAATCTTATAGGGCTTGCCCGCAGCATCGAGGATCGGGGTGTAGTGAGCGTCAATCCAGACGTCTTTTCCGCCGTTGCCAATGCGGTGAAATTCGCCGCTGGCTGGTTGTCCCATCGCGAGTTGTAGCCAGAAATCCTTGTAGGTATCCGAAGCGACGTAGTCTGGGTCGCAGAACATGCGGTGGTGCTTGCCGCGGATTTCGTCCAGTTGGTAGCCGGTAACTTTCAGAAAATTCTCGTTCGCCGTCCGGATCGTTCCGTCAAGTTCAAACTCGATCATCGCATGAACGCGGCTCACCGCGTCAAGCATGGCCTGTGCTTCGCCTTGCGCTGTGGGCGTCGTCGCGGATGCGTCGGTCACAGCAGCAGTATTGTCGATACTCATTACCCTACCTCATAAAACAGGTATTACCTCATCAAACTAGTACTCCGGAATGGTTGACCGCTTCGCGTCAATAAGTCCTTACGCAAGCCGGAAGAGTAGGGGAGAAAATGCGGCCAAATTAATGCAACTTTTGGCATCTATTCCTTCAAGGGTGGTCGTCACGTCGTTTGGCTGCCCCATTGTTTTGGGGGAGGCATCCAAATCGCGGTGTTGGCGAACTCTGCGTGCCAGTGAGACTCAACAAGAGGCTATTCGGCAATCCCGGTTGCTGCGATCCAGTCATGCCTGTCGACCTATGTTGAGTTCAAGCTGCCAATCTCGCGCACCGTCAAGTTAGTCACCAGCTTTTTGTGCCTGTCGGCTCTGCGCTGGCGCGTGCCGGGTTTCTCGATGCTTTGCGGCGTTGTTCACGCCTAGTCGCGATGGCGATCTCGTCCAGCGGACGAGTTGGGAGACTGTCCCGAGGTTGAACAGATAGCTTCCGCAGTCTCCGAGTATGCCTATGTCACTTGACGCTTTCATGCCGCAATCCTCGAAGGCGGCGTTGCCCCGTACAGCCTGCTCTGAAGCTGTGGCCTAATCTAGAGCGAAAGACGTCCGCTCTGCAGGTCAAAACGACCCCTGTACGCCAACCGATATTCCGCTGGAGCCTTTAGGGAGTTCCAGAGACAATCCGACATTCGTCACCGGATCAAGGAAACGATGCGCTGCTTAAGGGCATATGGCGAGCGTATTGCCCCGAGAAGCCGCGACCGCCAAACCGCCGAATTCCACATGCGGGGTGTGCGTGTCAACGCATCCTGCGCCGCCGAGATCAACCGCGTCGCCTAAGTTCGGAGAGTAAGGAGGTGGTCGTGTCTCTACCGGGGCACAGAAACACCGTAGCATGAATGAGGCGCCGCGACGCCAAATATTTGAAAAACAAGGTTATTTCACAAAACCCGTTCATGCGCCCAGATCGCTCGCGCGACAGCAATATTTAGGAAAACTACGCTCCTGTCCGTATGCTGCCCCCACGGCCTGAGGTTCAGGCGGCCTTGGACAGCGCCTTCAGAGAGCGCTCATAATTTTCACGCGCGAGCAGAGCGCTCATCGGCATTGGCCCTTCGACGTTTCCGGACATGACGCCAGCCATATAGCGGGACATGTCGATGCTGCCTGCGTTGAGCTGGGTGATGTCGCCTGCACGGATCGCATCCTGAACCTCTAGCACCGCCTCGAATTCCTTTGGGCCAGCAGGTTTCCCATGCGCCGAAGTTTCACGGTCGAGCACCAAAGCCATACCATGACCGTTACTTGCCTTCTTGGTTCCGGTGATCGCGTGGTGCGTCTCCAGCTTCAAGGACTGCGCCTCGTCGGACGCGTGGCCGGAAACGTGGCCCTGCATGGAGCGATATACACCGAGGTTGGCGGCGTTTGCTGCTGTGACGATCATCTTGTTCACCCAAATCCCAAAGTAGTTGATTCATATTTTAGACAAACCGGGTGGTAACTCACGCAAATCTTAATGAAATAGTTAACGCCGTTTGGGGGTGTTCGGGCGGGGCGCTCAAACTGGGCTGGATGGTCGAAAGTCAAGCTGCACCAGCCGGCTTTTACGCCTCCCAGATTGGACGCACGAAAGACGTCACTCACAGGCTACCTTCAACTTTCGTCTCGTTTTCCACTTTGCGTAGCTGCAGCATTGGACTCATTTTGACTGGCGGCGTCTTGTGGACAGTTCGGCCAACATCCTCGCTCAAATGGTCCCTTATGCAGAGCACAGGGAACCGGGGACCATCGGACAAGAAGCGGGCAAATATCTCTGGTGCGACTCTGGTGGGAATGCCGTGGGCCTGCGCGTCCCAATCGCACCTTTTTGCGAGGCTCAATCGTGCACGCGCTGGCCTTTCTCGCTATTTCAGCGCCTCCATGTCGAGGCGTTAAAATGAACTTCTGATCGATGCCTCTCATGAACGCTGAGTTTTCGTCTCTTTTCTAGCCTTGGTGGTGGACGGGCCTAGAACGCATCGGTCACACGCGGGTGCAATGGCTGAGAGTACGCTGATTGAAATTACTCAGTGTCGTTCTTTGCGAGTGGTCCTTCGTTAGATACCGACACTTGGATACGGGACCGAAGCCTGGGCCAATCTACGGTCTTGCCGCTTTGCTTTTTGCGTTGGTCAGGCCTTCGGCGCAAAACGGGCATTCCCCCAAGGGCGCAACACCGACCACCGAGCTCCGGAACGGATAGTCGCCGAAAAGACCATTTCAGACAGGTCAGCCTTTCCAGTATTGCTCCTAAATGGCTGCTGTCTCATCCAAGCTTAGCTTGGTCCCAAGGCGCGATTTCGCCACCTAGGTGCTCAAGGAGGTAGTCGATGAACACGCGCACTTTGGTCGGCAGATAACGGCGTTCGGGGTAGATGGCGTAGAGGGTCTGCGACGGCAACTGGCACTGCGGCAGCACCCGCACCAGTCGCCCCGAGGCGAGATCTGGACCGGCGGTGAAGGTCGGTAGCCGGCCGATGCCCGTCCCGCCAAGAACGGCCTCCCGCAGAGCTTCGCCGTTGTTCACGCTGTAGCTGCCGCTGGGCCGGAAGGTCTCTGCTTTGCCGTCGCAGTCGAAGACCCACTCTTGGAAATCCCGACTAAAGGAATACTGCAGACAGTTGTGGAAGCGCAGATCGCTCACCGTTTGCGGCGCGCCATGGCGCGCCAGATACGTCGGCGCGGCGACCAGAACGTTGCGCAACGCTGCGATCTTGCGAGCCACCAGCGCGGAATCTGCCAGCGTGCCGCCGCGCAGCGCGAGGTCAAACCCATCCGCAAACAGATCGACCATCCGGTCATCCATCACCATGTCGATCGACACGCCGGGATAGCGTGCCAAAAAACCGGAAATCAGCGGTGCGACATGTAATCGTCCAAAGGCCATCGGCACATTGACCCTGAGGCGCCCCTTTGGTGCTTCTTGCAGCGCCAGCACGCTGTCTTCGGCTTCTTGCGCCGCCTCTTGTGCCCGCACGGCATGGGAATAGAAGTGTTCTCCGGCTTCAGTGAGGCTGACATTGCGGGTGGAGCGGTGAAACAGCTGCGCCCCCAATCGGTTCTCGATCTGAGTAATGCGCTTGCTGACCGCGGATTTACTCACCCCCAGACGCCGGGCTGCCGCGGCGAACCCTTGCGTTTCTGCAACCGCGACGACCACTGGGATGTCTCCCATGCCCTCCATGCTGTCCCTTTCCATGTGGGGTGATTTTTTCTCAACATTCAGTTTCAGTATAACCCAATTATCGCATGATGGGAAACCAACTAGCTTTGTCGGGTCATCAAGGAGATGTGCCATGGCAAAGATGTTGATCGACGGTGCGCTCACCGAAAAGCCAAAACAGGGCGACGGAGTGTTTCGCCGCATGAGCAGCGGCTTTCGCGGATGGATCGAGCCACACCGCGATGCTGAGTTTCCGGCTGAGGCGGGCCGGTATCACCTGTATGTCTCGATGGCGTGCCCCTGGAGCCATCGCACCACGATCGTGCGTGCGCTAAAAGGGCTGGAAGAGATCATCAGTGTTACCCAGATGGATCCGCTGGCCGGTCCGGACGGATGGCGGATCGACACGGAGGCTTTTGATCCCGCCGTCGGTGTCCCAAGTGATGACTATCTCTATCAGGTCTATCAGCGGGCTGAACCCGGCCAAACCGGGCCGGTTACCGTACCGGTCCTGTTTGACAAACGCTCCAACCGTATCGTCAGCAACGATTCTGGCCAGATTATGCGGATGCTGAATTCGGCCTTCGATGAGTTTACCTACCGGGCACCGGATTTTTACCCGCCCGACCTGCAACAGGACATCGACCGTATCAGCGACGAGATCTATGCCCCGATCAACAATGGCGTCTACCGCGCTGGCTTTGCCACCACCCAGGCTGCTTATGATGAGGCGATTACTGCGCTGTTCGAGAAACTGGATGAATTGGATGCCCTGCTTGCGACCCGTCGGTACCTCACCGGGGAGCGTCTTACCGAGGCGGACTGGCGCCTGTTCACCACACTTGTCCGCTTTGATCCGGTTTATGTGACGCACTTCAAAACCGATCGCAAACGGATCGCTGACTACGGCAATCTCAGCCCTTATTTGCGCGACCTATACCAGGTTCCCGGTGTGGCCGGCACGATCGATATGAATGCAATCCGTCAGCATTATTTCCTCAGCCACCGGCACATCAACCCGCATGGAATTGTCTCGGCTGGACCGCAACTCGATCTGAACCGCCCGCACGGGCGGGACATCCCGGTCCTTGGCTCTTGAACCTCTTACACCGCAACCAAACCGGGGCCGCTTCCCCGGATACTGAACTGGAGAGTTCCACCATGAAACTATTTTCGAAACTTGCCCTTGCCGCAGCAGTGCTATGGTCCCCTGTCCACGGGCACGCAGGCGCTGAGGACACCGCTGGTCTCCTCAAACTGGAGTACACCGACGGCCGTTCGATCACGCTCGGTGTAGAGGATGTAAACACAGTCTTGCACAGTGTCGGGGTCCGCGTCAGCACAGTTGCCATTCCAGAGCAGGCGCGCCCCATCCTTGAAGCCTCACGTCACCGCGCCATCACAGCAGAAGAGGAGTCGCAGCTGATCACCGATTTTGCTCTCAGCCGCAAAGACCTGCTGACAGAAATCGCCTTAGCGGGGCGAGAGCCGACGGTCGAAAACGGTGGCTCCCTCACGACCTCGGAACCGGGCGTCGCGCCCTATCCCAAGGTCTACGACATGAACAAGATGGACGCGCAGACCCGGATTTGGGTTCACAAGAAATTTGGACCCCTGCATGTCAACCACGCTGAGGACGGCACTGGTATCGATGAAGTCATGACCATCGTCTCTGGAGGCCCTTGGGTCTGGTTCTTTGAGCTGCCCGGCGATGTCATCGGCAAGTTGACCCTGGGCCATGTGGGTCTGGAAGGAGAGGCCTGGCGCATCAGCTATCCCGGCATCCGTCCGCATGGAGGTTTCTTGGATCCGGAATACGGCCTGGTCGTTGCTTACGCGCATGGGCCGGAGCAGTTCGAAATTCACTTTGACGCCGACAATGTGGCGGGATCGCGCCTGAACGGCACCAATGCATGGATCGACATGTCGGGGGAAAAGCCGCTGCTTCTGGACGGTCCACTGACTGGAAATTGATGCATCTGCGATTGCGGGCGCTTTCATCGCCTGCAATCGCACCTCGCGACTTCTCTTATAGGTGAAATGATGACCTCTCCCGTGCTTACCATCGACTTCTTTCACGACGCGGTTTGCGGCTGGTGTTTTGTGATGTCCCCAAAACTACGCAAGCTGGCGGCTGAATTTCCGATCCGTATACGCCACCGTAGCTTTGTTCTGCAGGACTCGCCTGCCAAACTCGCCGCAGCCTTCGGCTCAGCCGAGAAAGCCAAGTCCGCTATCCTTGGACACTGGGAGCGCTGCGCCGAACATGACGAAGGCGGTCGCATCAATGTGGAAGGGATGCGCCGTCAGCGCTTTCCCTATCCTTCCGGGTTATTGAGCGCCAAAGCGTGCAAGGCCGCTGAATTGCAGGCTGGTGACGCCGGGCACTGGGACTACTTCGATGCCGTGCAAGCTGCGCATCTGACAGATAACCGCAACATCGCTGACGAGCGCGTTCTGTTGGACGTCGCCCTAGTCTGCGCGCTGGATTCCAACCGTCTGCGTAAAGACATGCACAGTCCGGAAGTGGCGCGATTGGTCTCTCAGGACCGCCAATTGGCGTCTTCGTGGTGGGTCAGCGCCGTGCCGACGCTTGTGGTAGATGGCGGACAGTCGCAGCTGCGCCACGGCTCGCTCGAACAAATGCGCGCAGAACTGGCATTGCTTTTGGCGGACCGGGTGGCGCGTGTCCCCGCTGGCAATCGTCAGCAGTAAATTCTCCTCTAATGCAGGAGCCACTCGGCGCATTTCACGGATGCCAACAGGAGCAAAGGTGCAGCAGCGCGCACTGGTATCTTTGTGCATCTGGTCATCTGGCTACCCCCCCCAAAAGCGCGCCTGCGACACATCATGCCGCAGGCTCTGATAACGAAGGAGTGATGCCTCGCTGGCATCACTGGATCGTCGTTACAGGATCTTGCGACGCAGGAAAGACGATACCATCTCTCCAAAGATGACCAGCGCCAGGATCGTGAGCAAAACCATCGACACCTCTGGCCAGTTGAATGTGTCAATCGCGCCCTGCAGGATCATCCCGATGCCGCCCGCACCCACGAGCCCCAGTACGGTGCTTTCACGCAGGTTGATATCCCAGCGTAGGATCGAAACCGCAAAGAATGCGGGCATGACTTGAGGCACGATAGCGTAGAGCACGATCTTGAATTGCGATGCTCCGCAGGCCTCGAGCGCTTCGACCGGTTTGCGGTCGATTTCCTCGATCGCTTCGCCAAGCAATTTGCCCAAAAAGCCAATAGACCGGAACATGATCGCAACGATCCCTGCAACGATGCCGGGGCCGAAGATGGCCACAAAGAGAAGCGCCCAGATGATCGTGTTCACCGACCGGGAAGACACAAGGATGAAACGGCCCAACCAGAGGCAGGCGCGGTTCGGCGTGGTGTTTTGCGCCGCGATATAGGCCACAGGCAGCGAGACAAAGACCGCGATCAAGGTGGCCAATGTGGCAATATTCACGGTCTGCCAGATGGCCGTCAGGATGCTGGGCAGGTTGGAGGGGTCCGGCGGCATCATGCGTCCAAAAAGGTCCGCCATCTGCGCTGGCGAGTCCCAGACCCAGGCCCAGATCACGTCGATGCTGCCCAATGCCCAAGCTACGACTGCGGCTGCGGCGGCGAACCCCGCGTAGCGGATCAGGCGTTGCTTCGGCGTGAAACGTGCCCAGTCATCCCGGGCCTCCAGCGCCTCGGAGAGGGAATGCGGTTCGGAGAGACTTTTCATGTGATACGCTTTCGGATGACGCCGCTCACAGCCTCAGAAATGAGGATGACACCGACGATAACCATGGTGATGGCGAGGGCAAAATCATAGTCGTAGCGGCCAAAGGCATTGGCGAGGGTTGCCCCGATGCCGCCTGCGCCAACGATACCGACCACGGCAGAGGCTCTGAGATTGCTGTCGAGCTGATATATACCGAGCCCCACGAGGCGTGGCATGATCTGTGGCAGCACCGCATAGACCTGCGTTGTTAGGAACCCGGCCCCGGCGGAGCGCATGGCTTCCACCTGCCCAAAATCGATCTCTTCAATGCGCTCGGCCAGCAGCTTGGCGACGAAGCCCACGGAATAGACCACCAGTGTCAGGGCGCCCGCAAAGGGACCAAAGCCTACGGCTTTGACAAAGATGATCGCCACGATCACCGGGTGGAAACTGCGCGCGATGATGATCAGCCCGCGCCCCAGCAAATAGATCGGTTTCGGCGCGATATTTGCGGCTGCCATAAAAGCAAGCGGGACCGAGATCAGGATACCACCGACGGTGGCGAGAATGGCGATCTTCAGGCTTTCCATGAAGCCATCAAACAACAGCCCCGCGCGATCGAAACTGGGCGGGAATGCCCCGTTGAAGATCCGCTGAGCGCGGGTCATCCCATCAGCCACACGATCCCAGTCAATCGGGAGCGTGGCGAGGGTGAAGATGATATAGACCGCGACGCCGAGATACAGCACATACCGCAGAGCGGCATTGGCGATGAAGGGTGGCTTGCGCCAGCTCTCTGGCAAGTTATCGGGGCGCGTGCTCATGCAACGGCTCCCACTTCGGCGCGGTCCTGCGCGGGCACGCCGGCATAGATCGTATCCATCTCGTCACGGGTCAGCGCGGCGGGTTTGTCGTCAAAGATGATCCGTCCATAGCGCATCCCGACGATCCGGTCGGAGTATTCCTTGGCTTCGGTCACGTTGTGAATGTTGATGATCACAGGCAGGTTCAGCTCCTGCGCCAGATCGCGCAGCAGGGACATGATCTGCTCAGAGGTCTTGGGATCGAGCGACGCTGTGGGCTCGTCCGCGAGCAGGATCTCCGGCCGTTGCATCAGGGCGCGCACAACCCCCACCCGCTGACGTTCCCCGCCCGAGAGCTCATCGGCACGTTTGTCCGCGTAATGGGCGATGCCCACACGCTCCATGAGTTCGAAGGCCCGGCGAATGTCGTCCTTGGGGTAGCGGCGGGTCAGCGCAGCCCAGGTGGAAATGTACCCAAGCCGCCCGGCCTGTACGTTCTCCATCACCGTGAGCCGGTCGATCAGGTTGAAGCCCTGAAACACCATGCCGATGCGGCGGCGCGCGCTGCGCAGCTCGCGGCGGGACAAGGTAGTGAATTCGGTGCCGTTCAATTCGACTGAACCGGAGGTCGGCTCTACGAGACGGTTGATGCAGCGCAAAAGCGTGGATTTGCCAGCGCCCGAAGAGCCGATCACGGAGGTCAGCTGTTCGCCCTCAACGGTCAGGTTCAGCTCTTTCAGGACGGGGTCGCCGCTGCCGTAGCGCTTGGTCAGGTTTGTGATCTTCAGCATGGAATGCCTCTTTGGAATGGCGCGGCCAGCGCCCTGACCACGGGGGTCGGGCAGTGTAGAGTGCCCGGCGCGCGCTGGCGCACCGGACTGGCCATGTGGAAGGGGATTAGTTCCCGGCGAGACCCTGGGGCGTGTATTCCACGCCGTTGGAAGCCTGGATCTGACGGATCACGGCCCACTGGTCCTTGTAGGTGATGGGCACGAATTTCGACACGCCATCAAATTCCTCGCCAAGCGCGGTGCCAGCAAAATCAAAGGTGAAGAACGCCTCTTTGACTTTTTCGGCCAGCGCGGGATCAAGGTTATGCGCCATGGTGAAAGACGTGGTTGGGAACGGATCGCTTTCCCAGATCATGCGCACGTCTGCCGGATCATAAAGCCCGCGTTCCGCCATGCGTTCCACAACCTCGGATGCAACCGGGGCTGCGTCGTAATCCCCGGCAACTACGCCGAGCATGGATTGGTCGTGCGAGCCGGAATAGACAACTTCGTAGTCTTTGTCAGGCTCGACGCCCAAGCCCGGGAACAGTGCGCGCGGTGCCTGGTTGCCAGAGTTCGAAGTGGGCGAGGTATGCGCGACGCGCTTGCCTGCAAGGTCAGAGACGTCCTTGATGTCGCTGTCGGCCTGGGTGAAGACCTGCAGCTTATAGCCAAACTGGCCATCCTCGGCACCCATGATTGCAAACGGCACGGCGCCTGCAAGGTTCACGGCGAAAGGCGTCGGTCCGGTCGAAAAACCTGCCACATGCAGACGGCCAGAGCGCATCGCCTCAACCTCGGCGGAGTTCGACTGCACTGCAAAGAACTGTACGTCCTTGCCGGTGACGTCAGCGAGATGCTCGATGAACGGCTCCCAAATGTCAGCATAGACCGCCGGATCCTCGACCGGGGTGTAGGCAAAAACGAGCGTATCCGGATCGCTCAGCTCTGCCGGATCGGTCGGCGTGTCGGCGACGAGATCGCCGTTGACGTCGCAATACTGCAGATCAAGCGCGCCACGCTCCGCGCAGTCTTGCGCCTGAGCGGCGATGGTGGAGCACGTCAGAATGCCCAGTGCGCCAATCGCACGGGTGATGAATGGTGTCATGGTTTCCTCCCTTAGAGAGCAGGAGGGCCGGGCCGCACCTGCTTCAACGCGTTCAGGCTAGGGGCGCGGGGTAGGCCTTGGCGAGACGCGAGCTGTTAATGAAACTACCGGCGGTCACTTGAATTGTTAACAGTGTTACAAAGCTGCGACCAACCCTTAAGTTTGCGACTGAAGTGCGCTAGGCCTTGGGCCTGATCGTCGAGGAGGCGGTCGTGTGCCAGCACGTCGCAGGAGGAGCGTTGCATGCAGGCTGTCAGTCCAAAGCCCGAGGCCGGACCCGTCATCGCAATCGTCGATGACGACGCTCAGGTGCGCGAAACCCTGTCGGCGCTGATGCATGAGAGCGGGTTTGAGTCCGTGTGCTGCCCCGACATTGAGACCTTTCACGCGTTGGGGGATCCGCCGCCCGTAGACCTTGCCCTGATCGATCTGCGTCTGCGCGGCGAATCCGGTTTGACGCTCGCCATCCACCTGCGGGAGCGACACGAAATCCCCATCGTGATGCTCACAGGCGTCGGAGACGAAATCGACAAGATCATCGGCTTGGAAACCGGCGCGGATGATTATCTGATCAAGCCCTTCAATCCGCGCGAACTGGTCGCGCGGATCCGCGCTGTCTTGCGTCGATATGGTCACGCCTCGGCACGCACTGTGACATCTGGCAAACGGCAGATCACCTTTGGCGAAAAGCGGATCGACCTCGATGCGCGACGACTTCTGGACAGCGCGGGCGAAGAGGTGCCTTTGACAAACGCCGAATACCGGCTTTTGGAGTTTCTCGCCCGCAACCCCGAACGGGTGGTCCCTCGTGAGGAGCTTCTGGAGGCCTTGGGGGCGGATACCCAGCGTTATGTTGATCGCACAGTGGACGTGTTGATCCTGCGTCTGCGCCGCAAGATCGAACCGGTACCTGCCAAACCTGTACACCTGCAGACCCGCCGCGCGCGGGGCTATGTATTCCACCTGGGCACCGAATGAGCTGGTTTCGCGACCTTGGTGTGCGGGTCCGCCTGTCTGCTGCGCTGGCGGTGATGTTTGGGCTGATGGTCTTGGTGAGCGGAATCGGGTTGCGGGTGCTTGATCGCACCGAGGTCTGGATGAACGTGCTGCACCGGGACACGCTGACCGAAGTCGAAGCGGCGATGGACCTTTCGCGCGATGTGTCCGAGCTTGCGACCTCTGCACCGTTCCTCTTTGCGCTTTTTGCGCCGTATCAGCTCGAACAAGAGGTTGCAGCCGTGATGGAGAACCTCGAACGGGTGCGTCAATCCTCGGGGAACGATCCAGAACTGGATCTGCCGCTGGCACGGTTGGGTCTAGCTATCGAAGATCTGGCGCAAGCACTTTTACCACAAAGTGCCCGACAGGCAGAGCTCAAGGCAATCGACCGGGCGCTGGTGCGGCTGAATGCCCGCAGCAGGCGGATGTCACAGGATGATTTGTTGCCGTTGGAGGCCCAGCAGGATTGGGGCGGTCTCCAACAGTTGACATCTGTGGCGTTGGGCGCCGCGCGGGCAGAGGAATTGATCGAACTGGGCGGATTTGCGCGCGATTTTCAACGCCTGAGCGGGCAGCTTCAATCCTTGTCACGACAGGCGCCGCGCGAGACCTATGACGAGATTCGAAACGTCGTGCAGCGGGGGGGCGGGCTGTTTGTCCTCAAGCATGGGAACCTCTCGGCGCGCCTAGACGCCGAGAATGCGCTGTTTCGTATTCGCCAGGAAACGCGGCGTGTCAGCGCCTTTGCCGAGACCAAGGTGGCCCAGGCCGAGGACCGCTTGTCTCGCGCGCGCGCCGAGACATCAGATACGCTGGCCTATGCGCGCAATGCCTTTCTCGCACTGAGTATCGCGAGTTTGATCGTCGCTGTGACCTCCTCGGTCTATGTGTCGCGCCACGTTGCACGCAATCTCGAACGCATTTCGGGTGCGATGCGGCGGCTGGCGTCGGGAAACCTGCGGGTGGACCTGCCCGCGCCACCCACCGCGCGCGATGAGATCGGCCAGCTGTTTACGGCCTTCGGCGTGTTTCGCGACAACGCTCGCAAATTGGACCGGCGCACAGCGCAGATGCGGCATCAGAATGCGCTCTTTTCGCGGGTCTTTCAAAACATCAAGGACGGCGTTGCAGTCGAAGCGGCGGACGGGCGCATCATCGCCGAGAACGACAACCTGCGCCGTTTGCTGCGTCTACCGCCTGATCCAGATGGAACCAGCGATCACATGAGCGCGCTAATTGCGGTCTCGCCCTTTTGCCGCAATGCCGGCGGAGACGAGCGCGGCGGTTTTGACGAATATAACGACCCTGATGGCAACGTGATCGAGATCCACCTCTCGCCACTGCCGGATGGGGGTCAAGTTTGGCTGATCTCAGAGACAACGGAGCGCAAGCGCATGGAGGCCCGATTGGAGGCCATCCGCAGGGTCGAGGCCTTGGGCAAGGTCTCTGGCGAGGTGGCCCATGATTTCGGGAATATCCTGTCGAGCATCTCGGGAAATCTCCACCTCCTGGAGCATGCAGAACCGGAGCAACGACGCGATCTGCATGAACGGCTTGGGGCAGCGCTTGACCTTGGGGCGAGCCTCACCGAGCGCCTTTTGGCCTTTGCCCGCAAGCAACATCTTGCACCACAGGTGACGAATGTGTCCGAACTGGTGTCGGGGATGGCCGATCTCCTCGAAATCGCCATTCCCAAACATGTCTCTTTGCAAGTCGAGGTCTCAAAGGCCCCGGCGACCTGTCTCGTTGACCCTGGTCAGCTTGAAAGTGCGATCCTCAATTTGTGCATCAATGCCGGGCAGGCCATTTCAGCGACAGGTTCGGATACTGGGCGGATTGTCGTGTCAGTGACCGCTGGTGAGAGAGTCGAGGTCGCCGTCAGCGACGATGGCTGCGGCATGTCCGAAGAGGTGCTGCGCCACGCGACCGATCCGTTTTTTACACGCAAACCCGACGGCGGTGGCACCGGACTGGGGTTGTCCATGGTGGATGGGTTCGCACATCAGTCCGGCGGTCGGCTCGACATTCAAACGAGCACGCAGGGCCCAATGCGGGGAACGATAGTTACCCTGTCTTTCCCGCATCAGGTGTACAACAGCGAAGAAAACTCTTCTGGTGGTCCGTGGATGGCTTTGGTCATCGATGATGATCCGGTATCGCTAGAGCGATCCTGCCGTCTCCTGCAGGAACTGGGCGCGCAAACTTTGCGCTGCGCCACATATGCAGAGGCGGTCAAAGCCTTAGAGGGGCTTGACCATCTTGACGCGATCTTGACCGATCTCTGGCTTGATGATGGGTTTAGCGGTCGGGATCTGATTAGACGGGCTCAAGAGTGTTTTCCCGAATGCCGTTGCGCGCTTATGTCCACGCGCGGTGCCCCGACGGATTTGCCCCGAGATGTTGTTTTTGTCGAAAAACCCGTCAGCAAAGAGACATTGCGCGAAATCTGAGGTCCTGCGCGACGGGAGAGATTTGCTACGCCCCGTAAACAGGCTGCGTGTTGCGCGCGCGCGAACCATAACTTGGGTTTGGGACAGCGGCGAAAGACACACACATCGCCGGCATCTGTATGCCGTGTTGTTGTCGGCCAGCCAAACCTCTACCGCAACGGGTGAGGCCAAATTCTGCGATGCGTTTGAGCCGGTGGGCGTGAAAGATGCACCGCAACTTGGATGATTGCGGTGCATCTGTGACTTAGGCGAAGGACACGCCGTTTTCGCTCATCGGGAGCTCTGCAACGCGAACATCCAACTGTGCGATCGCATTCGCCAACGCTGGGGCCGAGGGCGGAGTACCCGGTTCCCCAATGCCGGTCGGTGCTTCAGCAGACGCCACAATATGCGTCTCGATCGCCTTGATGTCAGAGATCCGAAGTGGCTCGTAGTCCGGGAAGTTGTATTGCTCCACCTCGCCACCATCGAGTGTGATCTGGTCCCGCATCGCATGACCGATGCCATACCCGATGGCGCCTTCGGTCTGGGCCCGGATGACATCCGGGTTTACTGCAATGCCGCAATCGACGGCAGCCGTGACCTTTTCGATCTGGATGCCATCGTCGGGTGTGCCCGACACTTCGACGACCTCAGCGACAAACGACCCAAACGACTTGTGCACCGCGATACCTTGGACATTGCCTGCCGCAGGGTTGCCCCAGTTCCCTTTCTCGGCCGCGAGCTTCAGAACGCCAGCTTTGCGCTGCGCATCTTTGTTGCCGCCCTCAAGGTAGGCCAAGCGGAACTCGACCGGATCACGCCCAGCGGCCTTGGCGGCCATATCCATCATGACCTCCATCACATACGCGGTGTGCGTGTGCCCAACCGAGCGCCACCACAGCACGGAGGTGGCCTTTTCGGTGTCTGTCAGACCAACGGCCATGTTTGGGATCACATAAGGGTTGTCGGCCAGACCTTCGACGGTGGAGTGGTCAATGCCATCCTTGACGGCCATCGCTTCAAAGGCTGTGCCTTTCATGATCGACTGACCTGCGACCTGATGCTCCCATCCAGTAATCTTGCCGTCTGCGTCGAGCCCGATCCGCACCTTATGCCCCGTCGCCGGACGGTAGTAGCCACCACGAATGTCGTCTTCCCGATCCCAGACCAGCTTCACCGGGCGAGAGCGATCGGTCATCGCAAACGCCAGACCCGCTTCCACCTGGTAATCAGCATCCGGCGTTGCCCGTCGCCCGAAGGAGCCGCCCGCCAGCATCGTGTTGATGTGGATTTTCTCGGCGGGGAGACCAAAGATCTGCTGATAGGCCATATGCGGGCCGGTTGGCATCTGCGCCCCATCATGCAGGACGATGTCGCCATCCGCTGTTTGTTCAATGGTGCAGTTCATCGGCTCCATCGGCGCATGGGCAAGAAGCGGGAAATAGAATGTCTTTTCCAAGACTTGCGCTGCCTCATCGACCGCCAAAGCGACGGCGTTTGTATCGGCCTTGTTCACATTGTACACTGGCGCGGCATCCAACGCGGCCATGATTTCGTCGCGGATTTCCTGCGAGGAACGCGTTTCGGCAGCAGACATATCCCAGTCGACTTCGACCGCTGCCCGCGCCTGCATCGCGGTCCAGGTGTTTTCGGCGTAAACCGCAACACCATGTTTGGTCGGGAGCGGCATTGCCATGATGAACCCTTTAACGTCCTTGGCTGCGCTGTCATCAAATCCGGCCACCACGCCGCCACGCTGTGGCGTGCGTTTGATCATGACGACCATTTGGTTCGGCAGGTGCAGATCCATGCCAAACTGCGCCTGACCATTGACTTTGATCGCGCTATCCAGGCGTCGTGTGCTCTCTTTTCCGATGATCTTCCACTCGGATTGGTCCCGCAAACGTGGCGTTTCAGATGGAGCGATCTCTGCCGCTGCCGCGACAAAGTCTCCAAGTGGCGCGGACTTTCCACCGCCAGTCACCATGCCGTCTTGGATGTCCAAATCTGCGGTGTCCAAGCCCCAAGCCTGCGCTGCCGCCTTGATCAGCATCTCACGTGCAATCGCACCAGCTGTGCGGTACTGCATCCAGGAATTGGCCATGGCGGTTGAGCCGCCAGTACCCTGAAAAGGACCAAACAAAAGGTTGTTGTAAACCTGCGGGTCGGAGGGGGCGAATTCGTAGCCAATCTGCTCCATGGTCACGCCAAGTTCTTCGGCAATCAGCGTGGAGAGGCCGGTGGCGGGTCCTTGTCCTTTTTCAAAATGCTTGATGATCGCAATGATGTTGCCATCGCTGTCGATCTTCACAAAAGGATTCAGCATCGCATCCGACGACCCTGCAGCGGCAGCGCCGTCAGCTGTGGCCCCAACATAAAGCACCGCGCCCGCGGCGGCTGCGGTTTTCAGAAACCCACGACGGGAAATATTGGCAGTCATTTCTCTCAAGCCTCCAGAATTTCCGCAGCGCGCAAGACACCTGCGCGGATACGTTGATAAGTCGCACAGCGGCAGGCGTTCCCGTACATGTAGTTGTCAACATCCTCTGCCGTGGGCTTTGCGTTTTCGCGTAACAGGCCCACCGCGCTCATGATCTGACCAGACTGACAATAGCCGCATTGAACCACGTCGAGCTCGCGCCAGGCTTGCTGGACCGCGGCACCAACCTTGTCGTCTTCCATTTTCTCGATCGTGGTGATCTCTGCACCTTCCACATCCTCGATATAGGTCTGGCAAGACCGGATCGGTGCGCCATCCATATGAACGGTGCAGGCGCCGCACGACGCAACCCCACATCCGAATTTGGTGCCGGTGAGCTTCAGCTCATCCCGGATCACCCACAAAAGCGGTGTACCTGGCTCGGCCTCAACCGTGTGGGTCTCCCCGTTCAACTTTAGTGAAATTGCCATGGCTTTAGGTCTCCCTGTTGGCTACGAAAATCGCTTTTTAGGCAGCCTTTGTCTCACTGCTGCCTCGGTTCCAATCTCGGCCCGTTTGGATCGATTGCGGCGTCAAACCCGTTGCCACGCAATATTCAGCGAGCAACACTTCAGGTCCTTGGCACGCCAAGGACCTCCGGTCTTCGGTGTTTAACCTAGCGCGCCGGGGTTGGATTGCCTTGCCTGATCCTCCAAATAATCTGCCCAATTCTCCAGACCGGCCTCTTTGGGACTGCCAGCCGCTTGCGAAACGCCTATGTTCACAAGGCAAGGGAGGCCGCTCAATGGTACCTAAAAATCTGATCTCAGATGTGTTTGATCTGGTCGAGAGAACCGGAACACTTGGCGAAGGATGCGCTACGGGTGTCGATGGGCTGTTTGCCTTTGCGCAGACCAAGACCACCGAATGCGCGGCCGCGTTTTACGAGCCGATCATGTGTCTTGTGTTGCAAGGCGCCAAGGAGGCTTATTTGAACGGACGTGTCGTGCGATACAGCGCCGGGGATACACTTATCGTCAGCCACGCCATTCCGGTGGAGTCCGCTGTCATGCAAGCAAGCCCGGATGCACCTTACACAGCGCTTGCATTGCGTTTGGACCTCGCGATGGCACGCAGCATGAATGACGAAATTGGTGAACGTGACGATAGCGCCAATGCCCACTCGTTGAACGCTGCGGCCTCCGATGCCGCGTTGATCGATGCCACGCACCGTTTGTTTAACGTGTCCAAAGACCCCGTCGAAGCCCGTACGCTGGCGCCACTCATCCTGCGTGAAATCCACTTCCGGCTCTTGCGTGCACAACATGGCGGCATGCTGAGACAACTCCTGAACCAGGACAGCCCCGCGAGCCGCATTGCGCAGGTTATCGCGACCATGCGGGAGAACTTCAAATCAAACCTGCCGGTTGCAGATCTTGCATCGGAATGTGGCATGAGCCTTTCGGCTTTTCACGAGCATTTCCGCTCCGTGACAGCGACAACGCCCCTGCAATATCAAAAGGATCTGCGTTTGTTGGAGGCGCGCAGGCTCTTGGTTACGGAAAACCGCTCTGTCGCGTCTGCCGCCTATGAGGTGGGTTACGAAAGCCCTACGCAGTTCAGCCGGGAATTTTCGCGCAAGTTTGGAATGCCGCCAAGCATGCACAAGCCAGCCGCCCCGCTGGTCCCCGCCCCGACAACTTGATCGCGAGCGCCGGGATGAGAGGTGTTCGATCTCGGATCTGAAAGCCTACTCAGGCCCGTCCTCGGTCACGGCGTGCAGCACATCAAGCCAGTGACTAAAAGGAAGGCTGTGGCCTGCGTGCTCAATCACGGTGAGGCTTGCGCCAAAGCTCTGTGCAAAGCTTCGCGCGCGGGAGAGCGGTACAATTTGGTCGGCCCCGCCATGTACGAGGTGTAACGGAGCGCACATCAGCTTTGCCTTGGCGCTCCAATCTGATGCGATCAGCCGACAATCATTGATGAAGCTGTCATTGCCCTGGGCCACATGAAAAAAGTGCCCTTCCCACATCAGGTCCAGGACCTCTGGATCGCAGCAGGCACGCAAATCAGCGGGCGCATTCCGGAATACAGTGTCAGCAAAGGCCTCCCGCCCCTCAAGACGCAGCTTTCGATCGCCAACAATCGAGAGGTAGCGCAGAAACGGGACGGAGGTCTTTGCGGCCAGAGCCAGAATGCGTTGTTGTGTCGGGGCGGCGGCAAAGTCGCGCATGCTCTGCATGGGCGGGGTAATCGCAAGGGCAATCACTCTGCGCAACCGCGCACCGAGCCCGCCCGCCGCGCAGCAGGCAAGTGCGGCGCCAGCATCATAGCCAACCAGCGTGATGTCCTTAAGATCAAGGCGATCTGCCAAGGTGCGGAGATCTTCGCCATAACGAGAGGGATCAGAGACAAGCGCGGGCCATCCATCTGAACTGCCATGCCAAGGACGTGCAGGCGCAATCCAGCGCAGACCGAGCCTGCCAAGTTTGGCTTCGGCGGCCTTGGGGAGGCGGTTGCCTCCTAGACAGCCGTGTAAGAAGATAATGGGCCGCCCGGATGGGGAGCCGATGTCGCTATAACTCATGCTCCGACCATCCGGCAGGCGCAGGGCGTGGTTTTGATCCTGCGCGCGCGTGGAGTCTTCTATCTGCGCGCTCGACACGCAAACAACACGGCCGAGGTGGAGCAGTTCAAGCGTGCCCGTCGTGCCCGTTTTGCGAAACATCGCCTTGATTTGCTGGCGAATGGTTTCAATGGACCGATCGCGTACCTCGGCCACCTCCTGTGGGCTGTGCCCTTCGACCAGCAGACCCAGTACTTCGTTCTCTGATGCAGTGAGTTCATAGAGCGCGCGCATCGCGCTGCTTGCGCCATCATGCCATGGAATGTCGACGCCAAAGCACTGCACCGTCTCGCGGCCTCCCCGCGTTTGACAGCGAAGCAGCATCGGTTTGCCAGTGTCTTTACGCGTGAGCCGGAGCACAGGCGCGTGGTCGCTCTGACCCGTGGCAAAGCTCTTGATCGCGCGGAGCGTATCTGTTGTCAGCTCGAGCGTGTCCAAGGGAGCGCCATCGCAGAGCCCCAACAGGTCCTGCGCTGCGGGGTTAGGCGAAATGACATGAAGTCGGCGGTCAAGATCAAACCTCGGGCACGGATCGTTGGGGTTCTCCTGAGTCAGCCCCGTTTGGGGAAGCGCGCCAATAATCGCCTCCGCCCGCACAACGTGGGTTTCGAAGTTGCTGCGCAAGGCTTCGAACCGACGCCGATGTGTATCGTTGTTGAGCCGCGTGTCAGCCAGCTCTAGGAGCGCGGCAAACCCCTCCGTGTCGACGGCGGTAGCGTAGATCGAACCGATCAGCGAAGTAATATCGTCTTGGTGTTCCATGGCCCGAGCTGGCACCGCATCTAAACTCTTTTGGCACTTATAACCAAAACTGGTCATGAGCGGGTTCAACAAACGCGATAAGTCGGAGCGCATCAAGCCTGACAATGGTCCAAGGATTTTAGAAAAAAATGCAGTGCGTTTTGGGTTTCACTGCGGGGCTGGCGCTCTTGCCAGCTTCGGTTTTTGCAGCTGAGTGTTTGCCAGCCTCCGTACATTTCCCAGCAGATGGTCCGGCAGAATATTTCGTGCCAGACGCTGATGAGGCAGCCCTGCGGGCCCAAACCCATGGCGCTGCGCCACGAGCGGATCATGTGCTTGTGACCCATGAAGACGAGGGCTACTGGGTGCCGCGCACCGAGTTGGATGCTGCGCAGGTCGTTTTGGGCACAAGCGCCGAGAGTTTCCGCTATCGTGGCCCAGACCATTGCGCCCCGACAGACCTGCCACTGGACCCACTGGACGCGGAGAGTGCACCAACCGAGGATAGCGCGCCCGTGGCCGCATCAGGTCTTCAGCCGCAATCGGGGCTCTGGAAACTCGAAGCCACACCAGTGCAGTTTGAGGGCTGTCCAGATGTGATTGGCCAAAGCATGGCGGGCGGTATGGCCGCGCTCCCTGCAGAGGCCACAACGCCGCAGCACCTGACATTTCAGACACCGTTTCATCCCAGCCAGCTTCGGATGCAGCAATACGCCTCCAGCTGGAGGTCGACCGGACCCAATCAGTGGGTCACCCGCGCGATGGAGGATGTGTTTTCCCAATCACCTGCTTACGGCGGCAAGCGATCCTACATGGAATGGACGCTCACGGTTCATGACACGAGCCGTATCTCGCACCGTTCGGAACTCTATGTTGTCATGCCTCCCGAAGCGGTCGCCGCGTTCAAGACCGATCATTGCGCCGCAATTTCGACCGGCCATTGGATCCGGGTGGGAGACTGAGCCATGCAACATAAAATCATGACAGCCGCCATCTGTGCCGCACTCGCCGCGCCTGTTGCTGCGCAAGACCTGACCCGCAGTACTTTGGTGTTGGATGCCTCTGGGTCGATGTGGGGACAGATTGACGGTGTTGCCAAGATCACCATCGCTCAGGACGTGATGCAGCACCTTCTAAAGACACTCCCAGAGAACCAAGAGCTCGGCCTGATGGCCTATGGACATCGGCGCAAAGGCGATTGCAACGATATCGAACAGTTGATCGCCCCTGCCGCAGGATCTCGGCAGGCCATTTCACAGGCGGTCACGCAGATCAGTCCAAAAGGCAAGACACCGCTCTCTGCGGCGGTGATGCAAGCCGCTGACGCTTTGCGATCCAGTGAGGAGAAAGCAACCGTCATCCTCATCTCGGATGGCGAGGAAACCTGTGGGCTTGATCCTTGCGCAGTTGGCGCAGAACTCGAAGCGCGCGGTGTGGACTTTACCCTGCATGCGATTGGCTTCGGCATCGCGGATGACGCAGCGCGCGCGCAGTTGCAGTGCTTGGCTGAGAACACCGGAGGTTTCTACCGGGACGCGTCGAGCGCATCTGAATTGACGGCGGCTTTGGCACAGGTAGCGGTGACCACATCCACGCCCGACCCGGCATCGGCTACTTTGGTAGGGCCTGCTACGGCACAGGCGGGTCGGACCATCGACATCATCTGGCAGGGCCCTGGCGAGGAAGGCGACTGGATCGGGACCTTGGCCCCCGGCGCCGATGTCGGTGCATTTTCCTCACGCATTGGGGTCGAGCACGGCAACCCTGCGCCGATGCCAACCCCGCCGCAGGCGGGCACCTACGAGATCGTCTATGTGCGCGCCGAAACCGGAGCCGTCCTTGCGCGCGCGCCGCTTGAAGTAACGCCCATGGTCGCGTCGGTCACAGCGCCATCTACGGGTCTCACGGGGGGGACTGTGACGGTCACATGGCAAGGGCGCGGATCAGAGAAAGACTTTATCGGCATCGCCCCAAAGGCCGAGGGTTTCCCGGCGACCACCTTCTATTTCGAGACCACTGGACCAGAACAGCAGGCTTTGCGCCTGCCATCGCAGCCGGGCGACTACGAGATCGTTTTTGTTGCCACGACCGATCCATGGACCGTGCTTGATCGCACCTCGATCACATTGTCAGATCCGGATTTGTCGCTGAAAGCGCCAAGTCAAGTGGCTGCAGGCCAGGACTTTGCCGTGTTGTGGAACGGGATCGCGCCAAACCCTGCGGATTATATCGCGCTTGCCAGGGCCGGAGACGACCTGCCGCATCTCGTCAGCTATGCGCATACCGAAAGCCACCTGACCCGCCTGACCGCGCCAGAGGAGGCCGGTGCCTATGAGTTGCGCTTCTTCTATGCCGAAGGCGACCGCATCGTGACCGCTCAGCCGATCATCGTCGACTGAGGGGACACCATGAAATTCATAAGCAAAATCCTCGCCCTCTTCGGGGCGAGAACAGGGCGTATTGGTGCGATGATACGGGCGTCATTGTCGGTACTGGGGTCCGATTTGCAGGTGTTTGTTCCGTTTCTATGTCTGTTCGTTCTCAAGGCTGGACGTGGACTTCTGGCGCTGGTGATCCTTTATCTCGGGTTTGTGACCCAGGATTGGGAGAGGCTCTTTCCGTTGATGCTGGTGTTCATCATCTATTTGCCGGTGGAAATGATACTCCAGACATTTTTGCAAGCGGCCATGAGTCAGATGGCGCGAGATACGCTGATTGAGGGCCACATCAACAGATTTGCCATCGTCAAAACGCTCTTGGGAAATCTTTTTTCCCTGCTGTTCATCGGTTTTGTCTCTTATCTTTTGCGCCGTGCATCAGAGAGCAAGCAGAGTGGGTTTCTCGGTTTTCTGGTGGCGATAGTCGTCTTTGTGGTGGCCGAAGTCTGGGATTTGGTGTCCAATTTCGGTATCTCCGCCATCGTTGTGGAACGAGCGGGCGTCAAAACCTTGGTCGCACGGTTGAAAGAGCTGCGCAGTCATGTGCCTGAGACGCTTGTTGGTGTGATTGGCATTGATCTCGCTGGCGGCGTTGCGCAATCCCTGTTTGCGGGGGGCGTCGTACTGGGGCTCTTTGGCGGTGGTGCCGTGGGCTATCAATTCGCGACCAGCCTGCCGGATGCGTTTCTGGCACATTTTGGCGAGATCCCGGTCAATACGCTGCCCACATTGTCGCTGCTGGCACTGAGTTTTATTCTGTCTGCCGTGATCGCTTCGGCAACGGTCTTGGCCAAAAGCCTATACTTTACAAGTCTCTATCTGTTTGTCGTGCATAAGGACGAAGTCCCAGACGACAAGCTCCCCGCACTGGCGCGGATGTTGCAAGAGGGAAAGGATGCCTCCTCCTAAGCCCAACTGCCGAGTCTAACGGCGTAGGGCTCGATTCAAATGCACTGAAAAAGACCAGATCCAACTGGCAGCGCGTAAACGCAAATTTCGGATTTTCAATGCAACGGTTCCCTCCTATCGACCTTGTCTTATGGAGTAGCCTGATGAAACGCACGCTCACCGCCCTCTCTTTTGTTCTCATGGCTCTCGCGCCTGCAGGGTTCGCCGACCCGATCCGAATCGCCACGGGCGAATATGCGCCAATGACTGGAGAAGCCCTGCCCAATGGGGGCGTGGTCAACGGGTTGGTCGCACGTCTGGCAGAAGATGCCGGGATCGAAATCGCGTTTGAGTACATGCCGTGGAACCGCGGTCTCGAGCTTACCCGCGCGGGCCAGCGCCACGCCGCAAGTTATTGGAGCGATCTGGCGGATCAGAGCGGCCTGATCGAAGTGGGGCCGGTCTCCAGCGAGCGGATCGTGTTCTTCTATCGCAAGGACAAGCCATTGCCGGAATGGACCAGCCTTGGCGATTTGGCGGGCCGAACCTTTGGCGCCACGCTGGGCTATCCCTATTCCGAAGAGTTTTGGGCCTTGGGTGAGAACGGAACCTACAACATCCAAACCGCGCCAAATGACATCTCGAACTTCAAGAAGCTCCTCGGCGGTCGCATTGATGCGTTTGTCATTGATGAGTTGGTTGGCTGGGACATGCTGAACCAGAATTTCTCGCCGGAAGACGTCTCACAGTTTGCCGCGAGCGAGATGCCCGTGACCGAGACACTGGCCTATCTGCAAGTCTCCTCAGAGATTGAAGGAGGCGCCGATATCGCCGCGAGATTGCAGGCTGCCTACGACGCGTTGCAAGCTTCTGGCGAGCTGGAAGCAGTCAAAACCGCCCTGAATTCAGAGGCAGGCATTCCTGCGAACTGATCTCAATTGGGGTAGGGAGTGATACTCTCTACCCCGTTTGATCACAGCATTGCGTTGTGCCCTGGTGCCTTTCTTAAGACGCTTCGACTTGGTGCGTGCAGCGGATATAGCCTTGGGCGACGTATAAAATCGTGAAGTTCGAATGCACGCCGTGGTGGCAGTTCTTCCTGCCGCAGGGTCTACTTGCTGCTAGTATCTAAATTTGTTCTCATGTGTGCAGAAGCTACTCTTGCCCAAGGAAAGTGGCCGTAAATCCTGCTGCGCATCGCGCAGTCAGAATTCGTTGAGCGCTTCACGCTATATCATTGGCTCCATCCGGGTGGGTGCAATCGAAGACACATCGATGAAGGGTCTTTTATCTATCCTGATGATCGCGTCGGCGGGCGGTGAGCATCGCGCAAGGGCAATGCGAAAATAGTTCATATTGTCGCCTGACGTCGAAACCGGGTTTTACACGACGACCGGAACGGACCTCGCATCCTGAATGGCGTCGGGTCAAATCTGCCGCGCCCCCAGTGCAAAGGACACTCCATCCGTTTTCGCACTGAGGGCGCAGATTATTTGCCTGTAGTGGGACCTAGTCCCTAGCCTGCCAAGCTTGGGAGCCACAAGACAATGGTAGGAAAGGCCACCAAGAGCGCGATTGTCACAGCGTCTGCGATGAAGAACGGGATCACGCCGCGGAACACGTCTTGTACTGACAAATCGTCTCGTACCCCCGCTACAACAAAGCAATTCAGCCCGATTGGGGGCGTGATCAGACAGAACTCCGCCATCTTGACCACCAGGATGCCAAACCAGATCGCGCACATTGGGCCGGACATGCCGAAGGCAGAATCCGCTGCCGAGACCATCTCGCCTCCGTTCAACGCCATGACGGCCGGGTAGACAACAGGCAGCGTCAGAAGAAGCATGCCGATGGCGTCCATGAACATCCCAAGAACCGCATAGGCAAGCAGAATACAGATTAGGATCAGCATGGGCGAGGCCGAGAGGGTCGAGATCCAGTCGGCGAAGGCCGAAGGCAAATCTGCAAAGCCCAGAAAGCGCACGTAGATCAAAACACCCCAGATGATGGTGAAGATCATAATCGTGAGTTTGGCAGTCTCAAGCAGCGCATCCAGCAGTTCGCGCATCCGCATCCCGCGCATTAGCGCGACGAGAAAGACGATGAAGGCGCCGACAGCACCGCCCTCGGTTGGTGTCCCCCAGGCTTCGCCAAACGGGTTGTAGACAAAGAAGATGATGATCACGACAACCGCAAAAATCGGCAGGGCAGGTGGCAAGGACACCAGGCGTTCGCGCCAGGTGAAGCCCGTGACTGGTGGGCCGACCGTCTTGAAGATCATCGCGATGGCGATGATCAAGCCCGCATAGACCACGGCCGAAAACGCACCGGGCACAAAGCCGGCCAGCAAGAGCTTGCCCACGTCCTGCTCCACAATGATTGCATAGATCACGAGAATGGCGGAGGGCGGGATCAGAGAGGCGAGGGTGCCGCCTGCGGCGACCACCCCGGCTGCAAAACGCTTGTTGTAGCCAACCGCCAGCATTTCCGGGATGCCGATCCGGGCAAAGACCGCAGCGGTTGCAACCGATGCGCCCGAAACGGCGGCAAACCCTGCGGTGGCAAAAACGGTGGATACCGCAAGGCCCCCGGGCACCCAGGCAACCCAGCGCTTTGCGGCCTCAAACAGTGCCGTGGTGAGGCGGGCGTAGTAGGCGAGGTATCCAATTAAAATAAAGGTCGGGATGAGGCTGAGCGCCTGACTCGAAACCTTGGAGTGCGGTACTTGGCCCGCAATTTTTACACTGATTTCAACAGCTTTCCAGAAACGCTCCGGGTTATAGTCAAAGCCGTTCCACCGAAGCCACACAAGACCCACAAAGCCCGCAAGTCCGGCGGCAAACGCAACCCGCATGCCCAGCACAACAAGCACCATCATTCCGGCGGTGACCCAGAGGCCGATTTCGATATCAGTCATTGCCGACCTCCTTGAGTTGCTCCGCCTCAGCAGCGGCTTGCTCGGCGACGGATTGGATGAGCGGTACGGCCGCAGGGCTCTGGAGTCCCAGAACGAAGGCGCGGGCATAAGCCGTCATCTGCAGCAGGAGCCGCGCTGAAAGCACGGCCAAGGCAACCGGCACCACCAGCTTGGATGGCCAGATCGGCAGGCCGATGTCGATCGAGCTGTCGCGCGAACACAGCGGGCGGGCGCAATCAAACGAACGGTCGAAATGGGCCCAGGAGCCCCAGACCAAGGCGATCACCAGCACCAGCATGCAGAACACGGTGATGAATTCAAAAAGCCAAAGCGCGCGACCCTTTAGCCGCCCCACGAGGATGTCCATGCGGATGTGGGAACCTTCGCGTTGCACATAGGAGACGCCCAAGATGGCGATCAAGGGCATCAGTGCTTCGATATAATCCACATAGCCGGGCAGGGGGCCGTCCATCAGGCCGATCTTGTCGAAAAATGGCGCCAGAAATGTCCGATCCAACTGACGGCCGGCCACGGAATATGCGGCCAGGAACATGAGTGAAAAGGCCGCAAGACCGCTCAGAATTGCTGTGACGCGCTCAATAGGCAAAAGGGCCCGATCCAGCTTTGACAAAATGCTGGCATCGCTGAGCACGGTTGATGAACCTGCCATAGCTTTCCCCGATATGTGATTATTGGTGAGATACGCAGAAGCCCGGACCAATTGGTCCGGGCCATAGGCCATAGGCCATTGCGTTCAGATCAGCTGCCGTTGCGGTGATCTGCGAGCGTTTTCTGAACTAGATCATAGAGCTCCTGACCCGGCAGGCCCTGTGCTTCCATATCCTTGATCCAAGCGTCGCGGATCGGCTCAGCCGCAGTAGAGCGGAATTCTGCGAGCACCTCTTCCGAAATCTCGACCTTTTCGACGCCTTTTTCCTCGAGAACACTATCCCACTTCTTCAGCAGCTCGCCGTAGTTCGCCAGGTAGTGATCCAGCGCTTCGGCAACCGAGCTGTCCAGCGCTTCGCGCTCGGCGTCAGAGAGGCTTTCGTAAGCGTCAATATTGACCACAACCGGGCAGTTCACGGTGCCGGGGTTGAGGTTAGCGGTCCACCAGTCAGCGCGGTTGATGGTGCCAAAGCTCAGATGCGCATGTTGTGCGAACGCTACGGTGTCGACCACACCGGATTCCATCGCCTGATAGGCCTCGGTCGCGGTGACGGAGGTCGGAACGGCGCCAACAGCCTTGAAGGCTTCGCCGATACCGCCGGTTGCCCGCACGCGCATGCCTTCAAATTCCGCCAGATCATCACGCACATCACCGGTGCCGACGATATTGTATTGCGGCATCGGCGAGGTCATGAGCAGCTTTGCGTTCCACTGCGCCATTTCCTCGGCTGCGGCCGGGTGGTTGTAGACCGCGCTAGAGACCGCAACCTCCTCTTCGAGGTTGGAAATGCCCAGGAAGGGCAATTCAAGAACGGTAATCACGCGGTTTTTGTCGCGGTGATAGCCGGCGCAGAACTGCGCCATCTCAAACGCGCCAATCGAGATCCCGTCGAGGTTCTCGCGGTTTTTGGACAGTCCACCATAGCTGATGTTCATGGTGAATTCGCCGTCGGTTTTCTCGGACACCAGTTCAGCGAGCTTTTCGACGTGCTCGGTAAAGGCGCGGCGTTTGCCCCAAACCGAGACATTCCACTCTGTGGCCATGGCTTCTGCCGCAAAGGCAAAGCTCACGGATGCAACAGCGGTAAGTCCCAAGAATTTTTTCATATTTTCCTCCCCAGTCGGATTTTACCGTATTTGTTTATGTGCGGCAGGATCACCAAATTGAGTGGATTTGCCAACCCCAAACTTCGCGCTGGTTTGGCAAAGCTCCGATGAGCGCGCTCCGGCCTGCGTCTTAGAAATGCGTCGATGGGCCAAAGGTTCAAGAGGCTGCGCAATCCATGCATGTTTTTGCGGATGTGAGGCGGGCTTGTCTCGAACTCAATAAACAACGTCGCAAATTGGAGATCGGGCGCGGCAAATCTCGATACAACTCTGCCCTACGAGGTGCTGTCCGGGCTTTCCGGACGGAGAATTGGGAAGCCGGTGCGATTCCGGCGCTGCCCCCGCAACGGTCATGGGATTCGCGGGCGTAACATCTGCCACTGGGAGGAGGACCCGGGAAGGCGTTGCGCTCCGACCAGCAGGTCACCCCCAGAGCCCGGAAACCAGCCTCGGCAGATATCGTCAACCGCGGGCGGCGGTTTGGGCATCTTGAAAAGGACGCGGGCACCTCCCTCGCGGCCTCACGGGATCCCATTGCCGTTTGCACTCTACCAACAGGGCGAAGGTTCACACGTGTGAACTTTGTCACGGAGCCAGGAAATGCACAGCAATATCAACACGCTGATCGCTAACCACCGCGCAGGACATGCACTTGATCAGGCGTTTTATACCGATGCCGAGGTGTTTCAGACCGATCTTCAGGAGATCTTTTACAAAGAATGGCTTTTTGCCATTCCCGCCTGCGAGCTGGACAAGCCAGGGAGCTACGTCACCCATCAGGTTGGCAACTACAATGTGATCATCGTGCGCGGTGCAGACAATGTCATTCGGGCTTTCCACAATGCTTGTCGTCACCGTGGCTCGGTGATCTGCAAGGCGAAGAAAGGCAACAACCCTAAGCTCGTCTGCCCCTATCACCAGTGGACTTATGAACTGGACGGTCGTCTGCTGTGGGCGCGTGATATGGGGCCTGATTTCGAGCCGAGCAGACATGGGCTCAAGACGGTCCACTGCCGTGAGCTTGCTGGGTTGATCTATATTTGTCTCGCCGATGAGGCCCCGGATTTTGAACGGTTTGCCGAGGTCGCCCGCCCCTATCTGGAGGTTCATGACCTCTCGAACGCCAAGGTCGCCCATGAAAGCTCCATCGTGGAGCGCGGCAACTGGAAGCTGGTCTGGGAGAACAACCGCGAGTGCTACCACTGCGGCGGCAATCACCCCGCGCTCTGCCGGACCTTCCCGGATGATCCCTCCGTGACGGGCATCGAAGGTGGCGAGACCCCGAGCAATTTGCAGGCTCATTTCGACCGCTGTGAGCAGGCTGGGATGCCTTCGGGGTTCCACCTCAGCGGTGATGGCCAGTTCCGTGTCGCGCGCATGCCCCTGAAAGAAGGCGCTGAGAGCTACACGATGGACGGCAAGACCGCCGTGCGTCGCTGGCTGGGCCGTGCAGCCTTTGCGGATGCGGGCTCGTTGCTCAAGTTCCACTACCCGACCACTTGGAACCACTTCCTGTCGGACCATTCGATCGTGTTCCGGGTCACGCCCATCAGCCCCACGGAAACCGAGGTGACGACAAAATGGCTGGTTCACAAAGACGCGGTTGAAGGTGTGGATTACGATCTACAGCGGCTCACCGAGGTTTGGATTGCCACCAATGACGAAGACCGCGAGGTTGTGGAGTTCAACCAGATGGGGATCAACTCGCCGGCCTATGAACCGGGGCCCTATTCCCCGACCCAAGAGAGCGGCGTCCTGCAATTTGTGGAGTGGTATCTCTCTACCCTCAAACGCAACAGCGGCCCACACGCCGTCGCAGCGGAGTGACCCTGATGCCCAGAAACAGCGAACGTACCGTCTGGACTGATGCGGAGATGCTGGAATGCGTCTCCATCATTCCCGAAATGGACAACACGGCATCTTTTACCTTCAAGGCGCCCTCGGGGGCCCTGTTTGAGTATGACGCAGGCCAGTTCATGACCTTGGAAATTCCGGTGCCAGGTGGGCCATTGCACCGAACCTACACGATCTCCTCTTCGCCCTCGCGGCCGCGGACGATCACCATTACCGCCAAGGCGCAAGCCGACAGCATCGGCACCCGCTGGATGCTGGACAACCTGCGCCCTGGCAGCCGCATCAAGGCGCTTGGCCCTGCGGGACTCTTCACCAACGCAGGAAGCATGGCGAAGAAATTCCTGTTTATCTCGGCGGGCTCTGGCATCACGCCGATGATGTCGATGACCACGAATATGTGGGATGATGGCGACAATCTTGATATTGTGTTTGTGAACTGCGCCAAACGGCCCTCCGAGATCATATTCCGCCAGCGGCTCGAGCAAATGGCGAGCCGTTCCGAAGGGTTGGATCTGAAGTTCGTGGTCGAGGAACCGGATCCCTATCGCCCCTGGACCGGCTATCAGGGCATGTTCAACCAGCTGATGCTGGGCCTCATGGCGCCTGACTATCTGGAGCGCGAGGTCTATTGCTGCGGGCCGGAGCCTTTCATGCAGGCGGTGCGCGACGCACTGGCGGGTCTTGGCTTTGACATGGATAACTACCATCAGGAGAGCTTCCATGCGCCGGTCGAAACCTCTGCCGAACAGCCGGACTTTGACGACGTGGTGCCTGATGATGACACCAAGGCGGAGGTAACCTTTGCAGCCTCGGGCGTGACCGCAAAGGTCGCGGAGACCGACACCATTTTGGCGGCGGCGCGCGCAAATGGGCTCAATATCCCCTCAGGCTGCACTTTTGGTGTCTGTGGCACCTGCAAGGTGAAGAAAACATCGGGCGAGGTGCATATGGTCCACAACGGGGGCATCTCGGATGATGACATCGATGCGGGCTATATCCTCGCCTGCTGCTCCAACCCGATCGGCAAAGTCGCAGTCGACATATAAGGCCTCGCGCAAGGCACGAGGCAAAACGCCGCGTCCCATGTTGGGCGCGGCGTTTTCCATTGTGTCGGGCGCGTATGAGATCCTGGACGAGTTGTCGCATTACATTCATATGAAGTGCTTATCAGGTTCATATGAAACTAAACGATTCATCCATTCGCCAGAGACACCTCGGAGTATTTTGCTCTTCTGACGCCCATATGCCTGGCGTTCGTCATGCAGGAGGTCGCCCATGACTGCGACTGCACAGGGGCAGGCCATCGCACTCGAGCAGGTGCGCAAGGTTTGGGGCGAGACTGTCTTGCTCGAAGGTCTCAGCCTTGACGTTCCTGCGGGATCATTCACTGCGGTGCTGGGTCCGTCGGGATGTGGCAAATCCACGACGCTTCGCATCATAGCAGGCCTTGAGGCGGTGACGACGGGGCAGGTTCGGATCGGGAACCGCGATGTGACCCAGATGAGCCCTGCGCAGCGTGGCATTTCCATGGTGTTTCAGTCCTATGCCTTGTTTCCCCACCTTACCGTTGCGGAAAACATTGTTTTTGGTCTGAAAGTTGCAGGGCTGCCGCGACGCGAGCGTCAGCGCCGTCTGAAGGATGTGGCCGACCTTCTCGAACTTGGCCCCTATCTCGGACGTAAACCTGCGGCGCTTTCAGGAGGCCAGCAGCAACGGGTGGCCCTGGGGCGGGCTGTGATCTCGCAGCGCCCGGTTTGCCTGATGGATGAGCCTCTCTCCAATCTGGACGCCCGATTGCGCGACGAGATGCGGCGTGAAATCCGCCGTCTGCAGCTCGCGCTCGGTTTCACGATGGTCTATGTGACCCACGATCAGACCGAGGCGATCACCATGGCTGATCGCGTGGTCTTGATGAACAAAGGCCAGATTGAGCAAGTCGCCGCCCCGGAAGAGATCTACAACCGTCCCGCGACGCCCTTTGCGGCGCGGTTTATCGGTAACCCGCCGATGAATCTTCTGTCTCCTGCAGCCTTTGGGGCGGCGCTTGAGGCCGCGCCCGAGAGTCTTCGGATCGGGGTGCGACCCGAAGCACTCACGGAATCCGCCCAAGGCCCGATCCTCGCGGAGGTCAAAGGTGCGGAATTCCTCGGCGCGGACACTCTGGTAGAGCTGACCTGCGCAGGCGGCGACATTTTGGCCAAGCTGCCCGGCACACGCGGTCTTACCCCCGGCGAGACGCTGAGATTGGCGGTTCCGCCCGAGCAGATCCATGCCTTTGACCTGACACGGAACGCGCGTCTGGAAGATCCAGGCCTGATCGCGCGTCTGCAGGAGATTCACTCATGAGCCGTGGTCCGATGTGCGGATCCCCCGCGCTGGCGCGGCTTACTATTGGCTCCCGACTTTTCCAGAGGAGCGTTCAATGCCGGTACAAAGCTGGCTGTGATAGCGACGGAGAAACACCATGCTGATGACGAAATTCAAGGCGGCCGCTGCTGCCCTTGCCTTTGCTGCGGCCCCGGCCGCAGCGGATGTGGACCTGGAATTCTATTTCCCGGTGGCCGTTGGCGGAGCTGCGGCCGACACCATCGAAGAGCTGACCGCGCAATATGTGGCCGAGAACGAGGGTGTGAACATCGAAGCGATCTACGCGGGTTCCTATCAGGACACGGTCGCCAAGGCTCTGACCGCTGCGCGGGGCGGAAACGCGCCGCAGCTGTCGGTGATCCTGTCGGTTGATATGTTCACCCTCCTGGACGAAGACCTCATCCTGCCGTTCGATGACTTTGCCACCAGCGCAGAGGACAAGGCCTGGCTCGACTCCTTCTACCCCGCGTTTATGGAAAATTCCCAAACTGGTGGAAAGACTTACGGTATTCCGTTCCAACGCTCGACTCCTGTTCTCTATTGGAACAAAGAGGCCTTTGAAGCCGCCGGTCTCGATCCTGAAACGCCCCCGGCGACCTGGGACGAGATGGTCGAGATGGGTAAGAAGCTTACGCTCAAAGACGACGCGGGCAATGTGACCCAATGGGGTGTGCGCATCCCATCTTCGGGGTTTCCGTATTGGTTGTTCCAGGGGCTGACCACCGAGAATGACGCCATCCTTGCCAATGCCGATGGCAATGAGGTGAATTTCGATGATCCCAAGGTTGTGGAAGCGCTCGACTATCTGGTGGATCTGTCCAAAACGCATGAAGTGATGGCCCCCGGCATCATCGAATGGGGCGCAACGCCCAAAGCGTTCTTTGAAGGCCAGACCGCGATGATGTGGACCTCGACTGGCAACCTGACGAATGTTCGCAACAATGCGCCTTTTGACTTTGGTGTCGCGATGCTGCCCGCCAACAAACGTCGCGGAGCGCCGACCGGCGGTGGCAATTTCTACCTCTTCAAAGGCGCATCGGACGCCCAGGCAAAGGCCGCATTTGATTTTGTCAAATGGATCTCCGCCCCGGAACAGTCGGCCAAATGGACCATCGCCACGGGCTATGTCGCCCCGCGTCCCGAAACCTGGGAGAGCGAAGCGATGAAAGCCTACGCTGCTGAATTTCCCCCGGTTCTCGTTGCTCGTGATCAGCTTGAGCACGCGGTTGCGGAGCTTTCGACCTATGAAAATCAGCGTGTGACCCGCATTTTCAACGATGCGCTTGCCGCTGCGATCACCGGTCAGAAAACCGCCGAAGAAGCCTTGAAAGAAGCGCAGGCGAAGGCAGACGCGATCCTTCAGGACTACCGTTAAGTTTACGATCGGCGCGCGGCCCCACCTCGGGTGGCGCGCCTCATTTCTGGAGACGCCCTGATGCTGCAAACAAGAAGCTGGATACATGCATGGCTCCTGCTGTTTCCGGGGCTTGTGTTTCTCATTGCCTTTACCCATCTGCCTGCGCTCACTACCTTGTGGAGCAGTTTTTTCACGACGCCTCGCGGGCGGCGCCCGGCCAAATGGGCAGGGCTTGAAAACTACGAGACGCTGATCGCCGATCCAGTTTTCTGGAAAGTCCTTTGGAATAACGCGATTTATGCTGCTGGAACGATCCCGCTGTCGGTGGTGATAGCGCTTCTAATGGCGCTTTGGGTCAATCGGCAGATGGTCGGACGGGGCTTTGTGCGGATGGCCTATTTTACTCCGACCGTGCTGCCCATGATTGCCGTCGCAAATATCTGGATGTTCTTCTACACCCCCGGTTTTGGCCTCATTGACCAGATCGGTGGCGCCTTTGGCTTTGCGCAGACCAATATTCTCGGCTCGGCAAATTCAGCGCTTTGGGGAGTGATGGTTGTCACCATCTGGAAAGAAGCCGGGTTCTTCATGATTTTCTACCTTGCGGCACTGCAAACCATCCCCACCACATTGGTCGAGGCCGCTCGGGTCGAGGGCGCCGGAAGCTGGACGATTTTTCGTCGCATCACGTTGCCGCTTCTGATGCCGACCACGCTGTTTGTGTCGATCAACGCGGTGGTGAACTCCTTTCGGATGGTGGACCATATTTTCATCCTCACCGGGGGCGGGCCGGACAATGCCTCCTCGCTCTTGCTGTTTTACATCTATGAGGTCGCCTTTCGGTTCTGGGACACGGCCTATGCTGCGACGCTCACGGTGGTGTTGCTGGTGTTCCTGATCGTGCTTGCGATTGGGCAGTTCTTTCTCTTTGATCGCAAGGTTCACTACAGATGAGCGCAGATCGTTTGCTAAACACGCTTGGAGCCTGGCTTCTGGCCTTGGTCTGGATCTTGCCGCTTGCCTATGCGGTTTGGACTGCAATCCATCCGGCGGCTTATGAAGCACGCTTTGATCTCTTTGCGCCCCTCTCGTTGGAAAATTTCGCCAAAGCCTGGAATGCTGCTCCCTTTGGGCGCTATTTTCTCAACACCTTCGTGTTGGTGACGGTCATCCTATTTGGGCAGATCGTTCTGTGTACCTTGGCCGCCTATGCCTTTGCCCGCTATCAGTTTCCGGGCCGCAATGTCTTGTTTGCGCTTGTGCTGATGCAGCTTCTGATCATGCCCGATATTCTCATCGTGGAGAATTACAAGGCGATCCGGTTTCTCGATCTTGTCGATACGATCCCCGCGATTGCCCTGCCATACATCGCCTCGGGATTTGGTATTTTCCTTCTTCGCCAGACTTTTATGTCTGTCCCAAAAGAGCTGGAAGAAGCGGCGCAGATCGAGGGGATGTCCACGCTGGGGATCCTGATCAAGGTCTATATGCCCTTGGCGATCCCGACTTATCTTGCCTATGGCCTGGTGTCGGTGAGCCACCATTGGAACAACTTCCTCTGGCCGCTCATAATTACGAACTCGGTTGAGACCCGGCCAGTGACCGTGGGATTGAGCATCTTTTCCGCCATCGACTCCGGTGTGGAATGGAGCGTCATCAACGCGGCCACGCTCATGACGTCAGGCCCGCTTCTCCTCGCGTTTTTGCTTTTTCAGCGCCAATTTGTGCAAAGCTTCATGCGCGCCGGGATCAAGTAGGGCGCGGCCTAGCCCGTCATATCGATCTCGAGCAGCATCGGACCATTGAGTGGGAGGATCTCGGACAACGCGTTCTGAAGTTGCTCTGGTGCGATCCGCCGAAAATCGAGCCGGTATGCGGCGGCAGCTGCCTCAAAATCAGGTGCAGAAGGGTGGCAGCCTGTCGGAGAGATTCCTGCGGCCTCCATTGCGTTCGAGATTTCCAGGAACGCATTGTTGTTCCAGACGACAAACAGGATGGGCAGGTTTTCATCGCGGGCAACGCCAAGCTCTGGCAGCGTGAACTGCGCACCGCCGTCGCCCATCAGCGCGACCACCGGTGCCGATGGATCGGCAAGAGCGGCGCCAATCGCGGCGGGGATTGCGTAGCCGAGGGCCCCAAAACCAGTCGCGCCGTTGAACCAGCCTCCGGGGCGGTTGTGGTCATAATAGAGGTTGGCCGCATAGACCGCTTGCGTGGAATCCCCGACAAAAATAGCGTCTGGACAAGCATCCCTCAGCGTCTCGATCTGCGATACGAAACGCGCATACCCGGGTGTCAGCGCTTCGATTTCGGCGCGCGCCGCAAGGCGCGCCTTTTCTGCACGCTCAGATCCACGCGCATTTGATTTTCCCGGGGATTGTTCGGCCAGAACGGGTAGAATTTCGTTCAGATCCCCGGTGAGCCTGCAGGCAGCCTCATGGCGCGAGAGTTGATCGTCACAAATGTCGATCCGCAGAAGGTTGCTCATCTCCGGATAGGTCCCGGTCGCATACATGTCGTAGTCGGTTGGCCCCATTTCGGTTCCAAGAGCCAGAACACAATCCGCTTCCGCAATGAGATCTCGCACCGATTGAAGGGACGGACTGGCTGGAACCGTCAGGGGATGTGCATGCATCAGGCCACGCGCATTCACGGTCTGGACGACGGGCGCATCGAGCCTTTGTGCCAGTTTCAAGAGCGCAAGGTTCTGCGTGCGGCAGCCGCCCCCCGCGAGGATCACAGGACTCTCGCATCGGGCCAGGGCATCCAGGATCGGAGTCAGATCGCTTGCAGCCTTTGGCTCTGGATCCGGGATCGTCACCGTTTCGGACGCCGGTAGGGTCATGACGTCCGTCGGCACTTCGACGTGGACCGGGGCAGGGCGCCCTTGAAGAGCGCCAAACACGCGGGCCATCACCCCTTCGAGCGCCGATGCGTCTTCGACTTGCTCGGCATGTTTGGATATCGTTTGCGACAGACCCAGTTGATCTGGCAACTCATGCAAGAGGCCGAGACCCTTGCCAAGACTGTCGCGCCGGTTGACGCCGGTGACCACGATCATTGGAATGCTGTCCGCGCGGGCCTGCGCCATCGGGGTCAACGTGTTGATCAAACCCGGTCCGGTGATCACGAAGACAACGCCGGGCTTGCCAGCGATACGGGCATATCCGTCTGCCATAAATCCCGCACCCTGTTCATGACGCGGTGTGATATGACGGATACCTGCGCCTTCGATGCCACGATAGAGCTCGATGGTGTGCACGCCGGGGATGCCAAAGATGATCTCGGTGCCCTGCTCAACAAGGGTTTGTGCCAAGGCGTGTCCGACTGTTCGCATAGGGGCGTCCTGATTTTAAGAGTGTGTTTAAGTGTCTGAATGCGGGCCGATAATGCCCATGATCGTTGTCTCGGCGATTTCGATCAGTTGTGCGGGGGGCAACATGTCGGGGAGCATCGAGCCTTCGAGCCAGAGGCCGTCCAGAACCGCGTTGCAGGCAATCGCCTTGGCCTCGATCTGGTCGGGTGTTGAATGCGAGTCCGCCGCCTGCAGCGCGTCTTTGATTAGGGTCTCCAACGTGGCCCGAAACCCCAGATAAGTGTCGATGTGGATCTGCTTCATGCGCGCGTCATGGGGCACCATCTGAATGAAACCAGCCCAGATCTGGAGGCTCTCGCTTTTGGTGACAGGCAAAGACAACGTGTCGTGGATACACTGGCGCATCCTGTCGATGGGCGAGCGATCGGAATCTCCGGCTGACGCAAGCGATAGTTGAGCCATCCGCTGCATGTGATGCGCATATGCGGCATACATGAGATCTTCTTTTGTGTTGAAGTGATGGCGGATCAGGCTGAAGGCTACACCGGCTTCGGCCGAGATTTCACGCACGGTTGCCCCCATGACACCCTTGCGCGCGATCACACGAAGCGTCGCCTCAATCAACTGCTCGCGCCGCTGTTCGGGGTTCTCTCGGCGAAATTTGGGTTTTTGGGGGTCGGTCTTCGTCATCTGCTCTCACTCCGTTGCTGTACACTTGTACAATACTGGTTGTAGGTCAAGTGAAATCAGAATGTGGGCCCAGAGAGCGGACGCAAAAGACCCCTTGGGTGACGAAGCACCCAAGGGGCTGGTTGAAGTCGTTTGCGCAATCGCGCGCGGCGGCGTTAGAACAGCGTCACATTGTCTGCGGCTGCGGGTTTGCGTGCAGGAGCCGCCTGCGTCCGTGCAACGGCTGCGCGCTCCTCTTCACCCAGACGTCTGTCATCTGCCACATGTGTCTGCTGCGCAGCACCAGAACAGGCGTGAAAGCGCACGCGTCTCGCCGAGGTGCCGCCAACCGAAGACGAGATTACGGGAATGCCTTCATCCCGCAAAAACCTTTGCACAAAATCTGCGTTGTTCGCCCCAATATCCGAGAGGTTCGCGGACATTTTGGCCCCGCCAAAAACCTTGGCCTTGAGGTTGGAGCGCAGAGCTCCTTTCTTCATGATGCCGTTGATCAACAGCTCCATGGCGTGCACACCATATCTAGCGCTCACCCCGCCTGAGCCTGCGGAAGAGGCCAGCAGGAAGTGGTTCATCCCCCCAACACCGACCTGTTCATCATAGATGCAAGCCGCAATACAGGAGCCCAAAACGGTCGAGAACACCACCTTTGGATCTGTCGTAACCTTGTAGTCACCCTGGAGAACGGTGACAGTACTCGTATTTTGAAAAACGTTCGACAAAGCGGCTTCCTTCCAGATGTCTCGTCTTAAGTCTTGGATGCTTGCAGAATTGCGTTGGCCATCCTGGCCAGGGGAACTTGTTTTTGAGCAGCGCCAATTTCCCAGGCAACCCGCGGCATTCCGTAGACCACGGCGGTTTTCTCGTCTTGGGCGAAGGTTGTGGCCCCCGCTTTGCGCAGGTCCAACATGCCCTTGGCCCCATCTTGCCCCATACCAGTTAATATTGCGGCAACAACATCTCGCGCAAATGGCACGGCGGACGAAAACAACGCGTCAACCGATGGGGTGTGACCCGAAATGTTTGGCCCTTCTTTCATTCGAATTTTGAAAGGTTTGCGCGGCGTGACGCCCATGTGTCGAGGTTGGCCAGCCGCAATGTAGACGTGTCCACTCTGCAAAGTGATATTGTCGTCCGCCGCCACCACCTTGGCCGGACAGATCCGATCCAGAAGCGACACCAGACCGGTGCCAAAGCTTTTCCCTGTGTGCTGGACAATCAAGGTCGGTGGGCAGTTTATCGGGAACCCCACCAGAACATTCCGCAGCGCCTCAACCCCGCCAGTGGAGGATCCAATCAGGATGACCTTCTTGAAGTCATCTCTGCCGACCGGAGGCTTGTTTGCTGCTGCTCTTGGAGCGTTGCGGCGCGGTGCTTTGATCATCATGTCAAAGTACTGGATGAACTGGCGCGGGCTGTCGGATTTTGTCAGTTCGAAGATACCCGCGCCAACATTCAACAGCGGCGAAGAGCGGCGTGCAGGTGTCGAGTTTTGGTCATCCATGACCGAGACCCAACGTACGTCGAGTGCAGAAAACAACGCCAGCATCATCTCGAACTCTGGCAGCTTGGTAAAGCCATCTTCCACAAAGGCAAAACTCGGCTGGCCTGCCTCGGCCTGATTGTAGGCCATCATCAGATTATTCGCCAACAACACTTGCAACCCCGGGTAAGCAGCTTCCATCTGGCTCTGCAGTGTCCGAGCAAAGTTGCGATCCGTTGTGACTATCAAAACGCTCAATGAAGACAATTTCTTATCCGTCTGTTTGTGCCGGAAGACCGGGAAGTTCGTATTTGGCGAAGAGGAGAGACTCTACTGCGAGCTGCGTTTTCGCCTGCTCATTCAAAAGTCTTGCCAAAGGTCTCGCGCAGCGGACCCTGTCGATGTGGCAATGGGCGGTGGAGGATCAAAGGCGATGTCTTCGCCATGAGCCGAGGCTCGCGGCGTTTCGGGCCTGCGGTCATCGGCCGGTTGCGCGCGCTTTGGCGCAGAGGCTTGGCCCGTCTCAAAGTGGGAAACCAGCTCGGCCAGTTTGTTGGCATCTGATTTCAAGAGGTGGCTGGCGGCTGTTGACTCTTCGACCATGGCGGCATTTTTCTGCGTCACTTGGTCAAGCTGGGTCATACCGTCGTTGATTTCGCTCAATCCGGCGGATTGATCTGTCGCGCCTTGGGCGATTTCCGAAACCAAGCTCGAGATATGCGACACCCGCTCCGCGATGGATCTCAGGGAGTCTCCCGCCGCGTCAACGAGTTCGACGCCTTCGCCCACTTGCTGTGTCGACTCTGAAATCAGGTTCTTGATTTCGAGTGCGGCCTGAGAGGATCTCTGCGCAAGACCGCGCACTTCTGACGCGACCACTGCAAACCCGCGACCTGCTTCTCCGGCCCGTGCAGCTTCAACACCGGCGTTCAGGGCAAGCAAGTTCGTCTGGAAGGAAATATCGTCGATCACCGAAATGATCTGGGAGATCTTGGCGGAAGATGTCTCGATCTTCGTCATCGCATCCACGGCATTGCGCACGACCTCGTCGCTCTTTTCAGCCTCGCCGCGCGCCTGCTTCACGATGTCTTCGACGTTTCGCGCGCCTTCAGCGGCTGACTTCACGCTTGCCGTCAGCTCATCCAGAGCAGCAACCGTTTCTTCAAGGGTCGCGGCCTGGGATTCCGTGCGCGACGACAGGTCATCTGATGCTTGACTGATTTCGTCAGCGCCGGAGCGAATTCCATCCGCCGTCTCGGTGACCTGGCTGACCACGTCGCTCAATTCCGTTAGCGCGGAGTTGAAGTCTGATCTGAGTTTTTCGTAGTCCGCATCAAAAGGTTCGGTGATGCGATGTGCGAGATTTCCGTTTGCAACCTGCACAAGCCCCTCACTGATGTGACGCACGACTTCAGCTTGTTGCTCTTGCAGGTGTTGCCTGTGGGCATCGGCATCTTTGGCGCGCTGTAGATCGCCCTGCATGGTGCGCAGAATTTGCCCCATGTGGCCAAATTCATCTGCGCGATCCGCTTCGGGAATAGGAGCATCAAGTTGGCCTTCGCTGATCTCACTCATGCGCGCGCAAAGTCCGTCGATAGGCTTGAGGAAACTGCGGGCAAACCACCAGCCAATCCCTGTCATAACAAGAGCGCTTGCAAGCGATGTCAGGATCAAGAGCATCCGGTCTCCACGAACCGGTGCCAGAACCTCGTCGCGGTCCTGCTCGACGGCGAGAATCCACACTTTTTCTTCAATCGGCAGTTGACGTGCCATGGCAACGACGGGTTTGCCGCGAATGCCTGTGGCATTGCTGTCAAAGATCTGTGGTTCGGTCGCCGCCCGCTCTTGCAGAGAGAATGCCAGATCCTCCAGAACGTTGTGTCCGTCGTCGAATCTGGATTGCGACCGTGCCTTGCCGTCTGTTCCGACAACAAACACCTCGGTACTCACTCCCAAGCCCTCTGCGGGCGAGATAATCTCGCTCACGAGCGTGTCAGGGATCTGTAGGATAAAGACACCAACCAGCTGACCACTGCTGGCGACGATCTGGGTGCCGACAAACGCCATCGGCGTGTCATCTCGCGGCGCAAAGTGCTCAAAATCCGAAAAGAGGACCTCTTCGGGTGCCGCGGTCATGATCCGCTTAAATGTCGCGGCGAGATTGCTGGTCTGATGCGGGCCGGACAAGAGGTTGCTGCCATAGTCGTCCTGCTTGGCGACGCTATAGATGACGTCCCCCGCGATATTCACCAGATAGGCGTCGCTGTATCCCTTGGAAATCAGCAGCGACCGGAAGGAGGGGTGAAAGTTCGCGTGGTGGATGTTGTAGGGAATCGTCTTTTGCGCGCGTTCCATCATGAAGCGTTCATGTGGGGGGTGCGGGTTTTCAGAAATGTACATCTGGCGCAGCGTCTCAGCCGGAGAATCGCTCACCCCGCTCCACGCCGCAGAGATCCGCTGTGCCGCGGTTGCGGTGGAGGGCAGCTCGGCAAGCACTTCGACATCCGCGCGCATGGTCTGGAAAAGCGCCTCGAGAACTGAAGCGCGATCCGCAGCGATCGATTCGAAGCGATTCTCTACTGTTATCCATGCGTTGCGTTGATAGTTCACGGTGCTCACCGTCACCAGAATCGCGCTGGCCAGCAGCGCGAAACCCACAAGAAACGCGGGTAATTTGTAGCGTATCTTTAGCTGAGAGAGTGCGATCATAAGGAACTCCAAAGGAACGCACCAAGCCTGATGCGCGAATAGACTTGGGAATATGTCTCTCTCATCAGGGGTTAATTTGCCCCTTACGCGTGAAGATTTGATGCGAGCAGATTTGCCTTTGGCAGATCCTATAGCGTTAGAAGCGCGCGAGGAGGTCAATCCGCGCAGCTATCATACTGTGACTCTAGAGGGGCGCACATTCCCTTCAATTCGCGCGCTGGCGGCTTTTTCAAAATTTGGTGTGTCCGGCTGAATGGCGGAAATCAAATGTTAAGGCCCTGAAGCTAATACTGCCCTCATCGAACCAATATCAATCGCCTTAAACGGGGGTGCGAATCGCGAAAATGACCACCGAAACGCAAAAGCATACTCTGGATTTGCCCAATGCATTCGCGGATCTAGACCCACTGGTCGCATTTCTCAACGCCTCACGTGACAAGGCTGTTGAGGTCGATTGCAGCAAGGTTGCGGTAATGCCGTCACGCTGCCTGCAACTGCTTTTGGGAGCAGAACAACAGTGGCGCTCCGAGGGCTTGGGTTTCTCGGTCACTAACGTCAACGAGGGGTGCCGAAAATCCCTCACCCTTCTGGGTTTGGAACCCAACCGATTTGAAGACGAGGAAACAGTATGAAAACCAAAGTTCTGGCAATCGACGACTCCCGGACGATCCGAAACCTGCTGGCAGCAACGCTGGAAGAGGCCGGTTTCGAATATCACTGCGCGGTAGATGGGCGTGAGGGCGTTGACATGTACGACGACGTTGCCCCCGACGTTGTGATTACAGACATCAACATGCCCAATCTCGACGGCTTTGGTGTGATCGAGGAGTTGCGCGGCGACGGTATCAACTCCAAGGTTCCGATCCTTGTTCTGACGACCGAGAGCGCGCCCGAGATGAAAGCGCGTGCCCGTGATGCCGGCGCAACCGGTTGGATCACCAAACCCTTTGATGACCAATCCCTGATCTTCGCGCTCAAGCGCGTTACAGGAGCGGTCGCATAAGATGTCGGGGTCGATTCAAGATACATTCTTTGAGGAGTGCGAAGAGCTCCTTGAGGCAATGGATGAGGGTCTGACCGCTATCGAAGGAGGCGATCACGATCCCGAAGTTGTCAATGCCGTCTTCCGGGCTGTGCATTCGATCAAAGGTGGTGCCGGTGCGTTTGGCCTCGATGACCTGGTTGCATTTGCACACAAGTTCGAAACCGTCTTTGACGAAGTGCGGTCCAACAAGCTGCAACTCGACACCAAGCTCATTCAGCTGCTCTTGCGCTGCAGCGACCATCTCTCTGACCTGGTCTCCGTGTCGCGGGATGGCGGCAGTGTGGACGAGGAACACAACGATGTCCTGATCGCGGGTCTGGAAGAATACCTGGATGAGGAAGAAGAGGAACTCACCTTTGAGCCCATGGGGCTTGGTGGGCCTTCGGTTCCATTGCCGCTGGCGATGGAAGAGGAAAAAACCTACGAGATCCGTTTCCGGCCCCTCAAGGAAATGTTTGGGACAGGCAACGAGCCGTTCTTCCTGTTTCAGGCTCTCTCGGAACTTGGACCGCTTGAGGTTGTTCTGGATGACACGGAACTTCCCGGGTTTGATGCAATGGCGATGGACGACAGCTATCTTGCATGGAACCTGACCCTGACCACGACAGAACCGAAATCTGCGGTTGAAGCAGTATTCGAGTTTGTCGAAGGCTTGTGTGAACTCTCGATAACGTCTGACAAGGACGAAGAGGAGGATGCCGCTGCCCTGGCTGCGCTGAACGCCGCATTTGGTGTCCCCGGAGATAGTGCCGAGCCCGAGACGCCAGCCCCTTTTGACGTGCCGGCACCTGCAGAGGCGACTCCCATGGCAACATCTGAAACGACGCAAAAGGTCGAAACTGTCAAGCCAGAGAGCAACAAGTCAGAACAACGCGGACCAAAGCCGACCCTGCGTGTTGATCTGGAGCGGGTGGACCGGCTGATCAACGCGGTTGGCGAACTTATCATTAACCATTCGATGCTCGCGCAGCAGATTGCAAATCTGGATGTGGCTGATCTTCGGGATGTGGAGACCGAGTTGGAGGGGTTCAAAAACCTCGCACGCGACATCCAAGAAGGTGTGATGTCAATTCGCGCGCAACCGGTGAAGCCCTTGTTCCAGCGCATGGCTCGGATCGTCCGAGAAGCGTCTTCGGCGACAGAAAAATCTGCCAAGCTGATCACGGAAGGTGAGAACACTGAAGTCGATAAGACGGTCATCGAACGGCTTTCTGATCCGTTGACTCATATTCTGCGCAATGCGGTCGATCACGGGATCGAGAAACCCGAAGATCGCGAAGCAGCGGGCAAAAATCGTACCGGCGAAATTCGCCTCTCGGCGTCGCATCGCTCGGGCAGTGTCTGCATCGAAATCAAGGACAATGGTGCCGGGATCAATCGCCCGCGTGTGAAGCAGATCGCGATCGAAAAGGGCCTTATCCCCGAAAATGCTGACCTGACGGATGCAGAGATCGACAACCTTCTGTTCCTGCCGGGGTTTTCGACGGCCAAAGAAGTCTCGAACTTATCTGGACGTGGCGTCGGTATGGACGTGGTCAAGAACGCGGTGACAGCACTTGGCGGCCGGATCAATGTCTCGTCCACACCTGGCAAGGGCTCCACATTCACCATCATCCTGCCGCTTACCTTGGCGGTCATGGACGGCATGGTGGTGTCGGTCGCAGATCAGACCATGGTAGTTCCGATCACCTCGATCATCGAGACGATGCGCGGCAGTGATGACATGATCAACAGCCTAGGTGCGGATGGCACGCTGCTGTCCATTCGCGGAAATTTTGTTCCCATCTGCGACGTGGCAGGCGCGCTTGGATTGCGTAAGCCCGAAGGCGACAAGCCGCCCGGTGTTTACCTGTTGGTTGAAACGGAGACAGGGCAACGCAGCGCCCTTGCCGTTGATGACATTCACGACCAACGACAGGTCGTGATTAAAAGCCTCGATGGCGTCTGTGGGAATATCCCGGGCGTCGCGGCGGCGACGATCCTGGGCGATGGCAAGATCGCCATGATCTTGGACTCAGAAAGTATCATCGCCGCCTCGCCGACATCGGCCACCTTTGATTCAGATCGGAGAATGAGCAATGCAATCGCAAGCTGAAGTTAAAATTGGCGACCAGGAGGTCAAACATGCTCAGCAGAGCGAGTTTGTAAGCTTCACGGTTGCTGGTCAGGCTTTCTGCCTGAAAATCACCCAAATCCGGGAAATCCGTCGCTGGGCGCCGGTGACCATTCTGCCCCATGCACCGATGGATGTTCTGGGCGTGATGAACCTGCGCGGCGCCGTGATCCCGATCTATGATCTTTCCGCACGGTTCGGTCTGCAACAGACCGAGGCCAGCGAGCGCAATGTGGTGATCGTGGTCGCCGTGCATGGCAAGCCTGTTGGTTTGTTGGCGGAATCCGTATCCGAGATCATCTCTATCAATCCTGAAGAGATCCAGGACACACCGCCCGTCGATAGCCGATACACCATGGAGTATATTCAGGGGATCATCTCTCATGATGACACCATGGTCCGCATCATCAATCTCGACGCTGTAATTTCTGCACCGGAGCAAGGCCTGTCGTGAGTATTGCTGGTCCAATCGAACCCTTTGACGATGGCATTATCCTGTCTGATCAGGACTTTGAGGCCATCGCGCAGTTCGCGTACAAGCACTTTGGCTTGGCGATGTCTGCGAGCAAGAAACCTCTGGTTTCTTCTCGTTTGTCGCGGAAGCTGAGAAAGCAGAACATCAAGGTGTTCAAAGAGTATCTGAAGCAACTCGATGGGCCTAATGCGGATCAGGAGAGAAGCGAACTTCTTTCTCTACTGACCACAAATGTGACGCAGTTCTTTCGCGAGCCGCATCACTTTGAAACACTGCGCAACGATGTTCTGCCGCCTTTGCTTGAAAAGGCTAAAAAAGGTGGGCGTGTACGCATCTGGTCGGCCGGGTGTTCGATCGGACAGGAGCCTTACACGATTGCAGCGGTGCTGCATGACATGTGTCCAGATGCGGATCGCTACGACATCAAGATCCTCGGCACTGATATCGATCCGGTTGTGGTGAAGACCGCCGAGCAGGGCCAATACCCGCTCGAGGATTTTGAGGGCATCCCAAAGCAATACAAGATGAAGCTCGAACCGGGATCGAAGCAGGGCACGGGCCGCGTGCCGCAGCATCTGCGCCAAAAGGTCACTTACGGTGTGCTGAATCTCATTGAGCCGTTCCCATTCAAAGGGAAGTTCGATGCAATCTTTTGTCGCAATGTCGCAATCTACTTCGACAATCCAACCCAACAAAAAGTGTGGCAGGCGTTCCAGCGCACACTCAATCCAGGCGGGTACCTCTTCATAGGTCACTCAGAACGAATGTCCGGCCCGGCAGCTCAACATCTTAAAACGGTCGGCATCACAACATACGTCAATACCCCAGGCTAGTTTCACTCACGGTTAGCCAAGACGAGAACACAAGGAAAAAACGATGAGCTTGAAAGACTCTCTGCGCGTGATGGTTGTCGATGACATGTCGACCAGCCGAGGCATTCTTACTCAGTGTCTCGATGAACTCGGCGTTAAGAACTATCTCGTCGAAAACAACGGACAATCCGCGTTCCAGAAGCTTGCGACGAATCCCGTGCACTTGGTCCTTTCGGACTACAATATGCCCGGCATGGATGGCCTCGGGCTTTTGCAGGCGGTGCGCGGCAATGCTGCAACCCAACGCGTTGGGTTCATCCTGGTGACAGGCAAACCCACACCGGAGGTCATTGAGGTTGGCAAAAAGCTTGGTTTGAACAACATCATTCGTAAACCGTTCACCGTTGCGTCGATGCGTCAGGCAATCGAGCAAGTTGTGGGGCGTTTGTGAGATGGGCACAAGTTCTTCCAAACCGCTCGATACTGTTTATGCAAACTCGGCGCGTGAAATGCGCCAGTTGCAGAAACAGCTTCAGCAGCTTGAAGATACCGTGCTGACGATCGTCGAGCGTCGAACCCCGCCCACAAGCGCTGAAATCAGAGAGCTGCAAGACTTCGATCTTATTTCGCAGACGCTTGGTGGTATGTCCGTTTTCTTCGACAAACTGCGTGAGCAAGTTGGGACCGAGGATTGCACGGATATCGAACGCGCAACCGAAGGGGTGACCCTTCAGCTTTTGCGAGACAGACTCCGGGAACGTCAGGAGCTCTTTGAGCTCTGACGTCCGGCTCTCGATTCTTCGGCCTTGCAGCATGCTCCGGGTTGTACCAAGGGGGATGCTGCAGGGCCGATTGCTTTGCATGGGTCATGAGAGTGCGGTCGCGCAATTGCGTGCTGACCGGTGCGCGAGCCCTGGCGGTTGACGCGCGGAGTGGCTTACCAGCGGATATCACTTGGATACCTGCAATTGGGGGGTCGCGTTTGCTTCGCCCAGATCGCTCCCAGCAGTGGCGGCGCCACTTCGTTGACCTTAATGTTGAAAATTATGAGAGTAGAAGGGTGCGCAATGCCTTGGCTTTAGCGCAGTCACGGAGTGTCGCGACTGGCGCTTTTCCCAATAACCTAGCCGAATTGGTGGTGATTTGCCCCAACTAAGCGTCTGCTGCGGATCCCTCAGGCTCCCCAGGTGTCAGACAGCCGGTAGCCTTCGGGCCAGGGATCTTCGGGGTCGAGCATATGTTGGTGTATGCCGGTAACCCAACCGCGGCCGCTGATTTCTGGAATGATCGCCGGCTTCGTGCCAACCTGCGTGACGTCCAAGATCTGGCCCGTAAAACTCGACCCGATGATAGAAACCGCTTCAAAGCTCTGGCCCGCCGTCATCTGACCGCGCGCAGACATCAACGCCATTCGTGCTGACACTGCCGTGCCGGTAGGGGAGCGATCGACTTTGCCAGGTTGAATGGCGACGGCAGATTTGCTGGTGAAACCTGTTTCAGTTTCACGAAGCGGGCCGCAGAACGCGCAGAAGGAAATGTGATCCCATTCCGGATTTTCGGGGTGGCAGAACCCAAGCTGTTCGTTGGCTGCGTCAGTGATACGCACACCGAGATTGGCGATGTCCTTGGCTTCGACCTCTGTGATCTCGAATCCGAGAGCCTCGGCATCAACGATCACAAAACTGTCGCCTCCGTAGGCTGTGTCGACGGTAATGGTCCCAAGCCCTTTGACGTCGAGCGGCACTTGGATCTTGTCGGCAAAACTCGGTAGGTTCTGCACGAAAATGCGCCTTGCCTTGCCATCGTGACACTCGGCCCGGACTCTGACGAGGCCGCCGGGGGCTTCCAGAACCATATGGGTTTCCGGTTCCTGCATGGGCACAAGCCCACCGTCGAGCAAAACCGTTGAAACGCATATGGAATTTGAACCCGACATCGGTGGCGTATCTTCAGGTTCCATAATGATCCAGGCCGCCACGGCTTCTGGGTGTTTGGGGGGAACCAAAAGATTCACATGGCGAAACACGCCGCCGCGTGGCTCATTCAGGACAAAATTGCGCAAGGTTTCGTCATTGGCGATGAAATTGCGCTGTTCCCACAGCGTTTCACCCGGAGGTGGCAGCACGCCACCAACAATGACATCCCCGACTTCACCTTCTGCATGAGCGGAGATGACATGAATGGTTTTGGAACTGCGCATGAGGTATTTCCTAGTTTAGAACCGGCTGGCCCGATAGGGATCAAGCGAGATCGGGCTGCTGTTTTTGTTGATCAAATCCCGCACAAGCTCGGCGGTGGCGGCGGATTGTGTCAGCCCCAAATGCCCATGACCAAAGGCATAAATCACATTGTCAGACTTCGGAGAGCGACTGATCACCGGAAGAGTGTCCGGAATCGAGGGGCGGTACCCCATCCATTGGCGCCCGCCCGCGGTGTCCAAGCCGGGCAGAAAGCGCTTGGCTTTCTCCAGCAGGATCTTGGCGCGTCGATAATTGGGTGGCAGTTTCAACCCGCCAAGTTCAACAGCGCCTCCAACACGGACGCCGCCGTTGATCCGGCTGACCACAAAGCCGTGGGCGCCAAATGTCAGATGAGTTCGCACGTCGAAGGCCCCAGCGGGCAATGTGGTGTTGTATCCGCGCTCGGTCTCAAGCGGGATCCGGTCCCCCAGCGTGCGCGCCAGATGGTGGGACCAAGCGCCAGCCGCGACGATGACTTTGTCTGCAGTAAGGGATCCGCCGTCGTGCGTCAGCTGGACCCTGTCGCCGACAGTTGAGATGGACTGTATATCGCAATCCACAATCTCGCCCCCCGCGTTCACAACGCTCTGGGCCAGATGCTCTGTCCAGATCTGAGGATCGGTCGTGTTGATCCAATCGGGGGTGAATCCTGCATGGGTAAATCGACGATCAAGTCCCGGCTGAATTTCGGCAATTTCCTCGGGGCTGCGCAGAAGGTCATATTTGATCCCATACTGGCCGCGCAGTTCCCAGCCGGGCAGGCTGTCGCGAAATTGGGTCTCCCCCTCAAAGAGCTGCAATTGTCCATCGCGCTGAATAAGATGTTCGGCGCCATGCGTTGCAATCTGTCGCTCCAGCGCGGATCTGGACAGGTCCATGAGGGCACTTTGTGCCGCGACAGAGGTCTCAAAACGGTCACGCCAACTGGCGCGCCAGAACCGGAGCATCCATGGCGCGATTTTCAACGCGTAGCGGGGCGGGATCGACAATGGGCCAAGCGGATCGAGCAGCCATTTTGGCGCTTTGCGCATGATGCCGGGCGTGGCCAGCGGCATCACATCCGTAAAGGCAAAGGCACCCGCGTTGCCCTTGGAGGTTTCCGCAGCCACACCGCTGCGATCCAGAACCCGGACGCGATGCCCTTGCTGGACCAACTCAGCAGCAATGCTGATGCCAATAATACCGGCGCCAATAACAACAATATCCTGCGACATGGGTACGGCTCTCTGAAATGGTACAGATAAGGGGCCGGGTGGCCCCATGACTTTGTATGAGGCGGTCAGGTGATCCCGGCTTTGAAGGGGTCTTGTGTTGCAAACAGCAATGTTGCCTCCGCCATGACATAGGCCTGGCCAGTGATGCGCGGGATCACCCCGCCCGTCGGGCCATTCCTGTAGGAGAGCGTGTAGGCGCTTCCGATGACGCTTTCGAGCACAATCTCCGTGCCTTCCGCCAATTGGCCTGACGCGGCAAGGCAGGCCACAAAGCCGGAGCTGCCGGTCCCACATGGCGATCGGTCATATTCGTTGTCGGGGCAGAGCACAAAGTTGCGGCTGAAGCTGCTGGCATTCGGGCTGGCGCCACGCAGGATCACATGATCCACGGCTTCGCCATCCGGGCCGCAGACGCCGTTTTGCACGCAGGCCTCTCTGATCGCGATCGACAGTTCGGTGAGCGTTGCAATATTGCCGGTCGACACTTCGATCGGTGCATCGCAGATAAAGAACCAATTGCCGCCATAGGCCAAGTCGCCGGTAAAACTGCCGTGTCCTTTGACCTCGACAGAGACCGCGTGGTGAATGCGGCGGCTCTCAATGTTGGTTACAGAGACGGTGTTTGCATCGTGCAGTTCGACCGTCACGATCCCTGCAGGCGTTTCGATCTTATGTGTGCCAACGTCGATCCGGCCCAAATGCGCAAGCGTCACGGCAAGCCCAATGGTGCCATGCCCACACATGCCCAACACGGCGTCGGCATCGAAATATATCACCCCGGTGACACACTCGGGGTCCACGGGTTCAACCAATAGGGCGGCAACCATGCCCGGTTGGCCACGCGGCTCGAGCAGGACCGAGTCGCAAAACTCTGAATGCGCGCGCGACAGTGTTTCTGCCCGCACACAAAGCGGCCCCGATCCAAGATCGGGGCTGCCGTCAAGGATGACCCGTGTGGGCATCCCGCCGGTATGGCTGTCGATTACATGCATTCGGCGATAATCCCGCCTTGTTTGGACCAATCCGCAAACCAGGCGCGGAACAGGCTGTACTGTTGCTCACAATAGTTGCGCTGCGCGTCGGTCAGTTCATCGGTTTCGTTGAAGTGCAGACGGTATTCGTCCTCCCCGTTCAGAACCAACAGATATTTGTAGTAAAGAACCAGATCGGTGCCTTCGTCAAAGCTCGCCAACACGCCAAAGGCTTCTTCCAGTTCGCGCGCGCGCATCCGTGCCTCTGCATGGCCTTGGGCCGCTTTTTGCGACAATGCGGCCAGCAGCAGTGCTTCTTTGGGGAGTGCGGTGCCGATCCCGGTGATAGAGCCGGTTGCGCCACAGTTCACAAAGCCATGATAGACTTCGGTATCGACGCCGACCATCAAGGTCACCTGGTCGTCCTGGCTGGTAATATGCTCAGCTGCGTAGCGCAGATCGTCCTTGCCGCCGAACTCTTTGAAGCCGATCAGGTTGGGGTGCTCTGCACGCAGCGCAAAAAACAGATCCGCGCGCGTCGCAAACCCGTAGACCGGGCTGTTGTAGATGATAGCAGGCACGTCCGGCGCCGCCGTGAGGATTGCCTTGAAATGATTCTTTTGTGCTGTCACCGAGGTGCCGCGCGAAAGCACACGCGGGATCACCATAAGACCGGCTGCGCCAAATTTCTGCGCATGCGCAGCCAATGCGACGGCGGATTTGGAGTTGATCGCGCCGGTTCCAACAACCGTTGGCACACCAGCTTCGATCAGGCGTTCAACGCCGGTCATCCGGTCTTCGTCGCTCAGGAGGGGCCAATCACCCATCGAGCCGCAGTAGACCACTGCGGACATGCCCGCCTCGATCATCTCTTTGCCTTTTTTCACCAAGGCATCAAAGTCGGGTGTGCGGTCTTCTTTACACGGGGTCATGAGGGCGGGCATCGTGCCCGAGAAGATAGTTTGAGACATGCGTGCTCCTGTTTGCTTTGACGGGCAAGCGGGGTGCTGCCCTCCTGAGAATCCAGTCCAAACCGATGCAAGTGTCTGAACTCTCGTGAATATCCTGAAGGTGGCGAACCCATGCCCGCGCCCTTGCACAATTGACTTACCGCATTTTGTATCCAAAATCCAATCTGTTTTGTAACTCCGTGTGGAATTTTCTCTATCGTCCAAGTTCTGGCAGCGGGCACCACCCGAGAGCCGACAGAAATCGTCGGCTCTCGGGTAAACGGCAATCTGAAGGAGTGGTGTGTTTAGCCCAGTAGGAGTTCCGGCAGCCAAAGTGCAACCGAGGGCACAAAGGTCGTGAGCATCAGGGTCGGCAACCAAGCAAAGATGATGAACATCAGCGTGGGTATGAGCATCTTTGCAACCGGCGTCTCCGAGACCTGAGCGCCCAGATACAACAGCGGTGCGGTCGGCGGCGTGATATTGGCCATACCCAGATTAACGCCGATCACGGCCGCAAAATGGATCGGATCCATGCCCACGCTTTGCGCGATTGGCAACAGGATTGGTGTCGACAGCAGCAGTCCCGAAATATCGTCCATCAGCATCCCGATCAGGATCATGACCACATTGATCATCAGCAAGATCACAATGGGATTGTCAGAGACCGAGTAGACCATCTGCTGCGCAATCTGCGGTGCGCCCTGTGCAATGAGGTTGTCAGAGACTATGAGGACCATGAAGATCATGATCATAACGACGCCAATCGTGATCCCCGACTTCTGAAACGTTTCGATCAAACCCTTCCACGTCAAGCCGCGATAGAAGTAGATCGCAACCGGGATCGCATAGACAACGGCGATGCCCGCAGCCTCGGTCGGCGTCATGATCCCGCCGTAGATACCGCCAAGAATGATGATCGGCATCATCAGCGCCGGGCCGGCGACACGTCCCTGGGCCCTGAGCGCCGGGAAAAACGGGGAGGGTGGGGCAGAGAGCTTGATGTCGTCATGTTTGCGCAACATGAAATGGTTGGTGATGATCAGCAGCGTGATCAGGATGAAGGCCGGGATGACCGTCGACAAAAAGCATTTCAAAACGTGCTGTTGCGCCACCCAGCCATAGAGGATGTGGTTGGCACTTGGCGGGATCAGAAGGCCCAGTGGGCTTGCCGCCACAAGGAGCGCTGCGGATTTGCCTTCGGGGTAGTTCGCCTTTTTCAGATGCGGCAGCATGATGCCACCAATGCAGGTCAGCGTTGAGTTGGCACTGCCCGCGATGGAGCCGAAGATGCCACAGGCCATGACGGCGGCCGCGCTCAGTCCGCCCTTGAGGTGGCCGACAAACATCTCTGCGATGGCCACGAGGGGGGCTGCGATCCGCCCGCGCTCCATCACGCCGCCTGCAATCATAAAGAGCGGAATGGCGAGCAACACCAATGACCGCAGACCCGTCGCCCCGGTTGGAAGATAGCCGGTGATGGACTGATCGCCAAAGACCGCGATGAACATCAACACCGCGCCAAAGGCCACAAAGACACTGACTCCCAATAGGAGCATGGCGCACACGATGACGAGACTTCCGATTATGATCATGACGGCGCCTCCTCCTGACGGTCTGATTTGAGCGGGAGGCCGAGGCCTTTACGGATGTGCACATAGAGATAAGCCGCCGAAAACATTGCCATGAAGCCAAAGGCGATCATGATGGCAATGCGCCAGGAGACAAATGGGATGCGCAACGCGGGCGTCGCGCGCAGGCGTGGAAAGGAGAAGTCATCCGCCAGTGACGCATAGCAGGCGTAAACGATGAAGAGCGTGACCAAGAGTTCGATCAGAAGAACCGCAAACCCGCGCCACCAGATCAGCCGGGGGCTTTTGAATACGACTTCGAGGATATCAGCGTTGATGTGCAGCTTGCGTTCCGAGGCCAGGACTGCCCCAGCAAAAAAGCCCACGATGCTGATCGCTAGCAACCATTCTTCATATGCGAAGAGATCGCCGCCAAATCCATATCTCACCACCACGACCAAGCCAAAGGTCAAGGCCATCATCGCGCCGGAAAATACGACGAGAAACTTCATCAAGACCATTGCCCAGTTCATCGGTACTCCGATGACACGTGGCAACTCATCCGTAATACGCGTCATTTCCCCTCCCTCTTGTTGCGTGCAAGTTGACTGGTGCCAAAGCTGGATTGCAGCAGGCGGGCATCTCTCCCACTCTACGTCTCAGCACGCCATGTGACTGGTTCCTGCACGATCGCAGAGCGGGGCAGCCGCAATGGCTGCCCCGGAATTAAGTGATTATTGAACAGCCGCCAGCACGCGATCGATGACGTCTTTGCCGACTGCGCTTTCCATTGTCGGCCAGATGGTTTTGCGCACATACTCGGCCATCGCCTGTTGATCCTCGTCGTTGAGCTTCAAAATGGTGTAGCCGCTGTCGATCAGCTTTTGACCGAAGGCTGCGTCGTTTTCGCGGTTGTAGGCGAAGAAGTCGGCCGAGGCTTTGCTCATCGCAGCTTGAATGACGTCGCGCTGCTCGTCGTTCAGCTTGGCGAGGGTGCGCTCGGAGCCATAGTAGAATGTCTGTTCCAGCAAAGAGTTATACTCGATGAAGTGGCTGCCGACGTCGGATTTAGCAAAGATCGAGTATGTCGCGGTTTTTGTGCAGCAGATCGCGCCGTCGACGATGCCGGACTGAAGCGCCGGGAAGATGTCACCCCATGCCATTGTGGTCGCACGATAGCCGAGGGACTCGACGGTGGCCTTTACAGCGTTTGACGACCAGACGCGGATGTTCATGCCTTTGTCGTCGAAGGTGTTCCAGTTGTCGGGCTCCTTGGAGGCCACGATGCCGACAAAGCCCTCGGGGTTCGCGGCCATCACGCGCACACCATATTCGGCGGTAATGTCCTGCAGGATGCGATTGTAATCTGAATCCATGTCGCGCAGGACGCGGTCCATGTCATCATAGCTGCTGACAAGGAACGGCATGTTCAGGAATTCCAGACGGGGATCCGTATCGGAGTAAATGAAAGCCGATGCAAAATCGATGTTGCCGCGCGCAACGTCTTCGAACAGGGCTTCACCGGAGCCGAGCTGGCTGGCGGGAAAAACCGTCATGTCGAGACCAACATTCGCTGCGTTCACCTCTGCAGCGACCTGTTCCATCATCTTTGTGCCTTGATGGTCGATGGGGAACACGCCTGCAAAGCGCAGCTTGATGTCGTCGGCGAAGGCCGGCGTGGCAAGGTGGAGGGCCATCGTGCCGACGGCCACGGCTTTCAAAAACACGTTCATTCCTCGTTCTCCATGTTGTGAGGTCTTTGGTTTTTAAGTCCGGCGGGGTGGGGATGTGGTTTGGCAGGTTCTAGGTAGTCCTCAGGGCGCATCCCGCAGGCATTGGCAGCGCGAAGTGCGGCATTGGAACTTGAGAACCAGATCTTCATTGCGCCCGGCCTCCTCCCTCCCGGCATCCGCTTGTCTTATACTTATAAAGTATCCAAAATCCAGTATTTCGAATTCAGAAATGTGAAAATTCAACTAAGGCTTTGATTTCATTGGTCCGTACTCCACAAAGCGGGGGCGCGGATGCAAGCAGGAGAAGCAAAGCCAGGTGGTTCATTCGATACAATGTCGCGCGGGCTACGCTGGAGCTGTTGGATTGTGCGTGAGCCTGATGCAGGGATTAACATCGCAAAGACAATGGTTTGCGCGTTCCAGCGGGCAACTGGATACGCAAGTATTCGATTCGCCCCACTCGCCTGACCTCTGAGCGCATCGATCTTTTGTGAAGGCGTTAGTGAGCTCGATAGGGTCGGGTTCTTTGAGGATTGACCTGCTTCAGCTGGTTTTTTACTTGACTGTTGGCTTCGAGGCGCCGGGCGCGATAAAGGACAACCCCAGAACGCAAAAGCCCCCTTTGCGGGGGCGCTTTGAGGTCCTGTTCCACCGTCATTGCAGAGTTTGATGGGATGAGCCTGAGTGTATTTTGGAAAGCCGGGCGCGCGTGCAATTGCCGCGCGCCTCGCCAAAATACAGCTTGGTTAGAAGTCCTCCCACCCCACCGCTTTCTTCTGCAGAATCTGCGCGTCTGCCGCGGGCGCCTCTTGGGGGGATTCTTCTGCCGCGTAGGCATGCGACACATCTGCCTGTGCCACAGTGGGGGCTTCAGGTTCTGATTGGGATTTGCGCTTGGTGTCACCGGTCTTGAAGATCGCCACGACACGCGCGAGTTGCGTGGCATCATTGCGCAACACCTGGCTCGCAGCGGTCGTTTCCTCAACCATGGCCGCGTTGTGTTGCGTCACCTGATCCAGTTGCGAAACGCCGGTGTTGATCTCGTTCAAAGTGGTCGACTGTTCCTCTGCCCCGGTTGCGATGCCGCTGACGTGACCGGAGATCGTCCCGACACGACCGATGATCTTGTCGAGCTCCTCACCCGTACGGCCTACAAGGCGCACCCCTTCACCAACCTGTTCCGTGCTCTCGACGATCAGGTGCTTAATCTCTTGCGCGGCATCCGATGACCGTTGCGCGAGGGCGCGGACCTCAGAGGCCACAACCGCAAAGCCACGGCCTGCTTCGCCGGCGCGCGCGGCTTCGACGCCTGCGTTGAGCGCGAGGAGGTTCGTCTGGAATGCAATGTCGTCGATCATGGTCAGAATCTTGGAGATCTTGACCGAGGAGGCCTCAATGTTGGACATGGCTTCCACTGCATCTGAAACCACCTTGCTGCTCTGTTCGGCAGTGGCACGGGTTTCTTCCATGATGCCTTCGACTTCACGCGCGCCACCGGCTGCGGAGCGCACGCTGCCGTTGAGCTCTTCCATCGCGGCCGCGGTTTCCTCAAGCGTGGCAGCCTGGCTTTCGGTGCGCTGAGACAAGTCAGCAGACGAGACGCTGATCTGTTCCGCACTTGAGCGAATGCGCTCGCTGCTCTCTATGACGGAGTCGATGATGCTGACCATGGTGGCTCGCGTCGTATTGAAGTTGCGGCGCAGGGTTTCGTATTCCTCGGCAAAAGGATCATCAATCGCCTGGGTAAGGTCGCCGTCAGACATGCTTTTCAGCGCGTTGTTCAGGGCATCGACGACGTGTTTCTGATGGGCTTGTGCGGTTTCGCGTTCTGTTTCCTTGGCGTGTGCCAGGGCCAGCTGCTGCTTGAGGTTTTCAACATTTCGGGCGATGCGCCCCACCTCATCCGCTCGTTCCAGATACTCGACAGGCTTGTCATACTGCCCTGCGGCAATGTCGACGATGCTGGTGCCGAGATCCTTCAAAGGAGCGCTGACGATCCGGCGCAGGACCATGGAGGCAATGAACATCATCGCAAAAAACAGCACAGCACCGGCGCCATAGGCAATCATTTGTTGCTGAAGAGCGCCGATCATGGCTGCTTTGCTTGACCAAGTCATGGCAATCGCCCCAACGGGGACACCTTTGGAGGTGGTGGCGGGAGCGGCAAAGGCTTCACCATTGGCGCTCACTTGCATCTCGTTGCTCTCAAATGCCGCAAGAGCGAGTTCGGAGAGCAGGTCAAGTTGCGCTTCACCTGCGTCGCCAGCGGAGGCAATCAGGTTGCCGTCCCCGTTGACCGCAATCCCGTTCAGCGAGCGCCCTTCGGACATTTCGATGACCAAAGACAAATCTGCGAGCAGCTTGTCCTGATCGCCAAAACGGATCGCCCCGCCGCTGCGCGAGGCGACTGAATAGGTGACATTCTGACCAAGGGTACGCACACCTTCCCGGACGGTTTGGTCAATGATCAATTTGTTTGCGACGGTGATGAAGGTTACGATCACCAGCGTTGCCGCTGCCAACAACAAGCTGAGCTTGGTGAAAATGGACCATCCCTTAAGGGCGGAAGATTTGATTTCAGTGGTCGCCATGGTGTTGCATATCCGTTCAGTGCACCCGTCAGGTTTGGACTTTAGAGAAGGCTTTCCGCGTCAACGCCCACGGTAATCGCGCCAATCGGAGATCCGGTTTCCGGATCAACAATCGTGACCGAGATTTGGCCCTGATAGCGCTGTGTGGACTCATCGAGCTCGACCCCGCTGATGTGAACGCTGCCTGCGCCCTTACCATAGGTGTCCTGGAATTTTGCTTCGTCCCCTTGCCACATGTCCGAGGTGACATCGGAGGCAGCTACGTTCAGTCCGTGTTCATCCATGATGAAAATTTCCGTCATGGCGCCCATGGAGGCATCGATACGGGCGCGCAATGCGTCTGCGACCGGATTTTCGAGCACTGGTGCGATGGGGTCATTCTGAGGCGTAGCGACCGTACCACGCCAGGCCTGGTCCATTTCCTCGATCTGAGTCTGGGTAAGGCCGGCGTGTGCATCATTTTGCGCCTTGATCGCCGCGACGATCTCTGGGGCATTGGCCCAGTTCATGATTTCATCGTTCATGTAGGCCTCAAGGGCCGGGGTGAACTCATCTGAAGCGATCGCCGGGACGGCCAAGAGCAGGGCCGCAACTGTGGTTACGAGACGCACGATTTAACTCCTTCATATCGGGGACATCCGCGAAGATTATGGTTTAATGGGGTAAAGCAGAGAGTTTACCAGCCAATTAATTGACCGTAAGCGCGCGCCTCACTTCGGCAGTCGCAGCGCGAGGATAGAATGGCAGTTGGGATTAACCTATAGTATCAACGAGATACGTACCCTTGTCCTGAGCGGTCGGTTGTGCCTTTGCGCATTTTCTGCGCCAATGTGCGCGTCTATGGATGCGAAATTACGTGACATTTTGAGTGATTTATGACCTCTGAAATCGCCAGTGCGAGTCAAAACAGGGCCAGTAAGCGCGGATGATTGAACTTAAAGATCTGCAATTGTTAACAGCCCTGGCGCGCCACCAGCATTTCGCGAGGGCGGCTGAGGCGTGCCATATGTCGCAACCCGCGTTCTCGATGCGCATTCGCAGCCTCGAGGATAAGCTGGGACTCTCGATTGTGCGCCGTGGCAATCGGTTTCAGGGACTCACGGCGGAAGGCCAGATGATCGTGGAGCGCGCGCGTGGGATTCTCGACGACGCAAAGGCGCTTGATCAGGAAATTGCTGCCGCCCGTGGCGAAGTGACCGGGACTTTGGTGATCGGGGTTGTGCCAACGGCGACCTCTTACGCGGCGCAGCTTGTGGATCGGATGCATCAGGCGCATCCTCGGGTCTTCGTGCGCCTCGAAGTCACCACCTCGCTCAGCATTCAGCAGCGGCTCTATGATGGGACGCTGGATGTGGGGGTGACCTACAGCGACAGCGTCGGTCGCGACGACATGAGCGTCACGGATCTCTACGACGAGGCCTATGTTGTCTTTGCCTCCGAACAGATGCTGTCGGGACACGAGACGCAGATGTCGTGGCGCAATGCGGCACAGCTGCCGTTGAGTTTGCTGGAGCCGCAAATGCAGAACCGGCGTATTCTGGACCGGATTTTTGCCGATCTCGATCTGCGACCAGAGATCGTTTCGGAGTCCAGTGGCTTTATGGCGTCACTGGTGATGGCGCGGGCCGGGTCGGTGGCCACCATCCTTCCTCAGGCCCTGGTCGAAGCCTTGGGGCCACTTCAAGGGACACGCACATTGCGGTTGGTCGATCCCGAGCCCTCGTGGCCGATTTGCCTGGCCTCTGTCGAGCGTCAGCCTGAACTGACGACCATCCGGGCACTCAAGGCTGTGATCGCAGCGGGGCCACTCTAGGTCGCTGCGTTTGCATCATAAGCAACGCTGATTGCGCCTTCGCGCATTCGAATTTGACCAAATAAGTAGAGGGTGTGATCCCGGGCCTACGGCACCTGAACCGGGAGACACCCATGGCACCTCTGGACAATACATCTGGCGTTTGGAAATCCGGACGCGGCAAGGGGCGCAAAACCCCAAAAGGTCGTCAGCTAGACGATCAGGCGCATACCGAGATCCTGGATCTTCTGGGCGCGCGTCCCCGCGATCGCGATCTGTTGATCGAGTTCCTGCATCTGGTTCAGGACAAATTCGGCCATATTTCCGCAGCGCATATCCGCGCGCTCTCTGAGGAAATGCGGGTCGGTCAGGCGGAGATCTACGAGGTCGCCAGCTTTTATGCGCATTTCGATGTGGTCAAAGAAGGCGAGACACCGCCGCCTGCTCTGACGATCCGGGTCTGTGATTCATTGTCCTGCGAACTTGCGGGCGCCGAGCAACTGAAAAAGGCGCTGGAAGACGGTATGAACCCCGCGCAGGTCCGCGTTTTGCGCGCTCCCTGCATGGGGCGGTGCGATACCGCGCCGGTGCTCGAGATCGGTCATAACCACATCGACCACGCCACCCTGGCAAAGGTCGAGACAGCGATCGCGAGCGATGACACCCACGCCCACATCCCCGATTACGAGACCTATGAGTCTTATGCCGCAGAGGGCGGCTATGCGGTTTTGCAAGATCTGCGCGAGAGCGGCGATTGGGAAGCGGTCCAAGAAAAAGTTCTGTCGGCAGGGCTGCGGGGTCTTGGGGGTGCAGGCTTCCCGTCCGGCAAGAAATGGGGTTTTGTGCGTGCCAATGAGGGGCCGCGCTATCTCGCCGTGAATGGCGATGAAGGCGAGCCGGGGACTTTCAAGGATCGCTACTATCTTGAGCGCACGCCACATCTCTTCCTTGAGGGGATGTTAATTGCGGCTTGGGCGGTGGAGGCGGAGAGGTCCTTCATCTATATGCGGGACGAATACCCGGCCGTTCTGGAGATCCTGCGCCGCGAGATTCGCGCGCTCGAGGAAGCGGGCATCGTGGAGGCAGGCTATATCGATCTGCGTCGCGGGGCAGGGGCCTATATCTGCGGCGAAGAATCCGCGATGATCGAATCCATCGAGGGCAAACGCGGCGAGCCGCGCCACCGCCCGCCCTTTGTGGCGCAAGTGGGGATCTTTGGGCGGCCGACCCTCGTGCACAATGTCGAGACGTTGTATTGGATCGCGAAAATCAATCGCGAAGGGCCAGAGTGTCTGAACGCGGTTGAGAAGAACGGGCGCAAGGGGCTGAGGTCCTATTCCGTCTCCGGTCGCGTCCAGAACCCGGGCGTGCATCTGCTGCCTGCTGGCTCCACCATCCTTGATGTGATCGAAGCCGCGGGTGGCATGCTCGAGGGCCACTTGTTCAAGGCCTACCAGCCGGGCGGGCCGTCTTCGGGTTTGTTGCCTGCACATATGAATGATATTCCGCTCGATTTTGACACGCTACAACCACATGGATCATTCATCGGCTCTGCCGCTGTGGTGGTGTTGTCCGATCAGGATTCCGCGCGGGATGCGGCGCTCAATATGCTTCGGTTCTTTGAGGATGAAAGCTGTGGCCAATGCACCCCCTGCCGGGTGGGCTGTGAAAAGGCCGTGAAACTGATGCAGGCCGAAAAATGGGATCAGTCGCTTCTTGAGGAACTCAGTCAGACCATGGTGGATGCCTCCATCTGCGGTCTGGGCCAAGCCGCGCCCAACCCGATCCGCCTCACAATGAAACACTTCCCCGAGGAGATCTGAGAGATGTCCGATAAAATCACCTTTACGCTCGACGGCGCGCAAGTCACCGCCGACGCTGGCATGACCATCTGGGAAGTCGCCAATGGCCGCGGCCTCAAGATCCCGCATCTCTGCCACAAGCCGCAGCCCGGCTATCGCCCCGACGGCAATTGCCGCGCGTGCATGGTCGAGATCGAGGGCGAGCGCACGCTTGCGGCCTCCTGCATTCGCGAGCCCAGTGAGGGCATGGTTGTCACCACCAACAATGCACGCGCCGAAAACGCGCGAAAGATGGTGATGGAGCTGCTGGTTGCGGATCAGCCCGCGCAGGAGGTTGCGCATGATAAGTCCTCGCATATGTGGGATATGGCAGAGTTGAACGGGGTTTCGGAGTCGCGCTTTCCCAAGCTCGAAGAGGGGCACATCCCGCTTTTGGATGACAGCCATGTCGCCATGAGCGTAAACCTTGATGCCTGTATCTCTTGCGGGCTCTGCGTGCGCGCCTGCCGTGAAGTGCAGGTGAACGACGTGATTGGTATGGCGGGCCGGGGGCACAATGCCTATCCGACCTTTGATATTGCCGACCCGATGGGCGAGTCCTCCTGCGTGGCCTGCGGCGAATGCGTGCAGGCCTGCCCGACGGGCGCACTGATGCCCGCGACCGTGGTGGATGAAAACCAGGTGGGCGATCGCAAGGACTTTGATTCAGAAACCGAAAGCGTCTGCCCCTTCTGCGGGGTCGGCTGCAAAGTCTCGCTCAAGGTGAAAGATGGTAAGGTCAAATATGTCGAGGGCATCAATGGCCCCGCGAACGAAGGCCGTCTCTGCGTGAAAGGTCGTTTCGGCTTTGACTATATCCACCATCCGCACCGCCTCACCAAACCACTGATCCGTCGCGAGGATGCACCGGACAAAGGGCTGAATGTCGATCCCGGGAACCTGATGACTCACTTCCGCGAGGCAAGCTGGGATGAGGCGATGGATCTGGCCGCGAAAGGTCTGATCAAGCTGCGGGACGCAGACCCCAAATCTGTCGCAGGTTTTGGGTCGGCAAAATGCACCAATGAAGAAGCCTATCTCTTCCAGAAGTTTATTCGTCAGGGCTTCAAGCACAACAACGTCGATCACTGCACCCGCCTGTGTCATGCCTCTTCTGTGGCGGCACTGATCGAGAACGTGGGCTCGGGGGCTGTGACCGCAACCTTCAACGAGATCGAGAACGCGGATGTAGCGATCATCATCGGCGCCAACCCGATTGAGAACCACCCTGTTGCTGCGACCTATTTCAAGCAGTTCACCAAACGCGGTGGCAAGCTGATTGTGATGGATCCGCGCGGTGTCGGCATGCGCCGATATGCGGACGAGATGCTCCAGTTCCGTCCAGGTGCCGATGTGTCGATGCTCAATGCGATCATGAACGTGATCGTGGAAGAAGAGCTCTATGACAGCCAGTATATCCACCGCTGGACCGAAAACTGGGAGGCTGAAAAAGAGCACCTGCGCCAGTTCACGCCAGAAAAGATGTCGGAAATCTGCGGCATCGAGCCAGAGCAGCTGCGCCGTGTGGCCCGGACCTTTGCAGGTGCCGAGGCGGGGATGATCTTCTGGGGCATGGGCGTCAGCCAGCACATTCACGGCACTGACAACTCGCGGTGCCTGATCTCGCTGGCCTTGATGACAGGCAATGTCGGTAAACCCGGTGCGGGCCTGCACCCCTTGCGGGGTCAGAACAATGTGCAGGGTGCGTCGGATGCGGGTCTCATTCCGATGTTCCTGCCGGACTACCAGACTGTCACCTCTGACGATGTCCGTCGCAGCTTTACAGATGTCTGGGGTGGGGGCGATTTCTCCAATGAGAAGGGCCTCACCGTGACAGAAATCGTGGATCAGGTTTATGCGGGCAATATCAAAGGCATGTACATTCAGGGCGAGAACCCTGCCATGTCCGACCCTGACGCCGATCACGCGCGCGAGGCCTTTGCCAAGCTCGACCTGATGATCGTGCAGGATATTTTCCTGACCGAGACGGCGAATTTCGCCGACATCATCCTGCCCGCCTCGACCCTTTATGAAAAGAACGGCACGGTGTCCAATACCAACCGTCAGGTGCAGCGCGTGCGGCCTGCCGTCACCCCTCCGGGTGAGGCGCGCGAGGATTGGAAGATCACCGTAGAATTGGCACAGCGGATCGGTTTGCCTTGGGCCTATAGTGATGTTTCAGAGGTTTTTGCCGAGATGAAACTCAATATGAAGTCGCTCGACAATATCACCTGGGAACGTCTGGAGGTGGAGACCATCACCTATCCCTCGCTGCATGAGACCGACCCGGGTCAGGCGATTGTGTTTGGCGATGGCTTCCCGCGCCCCGAGGGGCGGGCGAGATTTACGCCTGCCTCGGTGATCCCGCCGGATGAGGCCCCGGATGCGGACTTCCCGATGATCATGACCACGGGGCGTCAGCTCGAACATTGGCATACGGGCTCCATGACGCGGCGCTCGCTTGTGTTGGATGCGGTTGAGCCGGAGGCAAACTGTTCGTTGCATCCGCGTACCCTGCGCACCCTTGGGGTTGAGCCGGGCGAGATGGTTCGACTGTCCACGCGTCGCGGCTCGATCGAGATCATGGCTCGTGCGGACCGCGCGGTGGCCGAAGACATGGTCTTTGTGCCCTTTGCCTATGTCGAGGCAGCGGCCAATATCCTGACCAACCCGGCAATCGATCCCTACGGCAAGATCCCCGAGTTCAAGTTCTCGGCTGTGCGGGTTGAGAAGGCAGAAGGGCAGATCGCAGCCGAGTGACGGTGCACCCTTTATCTTTGATGATGGCGGGCGCGGACCTTATGGCTCCGCGCCCGCTTTTTCTGGTGGGGATGCACGGACGCACATGGGCGAGGCGCAGGGGTGGCCGGCCCATGGGGCCAAGTGAAACCGCCACATGCATCGATGGTGACGTAGATCTTCACATATGCAGTGTTGCAGCTTTAGGTCGAAGCAGCGGCCCATGTCTGCTTGTGTCGCCCCCAAGGGCAGAACCTGCATCGAAGACATGCGCAACCCTGACGCGTTTATGCCATCAGGGTAATGGTGCTTTGTCCAGCGCCGCGTCGAAGCGCATGCACGTCAGAGAGCGCGGGATCGTTGATCCAGGCTTTTGCGCCTTCGACTGTTTCAAACACGAGGATCGCTCCAAGCCCGGTTTCATCCCGCGCGCCCTCCAGAATGGTCTGTTGCGGCGTTGCCTGCGCCACCCGCCCTCCATGTTTTGCGAGCGCATCTCCGGCTTTCTCGCGATAGGATGCGAGGCTGTCAGCATTAGCGACAATAATATTTGCATAGGCGTAAACCATTTTGGTCTCCTTGTTTGTAGAACACGGAGAACATGGGGCGTGGGAGCAAATGCGAAAACACGTGCTTTCGCACTCGAGTCATGCGAAAACGCATGCATGCAGTTAAACTGGGATGATATGCGCACGGTTCTCGCTCTGGTGCGCTGTGGCACACTCGCTGCTGCAGGGGACGCTCTGGGTGTGACCTACACCACCGTTGCCCGTAGGGTGACACGCGCCGAGAAGGCATTGGGCCAACCCTTGTTTGAACGCCACCCCGAAGGCTATGTGCCGATGCCGCTCGCGCGCGATTTGGCCGTGGCTGCGGAGAGTATGGAGAGGGAAGAACACCAGTTGCTGCGGCGCGTCACTGGAAAGGACCAGACCCTCTCGGGGCGTCTCACCCTGACTGCACCGCAACTCCTGATACAGGCACAGCTTGCCCCGGTCTTGAAGCGCTTCATTGACCTCTACCCCGAGGTCGAACTTGTGGTGAAGGCCAGCAATGATCTCTTGGATCTGAACAGACGAGAGGCAGATTTGGCGATCCGGATC